>CALDUO010000167.1 GCA_937923745.1 uncultured Granulosicoccaceae bacterium
GGTGTGGTGCGCGCTGAGGTTTTGCGGGCGCGTAATTTTGATTATGTACGAGCAGCATCGGCACTCGGTGTAGGCCGATGGACCGTGCTCTACAGACATGTGTTACCCAATGCCATGGTCGCGACGCTGACGTTTTTGCCGTTTATTCTGAATGGTTCTATCACGACGCTGACTTCACTTGATTTTCTTGGCTTCGGGCTTCCGCCTGGGTCTGCGTCGTTGGGTGAGCTGTTGGCGCAGGGCAAGTCAAATCTGCAAGCGCCTTGGTTGGGGTTAAGTGGTTTTATCGTGCTCGCCTTAATGTTGAGTTTGCTGATCTTTATCGGTGAAGCGGTACGCGATGCGTTTAATCCCAGAAAAGTGCTGCAGGAAACGTAAGGTGACAGAGCACAAAAACACTCAGAAACACGCTCAGGTAAGCGGCCAGACCGGTGGCCAGACCGGCGACCAGACCGGCGACCAGACCGGTAGCCAGGCGCTGTTACAGGTGAATGATCTGTCGGTTGTATTCGGTGGCCAGGATACAGCACCGGTAGTCAGTGATGTCTCGTTTGAGCTGTATCGTGGCGAGACACTGGCATTGGTGGGTGAGAGCGGCTCTGGCAAGTCGGTAACAGCGTTATCGGTGTTGCAACTGTTGCCCTATCCGTTAGCGCGACATCCGTCCGGCAGTATTGTCTTTAAGGGTGATGAATTAGTCGGTGCGCCTGCAGATCAACTGATGGCCATGCGCGGTGATCGTATCGGTATGATTTTTCAGGAGCCGATGACATCACTGAATCCATTACACACGCTTGAAAAGCAAATCAACGAAGTGTTGTTGGAGCATAAGGGTCTGAACGCATCCGAGGCGCGGACACGTACGCTTGAACTACTCGATCTTGTGGGCCTTGAAAATTTTAAAGACCGATTGGGCAGTTATCCGCACCAGCTGTCGGGCGGCCAGAGACAACGTGTCATGATTGCGATGGCACTGGCGAATGAACCCGATATACTGATTGCCGATGAACCGACTACTGCGTTGGATGTCACGATACAAGCGCAGATACTGTCGTTGTTAGTGGAGATTCAGAAAAAATTATCGCTTTCAATATTGCTGATTACCCACGACCTGACAGTGGTACGAAATGTGGCGCACCGAGTATGCGTTATGCAACATGGCCGTATTGTTGAACACGGTGACACTCAATCGGTATTTGATCACCCGCAGCATCCGTATACCCAAGAACTGATCGACTCCGAGCCTCGGGGGCGTGCGCCATCGGTGGCAGAAAATGCCAAGGTGGTGCTGGAGGCCACTGATTTAAAAGTATGGTTCCCAATTAAAAAAGGGTTGTTACGTCGCACCACCGGTTATGTCAAGGCCGTTGATGGCGTGTCGCTCACCTTACGTGAAGGCGAGACAGTGGGTATTGTTGGCGAGAGTGGCAGCGGTAAATCGACGCTGGCACTGGCGCTACTGCAATTGATACCGTCAACGGGATCTGTGTTGTTTATGGGTGAGGCGCTGTCTGGTCTGGACCGAAAAGCACTGCGTGAAGCACGACGGCACATGCAGATAGTGTTTCAGGATCCGTATGGCAGCTTAAGTCCGCGTATGTCAGTGGGGCAGATTATTTTGGAAGGGTTGCTGGCGCATCAGTTGGGCGGAAGCTCGCAAGAGAATGAAACCCGCGTTATTGAGTCGCTGCAAACGGTCGGTCTGCCTGAGGATGCGAGGTTTCGGTATCCGCACGAATTTTCCGGTGGTCAGCGTCAGCGAATTGCGGTTGCAAGAGCGATGATATTAAAACCCGCGCTGATCATTTTGGATGAACCGACTTCTGCACTTGATCGCGCGGTGCAAGTACAGATGGTTGAGTTGTTGCGCGAATTACAACAGCGCTTTGGTTTGTCGTATTTGTTTATCAGTCACGATCTGACGGTAGTACGTGCGATGTCAAACCAATTGCTGGTGATGCGTCAGGGACAGGTCGTCGAGCAGGGTGATGTTAACCAGATATTTGAATCACCGCAGCACGACTACACTGCGGCACTGATACGTGCCGCCACTGAAATAATATAATCCCTGAATGAAATAACCCTGGCGCCAAATGCAGTTCATGCCATGATACTTCGGCGTCAAATGCCGCCCGTGTCATGTAACTTCGGCGTCAGATGCCGCCCGTGTCATTTAACTTCGGCGTCAGATGCCGCCCATGTCATTTAACTTCGGCGTCAGATGCCGCCCATGCACATATATTTGATTTCGGTGTAGTCATCGAGACCGTAGCGTGAGCCCTCTCGGCCCTGGCCCGACTCTTTAACACCGCCAAACGGCGCCATCTCGTTAGAGATAATACCTTCGTTAATGCCAACGATACCGTATTCGAGACCTTCGGCTACTCGCCAGACACGACCAATATCACGTGAATAAAAGTAGCAGGCGAGACCAAACTCGGTGTCGTTAGCTAGCTCAATGACTTCTTCTTCTGTGGAGAATTTAAACAGTGGTGCGACCGGGCCAAATATTTCTTCACTAAAGACGCGCATCGAACGATCTACATTTTTGAGAATAGTGGGTTGCACAAATCGGCTGCCAAGATTGGAGCGCGAACCACCAACGGCTACATCAGCGCCTTTAGCGACAGCATCGTCTATAAAGTCCATCACATCGTTGGCGGCGGTATCGTTGATCAATGGTCCTACGGTCACACCGGTCTCGAACCCGTTACCCATCTTGAGGTTGCCGACCGCTGCCGCGAGGCGCTGTGCAAATTCATCGTAAATGCCTTCCTGGATAAACAGGCGGTTGGCACAGACACAGGTTTGCCCCGCATTGCGGTATTTACAAATCATCGCGCCAGCAACGGCGGCATCGATGTCGGCATCGTCGAATACGATAAACGGCGCGTTACCGCCGAGTTCCATGGAGGTGCGCTTCACGGTCGAGGCACATTCCTGTATGAGTTGTTTGCCCACTTCAGTGGAGCCAGTGAAGGTCAGTTTGCGCACGATAGGATTGCTGGTCATTTCGGCACCGATCTGTGCCGTATTGCCAGTGACGATATTGATCACGCCAGCGGGTATTCCGGCGCGGTGCGCCAGTTCAATCATTGCGTAAGCTGACAGCGGTGTGGCATTGGCCGGTTTACAGACAACGGTGCAACCCGCGGCCAGTGCCGGTGCGATTTTTCGGGTGAGCATTGCATTGGGAAAATTCCACGGCGTGATACACGCAACGACACCGACCGGTTGGCGAATACACACAATACGCTTGTCACCGCCCGGTGCGGGTATCACATCGCCATACATACGTTTGGCCTCTTCGGCGAACCATTCAATGTAGTTGGCGCCGTAGGCGATTTCGCCCATAGCCTCAGCGAGCGGTTTCCCCTGTTCAGCGGTGAGTATGGCGGCGAGATCCTGCTGATGGTCCATCATCAGGTTAAACCACTGTCTGAGCAGCGCCGCGCGTTCCTTGACCGGACGGTTGCGCCAATCGACTTGCGCTTTTTCGGCAACCTCAATCGCCCGGCGCGTCTCTGCGGTGCCGCACTTGACGACACTGGCGATAACGGCACCGGTGGACGGGTCGTCGACATCAAGCGTTGCACCACTATCGGCGTCACACCACTGTCCGTTAATATACGCCTGTGTCTTTAGCAGTGAGCTGTCATTCAGTTTGAGGGTCATAACTGGTATCTCTGGGGTTATCGGCCGAAGACTAACAGCCCGAACCAGACGCGGCAATTAGCCAGTACCGCTCTATGGAGAGGCCCAGATGTTAACCAGATGCCTATCACATCAGATGCCTATCAAGGGTTAACCAGCAGCCCTTGCAGCAGCCCTGGCAACTGCCCGGCAGCTGCGCACGCAGGCGCACACCCAAGGCGCGCAACTGAGGTGCGCAAGCGAGGCGCGAACCAGAGTCCATAACCAGAGTCGATACTCCGTGAACCTCATCCAACAGACCACCTAACCCTGTGAACGATTGAATGGAACAGCCTCCCAAGTCCCCGATAACCGCGCCATCGCTCGAAGCCATACGCGAGACAGCGGCCAGAGTAGCACCCTATCTGTTGCACACACCGACCGTGCCCTGTTATTCGCCGGTGGTGGCCGAGCGGGTGGGTGAGGACACAGATGTTGTGTTCAAACTGGAGCTGCTCCAACGCACCGGCAGTTTTAAACCGCGAGGTGCGTTAAATGTGATGATGCACCTGAGCGACGAAGAAAAAGCCCGTGGCGTCACGGCGTTCTCGGCCGGCAACCATGCTATCGCAACAGCGTTTGCCGCTCAGACGCTTGGCATTTCTGCAACGGTGGCGATGCCCAAAACCGCCAACCCGTTTCGGGTGGCTCAGTGTCAGCGTTATGGTGCAACGATCAAATTTGCCGACGATATTGCCGCGTTGATTCAAACCGTGGAGGGTTTGCAGCGTGACGAGGGCAGAACGCTGGTGCATCCGTTTGAGGGGGTGCATACCAGCGAGGGCACTGCGACAGTGGGGCTGGAGCTGCTCGAAGATGCCGGTCAACTCGATGCGGTGATAGTGCCTGTTGGGGGTGGTGGACTGATTTCGGGGATTGCAGCTGCCGTGAAACAGCTAAACCCGACCATTCAGGTGTTCGGGGTTGAGCCTGAGGGCGCGACTGGCATGGCTGAAAGCCTCAAACAGGGTGCACCGGTATCGAGGGTCGCGTTATCGACCATCGCAGACAGCTTGGGCGCTCCGCTGCATATGCCGTATTCGTTCAGTTTGGTTGCGCAGTATGTGGATCAGATGGTGACGGTCAGCGATGCCGAGATGGCAGCCCACATGCGTTTGATGTTCGAGGAAATGAAGCTGGCCGTAGAACCTGCAGGGGCTGCGGCGTTGGCTGCATTGACCGGTCCGTTGCGCCAACCGCTAAGCGGACGTCGGGTGGGTGTGGTGGTCTGCGGCAGTAATATTGATGTTGCGACGTGGCAGCGCTTCGCCAACGGTTAGCGCCAGTATGAGGCCAGCTCCCGTAGATCCAGCCTCCACAGTCGAGCCTCCAAAATGCAAGTCTGGGCAGACCGGGTGTGCAGCGGGGTTCAGGTAAAGGGCTAGGGGGCCTCGTGTGCTCCAGCCATCAGCGCGTAGTAGTGGCGGCGACATTTTGATTCGTAACGATCATTGCCACCAATTTCGACCTGAAGGCCAGCATTCACAGGATTACCATGCTCATCCAGTCTGATGGTCATCGTGGCTTTTCGTCCGCAGGAGCACACCGTTTTGAGTTCCTGAAGTTTGTCAGCAATGGCCAGCAAGCGCTGCGATCCCGCAAACAGCTCTCCCTGGAAGTCGGTTCTAAGCCCAAAACACAAAACCGGTGTATTGGTGTCGTCGACGAGGCTTGCCAATTGGTCCACTTGAGCACGCGTTAAAAATTGAGCTTCATCGACCAGCACACAGGCGATATCGTCGCCTTTTGTTTTTCGGGCATCGACCTCATCGCGAAATTGTGTACTGTTGTCGAACATGTGTGCCTCTGTCGACACGCCGATTCGTGAGCTGATTTTGCCGCGACCATAGCGGTCATCAATGGCGGCTGTGTAGAGCATGACATCCATACCCTGTTCGCGATAGTTGTAAGCCGATTGCAGCAGTGACGTGGACTTGCCCGCATTCATGGCGGAATAATAAAAATACAGTTGTGCCATTGATGTGGTAGAAACCAGGTTCGCGCTGAGAGAGGGGATGGACTCAAAGTGTAACGCACCAAGAGTGACGCACCAAGGATGATGTACCAAGGCGTATAACAACCGGAAAAAGGCAGTTTTATGAGTTCAAAAATCAGCTCTGACCGATCATCAGCACCGGAAACCATTGTGGCGACAGCTGGTCATTTTCTTGATTTGCACGGCGGTGGTGTCACGCCGGTGATCAACCCGTCGACCACGTTTGCACGGGATGATCAGTATCGACCCCTGAATGCGGCTCATGTTTACGGGCGTGACGATAACCCTGGCTATGTCATCGCAGAGCGTATCCTTGCAGAGTTAGAGCATGGCAGCGAATGTCGTCTGTTCTCCAGTGGCATGGCAGCTATTGCGGCCGTGTTTCAGACACTGGAGCCCGGCCATGTTGTTGTGTTGCCGCGGTCGATGTATTGGGGTGTCACCCAGTGGACACGTAATTTCTGTCAGCGATTCGACGTGACAGCCCTGTATTACGACCCGGCCGATGCCGAAACCATCAGCGATTGCCTCGCGGGTTATGAACGTGCAGAGATCGTATGGGTGGAAACACCGGCTAACCCAATGATGCAAGTCACGGATATTCAGCGCGCGGCTGACATTGCGCATGCGCACCAGGCGCAATTGGTGGTCGATAACACCACGGCAACGCCGGTTTTTACGCGCCCACTGATTCTCGGCGCGGATATGGTCGTGCACTCGGCAACCAAATCATTGAACGGGCACAGTGATGTGTTGGCCGGGGCTGTCATTACCGCTGAGGATGGAGAGCGCTGGCGTCGTCTCTGTGCTGATCGACATGATGCCGGTGCTGTGCCTGGCTCGTTTGAGTCATGGTTATTGGTCAGAGGGTTACGCACGCTGTTTGTCAGAGTCGAGCGGGCGTCCGCCAATGCATTGTCGATTGCACGATATTTGTCGGAGCAACCTCAGGTTGAATCGGTGCTCTATCCTGGACTGGAAAGTCATCCTGCGCACCTGCTGGCGACGCGTCAGATGACCGGCGGGTTTGGTTCTTTGTTGTCGTTTCAGGTGCGTGGCGGTAAACGAGAGGCGTTGGCGGTTGCCGGTGCATTGCAGACGATTATCAGCGCGACCTCTTTGGGTGGTGTTGAAACACTGATAGAACATCGACACAGCGTAGAACCGCCTGAAACAAACGTACCGGAAAATCTGTTGCGGCTTGCTGTTGGAATTGAGCATCTTGATGACTTGCTTAATGATCTAAAACAGGCGCTTAATGTTGTACACTTATCGTGATTGATTAAGCTCGTATCAGAGTCAAACCCGTTGGTCTTTATTGGAAGACTGGCTTCCCGCTTGGCACGGTTTATCGGAGAATAAGTGACCACATGTTGAATCAGGTGCCGTTTATCGACATAGCGTACGATCCCACTGTCGCGTATGACGATCTGCCATTGTTACCACCGTCGTTGCCACCTGTTGCGGTAGGCAACACGGTCGTTAAAAACCAACTTGAAACCGTATCGTTACTCAAAGCCTGTATTACGGCCAGGGTGTTGTTGGCAGAGCTGAACGTTCGTGCCTCTGTGTTTAGCAGCCAGCAATTGCTGCAGCGGGTTTTTCCACTCATGGAAGCTCACGCAAACGCGTCTCTTGACGGCGTATCCACCCCGATCGAAGTGTTATTTCGTTTGCCGGCAGCAGACGAGATCGCCGATCACCAGCGTAGTCCGGCGATTGATCATGTGTTGGCAATTGACCGTGCGTTGGCCAATGGATTTGCTGCCACCACGAATAAGCCGCTCGATATATCGTTGCTGCTCGATCTGGCCACTGATATCAATGGCAAGCCGGAATCGCTGCGGCGGGGAGCGCCAACTGCATCAGGACAACTTGAAAACTATTTGCCCCCGTGCGGTGCCGAGACCCTGCAACGGTTGCTACTGAATTGGCAGGAGTTCGTGCGTGTTGATGCGGGTAGCCTGGACCCGCTGATCATCATGGCCGTTGCCCATTATCAACTCAATGTGATTCAGCCATTTAACTCGGGCAATGATGCGGTGGTCAGGCTGGTCGACAGTCTTCTGATGTCTGACGAGCTCTTGATCGACCGACCCTTACTCAACTTGCCCGCATGGTATCGACGTAATCGCGCAGAATATTTGAGGCTGCAGGTGGCTGTCACACAACAGCAGTGCTGGCACGAGTGGATAGAGTTTGTGTTGCGAGGAGTGGCGGAGTGCGCTCAATTGGCTCTGAAGCGGTTACAGGTCATTGAAACGCTGCGAGCGCAGACCGAGTCTGAAGTGCGGCGAACATTACCAAGACAGTTCAGTGCTGAATTGATTGAACTGCTTTTCGAGGAACCTTGTATAAGGATTCAGGACCTAGTAAGACGTGGTATTGCAAAACGGCAAACTGCGTCGGTATACCTCAAGAAACTGTGTGATCAGGGCATCCTTACCGAAATAACGCAAGGGAAAGAAAAGCTGTTCTTACACACACGGCTAATACGCGTGTTGACGAACGATACTTTTCAGTACGAAAGCTTCAGCAGTGAGTTTTAAGTCATTAATTTGACAGAAAATTCAAGGCTAAAAATGGTGAATGGAAACAGTTGCCTCGTTACATATTGGAGAGTATATTCGGGTAAAAGAAGTAAAAAAATAATAAGTCAAACGTAACAAACTTGGGAGAGAACACGATGAACCCGTACCAAATCATCGGTATTTTATTCGGATGCACACTGTGTTTCGCGGGCGTGGTAGCGGCATTGTCGCTAATGGGTGTTCCGCTGCTGTTGGCCTTCTTGGGCGTCTATTTCAGCACTGCCTGGTTTATGCTCGGACTTCAGCGCAGGGCGCTACAGGCCTCTGACAACGAGTACGCTGCACATCGAAAAAAGCAGGGCGCTGCAGCCGAAAACCGGTTCGAAACCAGCAACCAGCCATCGGCAGCCCAGTACGCGATCCAGCCCCATACGGTGTCATCCTTCGATAGGCTATATGTCAGCCATGGCAGCAATCGGATGAACCAAATGTCGTTCGAGCCTATTGCCGAGTCCCGATAGCCAAAGCCTGATACCCAATACCTGATACCCAATACCTGATAACAAGGCCCGGTATCAAGAGCTGGAAATCAAGGGCCTGTAACTTAGGCCCCGTAACTTAGTCCCCGTAACCTTGGACCTGCTGACTAAGGCCCGACACGAGTAACGAACGCTGTCCGGTGGGTATCCTGTTATTGTCCCAGTGGTTGTACCAGTAGCTGTTCAGGGTTGCAGTTCAGGGCAGCTGATCAGGTCAGCTGATCAGGGCAGGAGCCTCGCAGCTGGTGACATAGCCGAGTGCCTCTTGCCCGGCTTTTCTACCTCGCCAACACCTGAACCGTTTCCGACTCCCTTGACATCTTGGCCAGCGCTTTGCGAGTAACGCGCAGATGGTGTTCAGTCTCGAGACGCCGTTGCCTTTCTTTCTCAATGATGTCGTAGGCCGACGCTAGCGTCAGAGAATCATCAGGCTGCCCGTCCCTTTTACTCACCGCGTGCGTGTTTTCCGGCTTCGCGAACCCAAACATCACCTCAGGCCATAGATTCTCGTAGGGGTCTTCGATCGTGTAGAGATCAAACGGTGCATTTTCTGGTTCATCAAGTTGCTGTGTTTGTCTGGTAGATGAATTCTGTCGCCGCCGTCTATGACGTCTTTTTTCCGGTTTGGCGCGTGTAGCGAACATGATCGGTATCATCAGAAACAACCAACAGGCAGCTGCGGCGGCAGGTTGGGTCACGCTGAGTGCCAATGATGAATGTGCCAAAAAGTACAAAAGACCCGAGAAAATCAACGCTGTAACCGCGCCAACCCATTGAGCGCGTCGCTTGGCAGCCCTCTGAGCCCCCGTCTTCGTGTGATAAAAGCACGCAAATCGGCCTGACAAACCAATAAACAACAAATATCCAACCAACAGCGGTAACAACGCTGCATAGAAAGCTAACGGCATTTTGAATGACTCCACAATTTATGTGAACCAGTTAGCAATTTCTTTTCCAATAATTCCAATAATTCCAGACACCCATAAACTTGACAATAATTCCAGACACCCATGAACTTACGTGCCTCGGGATCTAGCCCAATAATAATTCCAATAATTCCAGACACCCATGGATTTGCGCATCAATAATTTCAGACACCCATGAATTTACGTGCCTCGGGATCTAGCCCAATAATTCCAGACACCCATAAACAAGCTTCCCGGGGATCAAGCCCGGACCCCCGACAACACTGGCGTCAGTACGAGGCGCACCATCCAATCGATGAACTCACGCTGCGAAAGGTGGTCAAGAGGTTAGTAGAGCGCAGTACCGCAAAGTGCGCGTCTCGCTGAAACGCCGGCGAACCCACTTCGCTCAAAGTGGTACAACAGAAATCTGCTGACATTGAGCCGGAAGACGCTGCCGCCAAAGCGAGGCAGTAATGCTTGTGATTCCAGTAGGATTGTCAGCGTCGCCCCATGAAGTGCGAGGATCCCCGCCTGCTCCACGTTCGGTGCTCACGCCAGCATTGATGCAGGGGTTCATAGACTGGTGCGAGGCCTGACATTCGGTGATTCCGGGTCAGGCTGATGGCTGGGCTCGACTATAGGTCTGCCTGCAAGGAGCAACCTGCGGCACAGAAGCCAATGATGGATAATTGGAATGGCGCGCGAGGAACTCTGAGCCTAACAATGCGACGAAGGCGAAAGAGGGTGCCAAGGTGCAGGGTGTCAAGGTGCAGGGTGCCAGGGAGCGCATCCGTGACATCAGGAGTCCGTGGGTACCCCAGAGAGTTGTGGCTGCCAGAGGGTATTGCTCTCTCGGAATAGCCCCAACCTTCTTGGCTGCTTGCGCCGGTAGTTGGCCAGTTGCGGCAGCTGGTTTAGAAACTTTTTTGATACATTCTTGCGCGATGCCATCCACGGCATGGCAGTAAATTACGCCCAGACCGTGCTCGCAGGGGCGCTAGCGAAAATAACGTATATGTCCTATCCTGCTGAATCCTTTGGGTTAGAATACACAAAGTGACATCAAGGAATTTGTTCATGGCCTTTCAGAAGCAATCTATGTTTCAGTTGCTTGGCAGTCAGTTGTTAACATACACGTTGGTGATAGTCGGTGCTTTGGCGCTGATTGCGCCTGCTGTCGCCTCGAAATCTGCAGAGAGCTGGTACAGCAGGCTTACTTGGTCGGCCTACACGCTGGTCAACAAAACAACTTTTGGTCCTGATCTCACCAGCTTCATCGCGAAATCACAGCCCGTGGCGCTTTCGGGTGATAACAACGCTGCTACCGAAGTTAATCTTGAGGTCGCCTATTTTCCGGCATTTTCGTGCTCCGCACGGGTAGGCTTAACGATCAACGGCGGCATAGACGATGTTGTACACGAGCAGTTGCTGGCGGCTGAAATGCCACTGGAAATCAGCGTCGACAATCAGGCGCTGGCGTTCCCATACCTCGCAGAAACCGTCGAGTCTGACAGTGATACAACAACGATCCAAGTGTATATGGATGCTGATTTCGAATTACGTTCTGCAGCGCAAATTCTGATTGAGCTTGGAAGCCAATTAACTGTGGAAGTTGCCGGTCAGTTGGCTGAGTTGTCCTTGCGTGGCTCTCGCGACACAATCACACAAGTTAAGAAGCGTTGCGAAACCGCGGCGTCTCAATAAGCCGCCTATCGTAGTTGGTCTGTCGACCCTGTCCTTAAGGCCCGGTACCAACCGCGTTTCCGCTGTTTCTGTTCTGATTGCCCCGGCCCCAGCTTATTTCCGACCAGTTTATTTCCGACCAGCTTACTTCCTTCCAGATTACCTCCGTCCCGATTGTCCAGGCCCTGATTCTCCTTAATCTCGCTACCCGTCTCATTGCGGCACCGTTGCTGGTGGTCCAGCTCTTCCCGGCCCGGGTCCCGGGCTACACTTGGATCAGGCTACGCTTGCGTTTGGTCTGTATCAAACTATTCGCTTGACGCCGGGTTAAAAATAACCGCCGAGTCGTGGTGCGTATCTTAGTTCGTCCGGTCAGAATTATTTGGGGCGGTGCGTGTGGTGCCCGAGTCTCAATCGTTGGAAAATTCAACCAGACGTTGGTCCCAGTGATTGGTGTCCAGGATTTTGCTACTGACCAAATTCGGCATTGCATGAGCGTAAGCGCTGAATTGGGCGTGTAGGTAGTCATACGTTTGCCGTTTGTCGGGGTCAGACAGTATGGGAGTTGCTTCTTCCACCATTTCGGGATCAGCCGCTTGGGATTCAACCAAAGCCTCTTCGATGTCATGGTTTGAGGCTGCAGGTGCAAGCTCTAGCGCCGAGTAATAATTTCTCACGCCGGTTCTCCGGTAAGCGACTGATAAGCACTTATGTAGTGCTTACGATGCCTGTCGATCAAAGCCCGTTCTTTTTCGCCAAGTTGATCAAACAGCTCCGGGTCGAATCGATCAGAAATCTGTTCAAAGGCACTGATCACTGCTTTATCTGCCACAGGGTCGACCAATCCCAACACATCGAGGTTCTGATCACGTTCGCTGTTGTTGTGCACGGGATTGCGATAATGTGACTCACTCTCAGTGAGTTTGTGCCACCACTTGATGTTGTCAGGCCGCGGCATTGGAGGCAGTTGCTTACCAAACGCGCGCTCATACCTCAGACCGAGACTGGTCGCGCCAATACCATTGATATCGGCGAAGAAACGCAAAAAGACATTTTGCGTTGGCGTTGCCTGATGTTTCACCAGTACCGCAAAGATCAGGTTCAGTATCTGCTCAATTTCAGTGGAGTCAAATGTCGTCTGACAAAATCTGAGTGCATCCGTGAAAGATTCACCATCCTGCGTCAGCACCCAACGCTTGATCTGATCGTGATTCGATAGCTCCTCTGTCGCCAGCAGTTCGGCTTTCATACTTGGGTCGAACTGACCCTCGCCGTAGGAGATCCAGTACAGCAGATACTCGATAATGTATTCTTTTTGCTGGTCCGTCGGAAACTGCGTTAACCAGCTGCCAAGTGTGTTTCGGTCTTGATCAACCAGCACACCGGTTTCAATCAAATTGGTGTCAATGTCGCCAATGGTGTCACCCAGCGTGTCGCCGACGGTATTGTCTCCGGTATCGCCGAGCGTCGCCGAGATGTCAGTAAAGCCGCTCGGGTCTTCTCCTTGAGCAGGTAACTCGTCGAGATCAATTTGGATAGACTCATCAATGGAGACATCGCCCGCCGATGGCTGCTGAAGGGTGACATCGTCAATGGTATCTTCACCGAGGTCGAGCTGAAGCGCATCCGTGTCGTCGAACTGTTCAAATCGTTGATCGGAAAAACGAACATCGTCGTCGAGCCTGGACTGCTCCTGTGAAAAGGGCATCATCGTTTCTCTGGACTGGCGTTTTCTAAACACGCTCACCAATGTCGCAAGCAATGCCAGAAGCAAGATGGGTGCACCATACAGTAAACCGGTCCTGATCTGATCCGGTTGCAAATTGCTGAACTGATCCAACATTGACACCGAGTTGCCAGTCTCGTTGCCAACAACGGGTTCGGTGGTTGCTACGATAGTGGTGGCAAGTTCCGTGTCAGCGCTTGTGACCGAGTCAGCCAGAGGGGTAGTTGTATCGGAGTCTGCGACTTGGTTTTCGGGCGAGACATCGATTTGTGGGCTCGAAATAACCCGGGTTGTGGTTGTGTTGGTTTGAGTGTTCTGTGCACTGCTACTTGCATCATTGGCCGCAATGCTGGCACGTTGTGTTGGACTCACGTCACCCGTTAAGCCACTGTTATTGGTGTCGGCAAGTGGTGTGACCGCCACGGGTTGAGTGTCGACAATAGTGGCAAGCGGTGCCAATTCGGCAGAATCATCCTGCACAACTGACGCGACTGACTCTACTTGGCTGCTGTCTATGACTGAAGCAACTTGTGGTGCTGTGCTCTGATTGGTGTCGGCAGTGAACGAGTCTTCGGTTGCTGTGGCAGCTGGTAGTGCCGCAGCGACAATAGTGCGGGTGGGTGCTTCATTGAGCGACTCGCCTGCACTGACTCGATTAATCTGCTCTGCAAGACACGCTTGATGTGCCGCGCTGGACGTTGACGACACGGCGGGGCAGAGTTGTTGGATTGCAAGCTTGTCGTCAAAACTTAGCGCATCAAACGCTGCCAGTGTCGGGTTGTCATTGCTGGCCTGTCGTCGCGCGATATCTTCGGTGACACAGGCTCTGTAGGCTGCTGCGCCGTCACTGAACTGGGTAGGCAGGCAGAGTTTTTTGATTTCCTCCTGTGCCGACTCCGGTAACGAGGCCAACAGCGAGCTGGCGGATTGTGCGAAGGCAACGGGGTGAAAGCCGACTATCAGCATGAATACGACGGCGCTCATAATGCGATTTTGCCCTTCAGCCGCAACAGCTTGGCGTGCGCGGGGGTAGAGCGCCGCAACACCCGTCTGAGCAAGCCGGAAGCTTCTGCGTAAAGTGCCGGTAGCAGTTTGACTGGCTGACAGGCCTGCGAACGCCTCGCAGCCTAATTGGCGGCAGGTTTCTTGGCGGCAGGTTTCGTCCGGACGCATGGCAGACTCCGAACACCGTTGTCGTGATTGTTCGGCAGAGTGCCGAGCCGTTTGCGGAGTCGTTTGCGGAGCCATAGGTTGATGCATGGGAAGTGTTCACTGTTTCCCGGCGATCCGGCCGGTATTCTCAACTTGTATTATTGTCATTTTATCTGTCTTTTGATCTTAGCACCATAAGCCGCCGTGCCCGATTTGGCGGGTCACGCGGTGGTTGGCGGTGCCAGAGTCATGTCGCAGCCTGAAAGCGGGATGCAGTTCGCAAAATTCTTGACCGTAGCGACAGTTGTTGGCTCGGTAGAATTTACAGAGGCAACGTGTCGTTTAACCGTTAGATTAGACAGAAAAAGAGACTGTTGGAATCCGTGCGCCCTGCTGTCGGATGGTATAGGCTGTCGCGCTTGCCTGCGGCGTTTGCCGGCAGTTTGTCACTTTCCGTCTGGACACAATCGAAACGTGAATCTTCGTGAAGACCCGATACCACTGCTGATTCGGCAACTGGCTGTGCCTGCAGGTGTGGGCATGCTGTTTTCCACATTGCTCAATGTGGTCGATACCTTTTATGCCGGTATGTTATCCCCAACCGCTCTGGCCGCGCTTTCACTGGCCGGCCCTTTGTTTTTTTTGGTACTGACATTGGGTATTGGCATTGGGCAGGCAACCAATGCGTTGGTTGGCAACAGGCTGGGTGCTGATGACGAGCCCGGTGCACAGGTGTTGGCTATGCAGGCCGTTGCGTTTGCAATGCTGGTGTCCTTCGTCTCTGCCACGTTGGCATACATTTATGTGCCCGAGGCTTTCGTTGCGATGGGTGGTGAACCACCGTATCTTGCAGAGGGTATAGAGTACATGCGCGTCGTGCTGTTGGGCACGGCCTTCTTTGCGTTATCGTTTGTCGTTAATGGCGTATTAAACACGAGAGGCGATACCAAGAGTTATCGAAACGCCCAAATCGTCGGATTCTTTGCCAACATCCTACTCGACCCGCTTTTTATGTTTGGCTTTGGTCTTGGCGTTACAGGGGTCGCGGTGGCCACTGTGCTGATCCAAGCTGGCGTGTTCGCCTACCTGTTGACACGCATGTTAAAACTTGACTTTATGCAAGGCGTGAACGTGGCAATGTTAAAGCCAAACTTGGCAAGTTTTCGTGAGTTACTGTCGCAGAGTCTCCCAACCAGTGCCTCTATGGGACTAGTAGCAGTCGGCTCTATTATTATTGTCGCTTACGTCACTCGGTTTGGTGAGTCGGCAATGGCAGCCTATGGTGTCGCGTTAAGACTGGAGCAAATCATTTTGCTGCCTGTTATCGGAATTAATATCGCAGCGTTGTCGTTAACCGGCGTGAATTACGGTGCAGGACATTGGGAACGTGTCAGAGAGATCTACAAAACAGGTGTTTTATACGCGTTATCGCTGATGGTGGTCGGTGGCGTCATGGTCTTGTTGTTTGGTAGCTTCTTTATGAGCTTGTTTACCGACGACCCTGATGTGCAGTCTATCGGTGTGACCTATCTGCGTTTTGAAGCGTTTATATTACCAGCGTACGCCGTCACTTTTTTGAGTGCGGCTGTGCTGCAAGGGCTAAAAAAACCCTTGATTGCACTGTATTTTAATGTTGCGAGGCAAGTGGTGGGACAGTTGTTGCTGTTTTGGCTGGCCATTGATCTGTTAGGACTGGATATCACCGGAATTTGGTGGAGTGTGTTGGGCCTAAATTGGGTATTGGCCGTATTGATTTACGCGGTAGTTCGACAGAACCTCAACCGGGATCAATTAAAAACTGCCAGCGATATCGCAAACGGTTGACGTTTAATACCCAAGATCATACAACCGCCAAGACTGTATAACACCAGCATCGGCGAATGCCGTGACGGTTTACCAAGAGGATTAAGTTCAGATGATTGTGTTGATTTCTCCGGCAAAGCGACTCGACTATGAGTCGCCGGTGGCAGTTAAAGACTACACGCAGCCGCGATTTCTGGATGACTCTCAGGCACTGATTGATGAGTTGGTTAACTACACGCCGAAGCGTATCAGTAAACTCATGAGCCTCAGCGATAATCTGGCAGAGCTGAATGCCGAACGCTATCGCTCCTTTGAATTACCCTTCACTGCTGACACGGCACGGCAGTCCATCTATGCGTTTAAGGGAGATGTATACGTTGGTTTGGAAGCAGAAACGCTAACCAAACGTGACATTAATTTTGCGCAGAAGCATCTGCGTATTTTGTCGGGATTGTACGGCGTTTTGAAACCACTAGACCTCATCCAGCCCTATCGGCTTGAGATGGGCACTGATCTCAAAAACAAGCGGGGCAAAAACCTGTATGAATTTTGGGATACGCGCATTACCGAATCCCTGAATGAGGAACTCGTTACCGTAAAATCCCCTCTAATCGTCAACCTTGCGTCTAACGAATACTTTAAATCGGTCAAGGTGAAGCAGCTGAGCGGCAGGCTGGTGAGTCCGGTGTTTAAAGATGAAAAGAACGGCGAGTACAAAATTATCAGTTTTTTCGCCAAAAAAGCGCGTGGCGCGATGGCTCGCTACATCATTCAAAACCGAATAAAGTCTTTGAAGAGGTTAACAGAATTTAACGGGCTCGGCTATGCTTACGACGAACAAAGCTCTACAGACGCTGAACCCGTGTTCAAACGCGCGGAGCAGGTTGCCGGCTGACAGCCTGTGTCGTCGCACCCTGGTACTGTCGGTCGATGCAAAACGCGCGACAGTACTCACTGGCTGTGTTGGTTATCGGTTATTGCGTGAGGCGATTCGGTAGTACGCTTCGCCAGCAATAATCAGTAGCCCTAAAATCGCTATCATAAT
Organism: uncultured Granulosicoccaceae bacterium; assembly: GCA_937923745.1. Taxonomy (GTDB): domain Bacteria; phylum Pseudomonadota; class Gammaproteobacteria; order Granulosicoccales; family Granulosicoccaceae; genus CALDUO01. The sequence goes on from CALDUO010000167.1 coordinate 17,077, forward strand.
CATAAGAAGGTTAGCGGCCGCGTTAACCGCCATCTTGAGAGGCTTTCCATGTTTCCTGTGCATGACGAGAATCCCATCAGCATCACACCGTATGTCAACTACACCCTAATCGGGCTGTGTGTGGGCATATTCCTGTGGCAGTTTGCTGCAGGGCCCGATGGGCAACAACAAATCGTCTATCGTCTTGGTGTTATCCCCGCTGTGTTGTTTGGTCATGGCCAGCTGTCCGATGCTTGGGTGCCCGGGTATGTCACGGTGTTTACGTCTATGTTTTTACATGGTGGATGGATGCACCTGATTGGCAATATGCTGTACCTGTGGGTTTTTGGCAACAACATTGAAGCGGCCATGGGACATATGCGCTTTATCGTATTTTATCTGCTGTGTGGTGTAGCAGCTGTCTTGGCTCAGGGGTTGCCAGATACCGATTCTGTGATACCGATGGTGGGTGCCAGTGGCGCTATTTCGGGCGTGTTGGGTGCTTACCTGATGTTGTACCCGCGCGCGACGGTGACTGTTGTTGTGCCCATCATTATTATCCTGAAAACTTTCCGTATACCCGCGCTGGTCGTGCTCGGCTTTTGGTTTGGAATGCAGCTGTTTAGTGTATTAACAACCGATTCAGGGGAGGGTGGGGTTGCCTTTGGTGCGCACATCGGAGGGTTTGTTGCGGGGGTTTTGCTGATTGCCTTTTTTAAGTACCGCCATATTCCGTTTGGTATATTTGTGTGGAATAAGAGCAGTTAGTGCTGTGGTTTATGGTGTTGTTGGTTTAAAGGTGCCGACTGTTTTGTGGTGTCTTTTGAGTCAACAGCGCCAGTTAACTTGGTCCTTGCTGCTTGTTTTTATGTTTGCCCCGGAATTTAAATGTTAGCCCAGGAGTTTAAATGTTAGCCCAAGAGTTGAAATATTAGCCCCGGGGATGCTCCCGGGGCATTCGTTTTTGCGTCAGACTATGGGCGTTTTAACCGTTAAAGATTAAGACTTGCTGCCGGTGAATTCCGGGTAGGCTTCGATGCCGCACTCTGCAAGATCGACCCCTTCGTATTCGTGCTCTTCGCTTACCCGAATACCCATAATGCCTTTCAGGATGGCCCAGATCACAAGGCTGGCAACGAAGGTCCACCCGAAGATCACTGCGAGACCATAGAGCTGCGCGCCCAGTGTTGCGTCGGTATTGGTTAGCGGTACTAACAGCAAACCCAAAATACCAACAACACCGTGTACCGAAATAGCACCAACCGGGTCATCGATTCTCATTTTATCGAGTGTAATGATCGCAAAGACAACCAGCACACCACCGGCCATACCAATCAGTGTTGCCTGACCGGGTGTTGGGTTCAGTGGCTCGGCTGTGATAGCAACCAGGCCAGCGAGTGCGCCGTTCAGTGCCATGGTTAAATCGGCCTTACCCCAGAGTAGTCTTACTGTGATCAGTGCAGCTACAACACCACCAGCGGCTGCCATGTTGGTGTTCACGAAAACGAGGGCTACCGCGTTTGCCTCGCCGACATCCGAGACCTTCAGCTCCGAGCCGCCGTTAAAACCAAACCACCCCATCCACAAAATAAACGTGCCCAGCGTTGCCAATGGCATGTTGGCACCGGGAATGGGTTTGATTTGACCGTTTGCCTGGTATTTGCCTTTGCGTGCACCCAGCAACAGTACGCCTGCGAGTGCCGCTGCGGCGCCACACATATGAACAACGCCAGAGCCAGCGAAATCCTGAAAACCGGCAGCATCCAGAAAGCCACCACCCCATTTCCAGTAACCCTGCAGCGGATAGATAAAGGCGGTAAAGATGGTTGCGAATGCCAGAAACGCCCACAGCTTCATTCGCTCAGCAACGGCACCTGACACAATAGACATCGCAGTAGCAACAAACACGACCTGAAAAAAGAAGTCAGACATGTTGGAGTAATAAGGTGCGCCTTCTGCACCACTGACGACATCGGCCACGGCGTTATCAGCGCCCAGGAAAAAACTGATTCCGGGCCAATAAGCGCTAACTGCGCTGTCGCCTGGATACATAATGTTGTAGCCCATGATCATATACATCAAACAGGCGATAGCGAATAGTGCGATGTTTTTGGTCAGAATTTCTGCGGTATTTTTTGATCTGACCAAGCCTGCTTCCAGCATGGAAAATCCGGCGGCCATCCACATAACGAGTGCACCCGACACCAGAAAATAGAAGGTGTCCAATGCATAACTAAGTTCGGCAATCTGTTCCATAGTGATCTCTCTGTTAAGCCTCGGGAGTTAAAGTGCGGTAGGGCCGGTTTCACCGGTACGGATTCGAACGGCACGTTCAATAGGGGTGACAAAGATTTTTCCGTCACCGATTTTGCCGGTGCTGGCTGCATTGGTGATGGTTTCGATGGCCTGGTCGACCAGCGATTCTTCTATGCCTATTTCCAGCTTGGTTTTGGGTAAAAAATCGACCACGTACTCAGAGCCGCGGTAGAGTTCGGTGTGTCCTTTCTGACGACCAAATCCTTTGACCTCAGTTACGGTGATGCCCTGCACTCCAATGGAAGACAGGGCTTCCCGTACCTCATCGAGCTTGAACGGTTTTATGATGGCTGTTATCAGTTTCATAGTTAAGTCCGGTTAAGTTGATTCCGAGACCGATAGCGCATCGTCTGTGCCATTAGAAATTATTGTTGTAAATCAGGGGGTTATGATTATTGCGGCTTGTTTTGATAGAAGCGAGCGCACACTGGTAGTGCGTATGTCTGGCCAATTTGCACTAAAACAGAACGTCGCTGCGTGAGTTTGCAGCATGTGTTTTTTAAATGAAGTAACATACCGGGACGACACAGTGAGAACCGGAAACTTCCATGATTGATGCACGACTGTTTGATGATCTGGCCGAGAATCTGGGCAAACTGTTGCCGCCCGGCGTGTCTGACATGAAGTCGGACTTTGAAAAGAACGCGAAGACGGTGCTGCAGAGCACCCTAAACAAAATGGACTTGGTGACGCGTGAAGAATTTGATATCCAGGCAGCTGTGCTGCAGAAAACCCGCTCCAGACTCAAAGCACTGGAAGAACGTCTCGAACAGCTTGAGGGTCAGCGAGAGGGTTAACCCAACCCTGGTCCAGCACCAGCGGCCAGAACCAAACCACAATAGATTGCTGACCTGTGTAAGGGCGGGCGCTGCCCGCGCACACTCTGTTGGTTTTATCACCTGCAGCACTGAGTTACAAAGCAGCTGTACCACACGCGGTGTTGTTAATACCGAGGCGTGTCTCCCCCCTGGTGGTGCCCGATGAATTTCGCGCGGGTCTACAGCCGTTCACTGTCAGGCGTCAACGCACCGGAAGTCAGCGTTGAAGTGCATATCGCTGGCGGATTACCTGCACTGTCTATCGTTGGTCTTGCGGCCACATCGGTCAAAGAGAGCAAAGACCGCGTTCGTGCCGCGATCAAAAATGCCGGTTTCGACTTTCCGCCCGGTAAAATCATTATTAACCTTGCGCCTGCCGATGTGCCCAAGACCGGTGGGCGTTTTGATCTACCCATTGCGATCGGCATTCTTGCCGCTGCTGGATTCATCAGCACCGATCATTTGGAACGTTATGAATGTATGGGTGAGTTGGCACTCAGTGGCAAGTTGCGTCCGGTGACCGGTGCGCTGCCAACGGCCATAGGTGCCGCGACATCCGGTCGCCCTCTGGTAGTGCCGCAGGCCAACGCCGAAGAGGCGGCATTGATTGATGATGCTGTTATTTATGGGGCTGCTTCGTTATTGGATGTCAGCAGGCTGTATAACGGAGAGTCAGGGTGTCTGCGGGTATTGTCACGGGTGACTGACATCGCACCGCCCGTGGTCGCCGACATGCAAGATGTCAAAGGACATGAGCAAGTAAAGCGTGCATTGACCATTGCAGCTGCAGGTGCTCATAATATTCTGTTGTCCGGCCCACCCGGAACCGGCAAGTCGATGCTTGCGCAAAGACTACCGGGCATATTGCCGGCCATGACCCGTGCAGAGGCCATTGAAACTGCAACACTGGCGTCCATCGGTCGTTCGGGGTTTGATATTCAACAATGGGCGGTCAGGCCGTTTCGGTCACCTCACCATACGGCATCCGGGGTGGCGCTGGTGGGCGGGGGTTCGCCGCCATTGCCCGGTGAAATTTCGCACGCGCACAACGGTGTTTTGTTTCTGGATGAACTCACCGAGTTTCCGGCGCACGTTTTGGATGTGCTCCGCGAGCCTATGGAAACAGGCAGTATAAACATCGCACGTGCTACGTCGCACGCAACGTTTAATGCAAGGTTTCAACTGGTTGCAGCGTGTAACCCTTGTCCGTGTGGATTCGCTGGCGATGATACCGTTGTGTGCCGATGTTCACCCGATCAAGTGGCGCGTTATCAGGCGAGAGTGTCGGGACCCTTTCTGGACAGAATCGACATGATTGTGCCTGTGCCCAGAATTCCCTATGCTGACCTTCGGAAAAAACCGCAGTCCATCGACACCAGTGAATCGATACGGCAACAGGTGGAAGACTGTCGGGAGGTGCAGGTCAAAAGGCAGGGGGTGACCAATGCCCAATTGCAGACTGCCGATATCGAACAATTTTGCGGCTTGTCATCGGACAACGAAACATTAATGGACACAATTAGCGAACAGCTAACGCTGTCGTTACGGGCTTATATGCGTGTGTTGAGACTGGCTCGCACTATCGCTGATGTGGCGCATAGTGGCACTATTGAGCGTGCTCATATTCTTGAGGCTGTGGGGTATCGTCGGGACGGGTTGTAGAGGCCGTGTGGCAACGGCGATTGCCACACCTACTCTTGCCCACTGTTTTATGCAGTGATAGATCGACTAGGAAGCTTTTTTTAACTGAGCGTCCTGTGAGTGGGATACTGAATCAGACGATCTCTGTTGTTCATAAAAGTCATGTAAAAACGGACGAAAATTATTCAGTAATACATGGTGGAAACTGTGGGAATAATGACAAATCGAGCTGCCTTCGCCAGCAAGCGCAACTTCACGGCCGTGTTGGCCAATTAAGTCGGTAGAGTCGAAAATACCATAACCAAGGTCAGATGAAAATTCCTTAATATAAGATCGCAGCGGATGGCGTTTCTCGATCGGTGCATCAGCCAGATCAAAATGTGGTACGACTACCAGAGGTTTGTCTGTCATTTTCGTGAGGTCTGTTAGTGCGTCGTAGAATTCTTCCTTGGTTTCGACTCTTTTCCTAAGGTTATTCAGTATAAATCGGACGTTCTCGTTGTCAGGAATTCCTTTTGAAGGTAATGCGCTGATGGTTTCGTTGACAATATCCTGTGATATTTCACCGTCTTCAGTCGTGACAGCACGCCACCAATTTAGTAAAGGTTTGCCGCCAACTTTTATAAATTGCTGTTCCACATAACTTGCATTGACCTCCATGCCGTCACACGTAAAGTTGTTCAGGGTGCTTGCCTCTACCACCAGTAGCTCGATGGAGTCGAGTAATTCTGCAGTATACCGTTTCAGTTGACCTTGAGCATCCTCGAGCTTTTTCCAAAATATCAAAGGCTGAATTTCTTCCATAAAATCTGTACGATTTTTCAGGAAATTATAATACTGAATAGCTTGTCTGGGGGTGTGCGTGAATATGCCGAAGTTATAGGTTACTATTTCACAGGGAACGCTATTTCCCATTGCCTGTGTTGCTTCTTCAGATTTGTACATATTGACCAGCAAGTCACGGGCACGGCAAGAGCCAAGCACGCCAACTCTGATTTTTCGGTTCAGATCGTCCGGGTGCTGAACGTCAACAATTAACATGGGAAATTGCCTTTTCTAAAAAGTGATATAAAGATGGAAGCTTGTGAGGCTGATAGGTGCTGATACAGAAAACGATGTTAAATTATGCGGCCTCAAATAAGGTGACCAGTTCACCAATATTTTTGGTTTTGTAGGTCATCTCAATCGGTACTTCAATGTCTGTTTCCATCTCAATGTTCAGCATGATTCTGACATGTGCCAAAGAATCCCAGCCCGGAACCTGATTGGCTGTAGTGTGTTCTGTGATGACACTTGAGTCTTCCAACGGTGTCTCTTCAACAATGGATTCTTTGATGATGTCTAGTATTTCTGTTCTGGTCATGGTGGTGTCGTTCCTGAAATTATTTGTTGTTGTCAGGCTGCTTTGCCATGGTCTTTGGCAGCGAGCCTTTGTGAATATCGACGGCTGTTTTCGCTTCTGCTGATCTTTCCGTTAGAGGTTTTTATCAGTTCTCCTGCGGTCATAAATTCGATATGTTGAGGGACGATATCGAGTTCAGATTGCAATATCTGTACAATAGATTGCCTGATGCTGTCTTCGTCAATCACTGCGCTTGAATCAGTTTCTGCCAGCACTACCATCACCTCTGAGCCGACCCGATCATCAAACTGTGATATCGCCACAGATCGTCCGGGTTTTAACCCCGGTATGTTGGCAATCAGAGCTTCAACCTGATGAGCATAGATATTCCTGCCATTGATAATGATTAAGTCATCAATTCGCCCCAACACATACAGCTCCTGTTGATGAATAAAGCCCAAATCATTGGTTTTGTATTGTCCGTTTTGAAGTGCTTTCGCTGTTCGTTCAGTGTCTTTGTTATAACCGGAGAAGAGATACTTTCCGCTGATCGTGATTTCGCCAATTGTGTCATCGCTTAATGCGACACCGTCTTCATCCCTAATGGTGATAGATATTCCGTCAACACAGGTGCCGGTTGAAATGAGTGATTGGCTGCTATCACCTTGTGACCGTAGCTGAATGTTGTCACCTCTATTCAAGCTCTCCGGTTTAACGAAGATTTTACGGGGTGCCTCTCCGAGGTTGGTTTGAGTGACGCCAAATACCGTTTCCGCCATTGCGTAGCAGCACTGAAGTTGATTGGGTGTTACACCGGAGAGGGAAAATGCGTCAGCAAACTTTTCAAAACTCGCCGATTTACAGGGCTCTGAGCAATTGATGAAGGCGCGCATGCCAGAGAGGTCAAATTTCTTTGCATATTTAGCGAGCGTGTTAGTGAGATGCTCAAAAGCGAAATTGGGTAACCAGCAAAGGGTCCCACGGTGTTTCTCTATCAGTTTAAACAGATTTTGAGGTCTGTTGATCCAGTCAAAAGCACTAAGCTGAACTGTTTTTATGCCATGAAACGAGGGCGTTATAAAGCAGGCTATGAGTCCCATGTCATGATAGGTGGGTAACCACGAGACAATGACATCGTCATCGGTTAACTTCAGCGACTTCCCGTAAGCCAGAGAATGTTCTGTAATAGCGTCATACGAAAGCATGACGCCTTTTTTTAGCCCTGTGGTGCCTGAGCTATGTTGGAGAAATGCAATGGCATCCTCTGGACTGTCGCAAAAATCACCAAGATCAGTTTCAAAATCCTCTACAGCCACCATCGCGGTCTGTGTTGTGTTAAGACCTGCTGCTTCCATTTGCGTCTGCATGTCATGGTTAGTGACGATGACTGTTGGCTTTATGGTGTCAATGAGTGTTTGATGTGATTGCCAATAGAGCGCCGGGTTCTGCCGGGGTGAAGGGCACGGCATAAAACTGGGAATGTATCCACCCAGCATCGCTCCCAGAAAGACCGGGAATATGTCTTCACAATGAGGTAAGAAAATAAGCGCTACACCCCGCTCCCCCGAGGCTTTATCGAGCGAGCAGATGGTTTGCCGGCATCGGGTTTCCAGATCACCCCATGTGAGCGTCACATCACCAGTGGCAGTGACAAATTCGCAGAATACGTCATTCTTGCGATGTTCAAACTGCGTGATAATCTGCGAAAGGTAACGGTTCATTGCCGGTCTGGTCTCAGTTGGACGATTGGTGCATGGTTTGCCGAGCTGCGCGGCGACTCATCACAGCCGCATTCAATGCGAAAAGAATATGCCATTTGGTTCACAAAAATTAGTCTGTGCGGTTGATGCACCAATCGGTCATCTACAGGTAGGGACGGACCCTATCCGCAGGGTAGCGAGAGAGGATGATTGGCTAGCCGAGTGTCTGCTGTGATCGTTAAACCGTGTTTGTCCTTCAGCGGCTTTAGGTGGTTACCCTGTTGCGTCTGGTTTGGGAAAGCTAATAGCAGGAACATACAAGTGGTTGGCCAACAAGTGATTTGCCCACAATTGATTAGCCCATAAGATATTAGTTAATTTTTATGAAACAGTGTTGGAACGACAGGGGTGGCTGTTGTTGCAGTGGTTTATGAGTTTCTGACTTTGACTAAATGCGCAACAATAGAGATTGCGATTTCCGCTGAAGTGCGGCTAGCGATATCGAGACCCACAGGCCCGACCAATCGATTGATGTCTGTGGCCTCAAGACCCAGCCCGGACAAACGCTTTACTCGTTTTTCATAGTTGCGTCTGGAGCCAAGTGCACCTACGTAGAATGCGCGGGACGGCAGTGCTTCGAGTAAGGCAAGATCATCTACGTTTGGATCGTGGGTTAACGCGAGGACGGCTGAGTTTGCATCGGTGGCGTATTGTAGTACAGCGTCGTCGGGTGACATATCCAGCACAGGTACATTGGGTACCTTCCATGCTTCTTTGAATCCGGAGCGTGGTTCGCAGACGAGCACTTCGTAGTCAAGTGCCATTGCAAATTCTGCGGTGTAGCGCGATAGTTGCCCGGCACCGATAATCAGTATGCGCCAGTGGGGCCCGAAAACCTTGATGACTTTGTGACCCTCATACTGAAACCGTTGGTCACCGCTCAGTTCGCGCTGTAGTGTATTGAGCGTCTCGAGCTTTACGTCGCCAGTGTTTAGGTCTACGGTACGGCGAATGGTGTTTCTTTTATGAGTGGCTGCTGCAAGAGCCCGGAAGGCATCTGGGTCTGAAAAAGGCTCGAACACCAATTCTAATTCACCACCACAAGACAATCCGAAACGGCGCGCCTGTTCATCGTTAACATGTAGGGTAGAGATATGCCCTGTCGTATTGAGTGAGTTGTCTGGGTAGTTGTTTGATGGTTTAGCGTCGTGCTGTGATTGGTTTTGTTGCTCGCGAATCAAGGATTCGACCAGTTGTTTCTCTACACAACCACCCGAAACAGAGCCGACCAGTTTGCCATCGCTACGCACCGCTGCGATGGATCCTGCCGGTCTGGGTGAAGATCCCCATGTGCGAACTACGGTCACCAGAAATAGGCTGTGCCCTGATGCAAGCCAGTCATTGGCTGTTTGAATAACCTCTTGATCGCTATTTTGTATGCTCATCGTGTGTTGTGTCAGCGCTGGCGAGCTGCTTTGGCGAGCTGCTCTGGCGTATCGTAATCAGCAACAATACCTGCATCGTCAACAGACACTTCACTGACTATGTCGTCATTGGCACGAAGTAAGTGTCGGGCGCCAACATCGCCTGATACATCAAGCAAAAGATCAAATAGCTCGGGCATCAACAGCACGGGATTTCCACGTTGACCTTGGTACACAGGTATGAATGCGGCATACGCCGTGTCTGACATTGCAGCGATCAGTCTATTGTACGTGTTAGTGGAAATGTTTGGCATGTCGGCCAGGCACACCAGCGCAGCGTGTGAGTGTTCTGACTCGTTGTCGGTGGTGTGGCTCAGTAGTGTGGAGATACCAGCTTTCAGGGAGCTGCCCATACCCGATTCGAAGTCTGCATTAACCACAAATTCAACAGGAGGTGAGTGGTTGGTGGGCTGCGTGTCGAGATAGTGTTCGCAGCGGATACGAAGCTCCTTAGCATCATGTCCCAGCACTATCATCAAGCGGCTGATGTTAGCCGCTACCATAGCATCCAGCGTGTGATAAATAAGTGGCTTGCCTCGATAGGGTGCCAGCAGTTTGTTGTCGGCGCCAAATCGTTTGGAACTACCGCCTGCCAACAGTATCGCTGTGACCGCACATGATGGATCGGTTGGTCTCCTGCCTGTCGTTAAACTTGCGCTCACTTTTTTTGCCCTCGGTTGGGGCCTGTCTATGATTTCGTCTATGAGACCTCCAATACTCAAACTACTGATCCAGTGATCAGTAATGGGGAGGTTACACGATAGGCGATCCATAAAAAGATCAAGGCCGTTGTGTTTCGGGGACCGTGCGCAGCCTGGAATACCAATAACAATACTATGGCCAACCTGTCCGAGCATAAGCAGATTGCCCGGGTCAACCGGAATACCACATCGACTTACCGTGCCGCCTGCCAGTGCGACTGCCTGTGGAATGACATCGTTTCGGTCGCTGATCGCAGACGCTCCGGATATTAATATCCAGTGACTTGGAACGGGAGAGTCTGGAGTTGTGTTGGTATGGTTTTGAGCGACAATCTCTTTGAGGTGAGCGGCTAGTTGATGTGTATCATGTGCGCATTGACTGGCCTGTTCAAGCTGTATGTTACGTAGATTTAAGCGTCTTTTTGTCACTTGCTCCGTCTTTCTTAATAGTGTTGTTGACGTATCGGACATGATTGTTTGAACCAGGTGTGCCTTGCCTTTTAGTGGCTGATGTACGCACAACTGAGGTGTCAAGGCTGGTTTGGTATTGTTATTGTGTTCAATTTGAGGGGGACCCACGACAATTGGCATTTGTCTCTCGCCTGCATCAATGGCTAGCCTTAATGTATTTTTCGAGACTGCATAGGGAATTATTTTTATCGTAGCGACCATTTTCCCGGCTTCAACCCATTTGTTTTCCGATAGCGTGGAAATGGTGATTGACTCGGAGACGCTGTTACAAGCCAGTATTCTATCTCGGGGTATAGTGAATAATCCGCAAGTGTTAGCAAAGCAGTTAACTCGTCCGGTTGATGCACGGCCCAGTCGTATTCCCTCACCAACAAGCGCCTCGGCTAATTGCCTTGCCGCCTCGTCTTCATGAATATCGTGTTCTTCGAGTTTGGCTACTGTCACCTCATTGATGTTTTGGCTGAGCAGGAACTTCAGGTGTTCCTCGCTCAGTGTGGTGCCTTTTCTGATTTTTCCGCCAGGTGTTTTTAGAGAGTGGGCAAGAATGCCGTTGAGTGCGTCACATGAGCGGAATTTTCCGAAAATCATAGGTGCCTGTAACAGGTAGTGCGGACTGAGTGTAGGGGGCTGTCCCGACAATATACTCTTAACATCGGTGCGCGGCCAGAGATTTGGACTTAGTCGCAAGGCTACGGGACTGTTGCTCTGAGCGGCCTGACGAGAAAAGGCTGATACCCAAATCGGCGTATGAATCTATTGAGCATAGAGATATGCAAAAATTGAAAGTTTTTTGTCATCGAAAGATGCTTAACGCGCATTTTTCGATGATCTCCATGGGGTGTGATGGGCATTATGATGTATCGATTCACGATACAGGGCTTACACGTGCGGTGATTGGGCTGTTTGAAACACGGTAGTAATAGATAACTGTAGTCACCAGGAAAGGTGTTCACAAGCGATGCCGTCATTGTCGCGATCGAGTCCATGCGGATCGCCCGGTCCGCTTTGGAGGTAAAAAATCTGTGCTTCACGTTGGTTGTTAAAGTCTTTACAATTTAGATCTCCCACGACTTCATATCCAAGTATTCTTTTCTTTACTGTACCGCCGCGACTTCTGGAGTGGCAATGATATGGGCGCGATCCGCTGTGGCATCCATTTTTGTCCACGCCACCAGAATGGGCGTATACGGCCCCTCCGCTAACAGCATTTACAAGTATCACCACGATCAAAATTGGATTCATGCTGCGTCCTTTGCGTATTCAACAGTAAGACGGTTGATCAATGTGCCAGTGAGTATACGACATGATGTTGGTGATCACCGCGTAACGGCTTGATTCTAGACACCCATGAGTTGCGCGATTCTACGCGATTCTAGACACCCATGAGTTGTGGCTCGATTCCAGACACCCATGAGTTGTGGCTCGATTCCAGACACCCATGAGTGGCTCGATTCCAGACACCCATGAGTGGCTCGATTCCAGACACCCATAAGTCGGTTAGACTCCAGAGGCTAGATTCCGGCTTGATTCTAGACACCCATGAGTTGTGGCTCGATTCCAGATGGCTCGATTCCAGACACCCATAAGTCGGTTAGATTCCAGAGGCTAGATTCCTGACACCCAAAAATTACTACCTATTTTAAGACACCTAAATTTAGCAGTAGTGACTAAAAATTGGCTGTTGTATCATGAAATATTTGACAAGAGCTGATCAGTGAGAGATATTTAGGGTCAGAAACTCATCAGCTAAAAGGATTTGGCTATGGCAACCGCACGAAGAAAACAAATCTGTCTGTCCGTTACTCCCTTCTATCATTGCGTTACGCGCTGCGTTCGGCGTGCTTACCTGTGTGGATATGACAAAAAAAACAAACGCCACTTGAGCCATCGAAAACAATGGATTGAGGATCGGCTCATTCGGCTTACGGACGCATTTTGCATAGATGTCGCGGGTTTCGCGGTGATGTCAAACCACTACCATGTCGTATTGAAGGTAGATCTAGAAAAAGCAAAGACGCTGTCTGACCATGCCGTAGTCGATAGATGGCTTACGCTGTATCGTGGAACACCGCTAATGAGGCGATATAGGGCAGGTGAAAAAATTGATAAATCTGAACTAGAGACGGTAAGAGCCACAGTTACCCTATATCGCGATCATTTGACAAATATAAGCCGATTCATGGGAAATTTAAATGAGTATATTGCGCGCCGCGCAAACCATGAGGATGGAGTTCCTGGCGTTTTCTGGGAGTCACGGTTCAAGTCTCAAGCATTGCTGGATGATGAAGCGCTGCTCAGAACACTGTGTTACGTAGACCTTAATCCTGTGCGTGCCAAGATTGCCAATACACCGGAATTATCTAAGCACACGTCGGTGCATCGAAGGCTTAAAAAACGTAAAACCGGATTGATGCCGTTTCTGAAGGCTGGCGAGTCTGTAGCGACCTCTGACAAGGTTTGCTTGTCCTCAATTCCGGTAACTTTTAAGCACTATCTGGAGATACTTGATTGGACTGGAAGGCTGGTTCGCGCGGGTAAGCGTGGCCTTATAGGTAAGGATATGCCGTCGATCATAGAACGCCTTGGCTACACGCCCCAGACATGGTTGTTGAGCCAATCTCCTAACGTCAGATTTAGACAGAAAGCTTTGGGTAGCCGTGCAAGGATTCGTGAATATTGTGACGGTATCAAGCAACGATGGATTTGGCAAACTCATTGAGCATCAAATGGGTAAGAAATTAAAATTCATGTCATCCTTTTTGTTACAACTATAAAATTCTGTTTGTCGCCTGACGTTCTGGTCGGAGGGTAGGTTTTGTTGACCTCTACACCTTCTTAATTATCGCGTACATAAGCAGCAGTTAGTGAAGTTGCTATCTGCTTTGATGTAGCACAGCATACGAAATATACTCGAATTCCGAGAGCCATCAATAGGCATTCGTAATCACAAAATATTTGTGACCTGTTGAGTTACGAATCGCTTTGTCCAATTAATTCCAGAAAATCCAGATCAAGCACTCATACTCCGGGTGATCGTTCATCCGTGTCATATGTTGCTGTGAATCCACTTTATGGGTGTCTGGCATTGAGCTATTAAATAGATGATTGGATATCGGTGGGTGTCTAAAAATAAAAGACATCGATGAGTAGTTTATGGGTGTCTAAAATCGAATATAATTGCTGGCAGTAAAGTTTGGGTGTCTCGAATTTTGAAAAACACTACGCTGATGATTCAGGGTACGGCTTCTGATGCCGGGAAGAGTACGCTGGTGGCTGGTTTGGGGCGATTGTTGGCGCGGCGTGGGGTTCGTGTTGCACCATTTAAGCCGCAGAATATGGCACTGAATAGTGCGGTGACAGCCGACGGTGGGGAGATCGGGCGGGCGCAGGCGGTGCAGGCCATGGCTTGCGGTGTTAAACCTACTGTCCATATGAATCCTATTTTGCTCAAACCCCATTCCGATACGGGCGCGCAGGTGATTGTGCAGGGCAAGGCAATCACCAATATGCAGGCGCAGGCCTATCACGACTATAAAACCGTCGCAATGAATGCGGTGCTGGAATCCCATCAAACTCTGATGCAGCAATACGCGTGTGTGTTGGTTGAGGGGGCGGGGAGTCCCGCAGAGATAAATTTACGCAAAGGTGATATCGCCAATATGGGTTTTGCCGAGGCGGTGGATTGTGATGTGCTGCTGGTCGCTGACATTGACAAGGGTGGGGTGTTTGCACAGCTGGTCGGCACACTTGCGCTGCTGAGCCCAAGCGAACAGCGACGGGTGAAAGGTTTTATTATCAATAGATTCCGTGGCGATATCTCGCTGCTTGAGTCTGGCCTCACATGGCTGGAAGACCGAACCGGTATCCCGGTGTTGGGTGTCATACCTTACCTGCAAAAATTCCATCTCGAAGCCGAAGACGGTATTGATCAACAACAGGAGGTCCGTGACGGAGCACTAAAAGTACGTGTGCCAGTGCTGCCGCGCATCAGTAATCACACTGACTTTGATCCACTACGCCTTCATCCGGGGGTTGATCTTCAGTTCGTTGGGCCAGGGCACCGCCTCGGGCCGTGCGATCTTATTGTGCTACCGGGCAGTAAATCAGTCAGAGCAGATCTTGAGCATCTGACTGAGCAAGGATGGGCAGGGGAGCTCACCAAACATCTGCGCTACGGTGGCAAAGTGCTGGGTATTTGCGGTGGTTTTCAAATGTTGGGGCAGGAAATTCATGATCCTGAAGGTATCGAGGGTACACCGGGTAGCAGTAAGGCTCTGGGGTTACTCGACTGCGCGACAACCCTGACACCCGAGAAAGCGCTCACCAATGTTTCCGGTGAGTTGCTGCCGGATGGTGCGGCGTGTTCAGGCTATGAAATTCATGCCGGACGAACCGATGGTCCAGCTCTGAACCGGCCCTTCGCCAAACTAACGAATAACACAGAGCTCGCCCATGACGCCGTTACATTTGACGGTGCAATGTCTGACGATAATCAGATCCGAGCGACTTACCTGCATGGCATCTTCGAATCAACACCTGCCATGTACAATATACTGAATTGGGCCGGGCTCAATACACAACAGGACGTTTTCGACTACGATGCTTTTCGTGACGCTGAAATTGAACGGTTGGCCGACACACTGGAACAACACCTGAATCTTGATAAGGTGTTAGCACTTGCTGGCGTCCAAGCGTCGGTTTAATCTTGCACCAGAACAATAATTATCGGCTTGGTAAATGACATCGTCATCTGCGTATCTTGTTGTGGCAAAGGTGCTAACGCTGAGATAGGCTGCACATAAAATCCGAAAAAGGCGTCAACTCTGGTGACGCCTGCAAACTGTTTTGCGCTACATTCGCATCGAGCGGAAAGTGGCGGTATTAATCAACGACAACGAGGGCAATCGATGGACTTGGTTCAAGGGTACAAATTTTTCTCACCCGATGAGTGTCAAAAAATGCGTGCTTACTGTGACAAAAAAGAGCGTGATCTTGAAGCGCTGTTGAAAAAGAAAGCCTCAGAGCCTGTGCCAGAGGGTAAAGCGAGCATACCACTCACCCAAGGCCATCATTATTTGTATAATTTTTTTGCAGACAACCGCAAATATCAACCAAGGCTCGTCAAATGTGTGTCTGAGCTATTGCCGCATCTCGAATTTCCAATCGCTATACAGTCGTGGGTCAATGTCTATCGTAATGGCGAGGGGATAAAATGGCATACGCACGGTGGAAAAAACGGATACTCGTACTCTGCTAATATATTTTTAGGCGGTCATACCACGCCAGGTATCTATTATTCGGTCGACCCCGAAAATATTGTGAATGTTGAGAACGAGGAAGGTGCGATGCATGTGTTTCCGCACAGTCTGAATCACATGGTGCCAGCTAGCGAAAATAAGTCAAAACGTTATACGGTGGGCATCACCATTCACGGGCATCAGGCGCTCGACAAAGCACTATTGCAGGGTGTTGCTATCAACAATGAATATCAGGAAACCATACTGCTCAACGGATAGCCGGGCGTTCAAATGACAGGGTCGGGCAAGAGTCCGTCTTGTGTTGTATGCATAAGGCTCTTCGCAGTTATGCGGGTACAACACTAATAGAGAGGAATAGTCTGGGCTCGCTCTTAATGGCTCTTAAATGGGTCTTCTTGGTGGCTCTTTATGGTTTGGCGGTATTGGTCTCGCAGCAGCGCCGCTCCGGTAGGCTGTTAACATGTTGTTTCTGATCAGTGTTGTCGCGGATACCAATACAGCGCCTCATCCTGGCCTTTGGTGATTTGCACAAAGTTATTGGCAAACACCCGATAATCATGACTCCAGTCACCGTTGGGCCACTGCACACGGATTGACGCACGCTCAGCAACACCCAAACCGATATGGATAAATCCCAGCTGACCAGAGGCGTGACCACCGCCAATTTGTACGGTGCGCGATTGGTTAACGTTTCCGGTTTTTACCGACACTCGCGCGCCCACCGCATTCACATTGGTTTTGGGTATTTTAAGTTCCAGTGCCAGCCAATTACCCATAGCTCTGTGACCCCAATCGGTTCGGGCACCTTGGTTACGAAATACGCTGGTGTTTGTGTGACGGTTAACCACAACCAAATCAAGCATACCATCGGCATTTAAATCAACCACTGCCCCGCCTCTACCTCGTGTGTCGAGCGCAATACCAGCCTCTTCACCGGTTTCTGTGAATGATCCGTCAAGACCACCCAACAATAAGTTGTCCGGGTCGTAGGCTGCAAAGTCAGGCATGGCCTCAACGTTCCCCTTGGCTATAAACAAATCGAGCCGGGTGTCGTTATTTAAATCGGCGAATTGTGTATGCCAGCCGGTGGAAGGTTTCAAATCGGTTCCGGTGTAGGGCCGGTGTGCAGTCACCCCATTTTCATATGCCACATCGCGATAAGTTGGTCGGTCTTCATCTGCATCCGGGTCAAGTGTTTGTAGCATGGTGTCTCCCATAGAAGACAATGCATACTCCGGAAAACCATCTTGGTTTAGGTCAGCTTCGGCAATACCCATGCCCCATATGCGTAAGCGCTTCCACCCCTGAGAGCTTGAGAATTGTCGCGGAGGTCGGTTGGAATCTACCCGCCACAACTGCTCCTGACCACCACGATAATACTGACGGTCGTTAGTGACACGCAGTGCCGGTTGGCCAGATTTGTTCCAGTCGGTAAATAGCATTGACAGGGTGCAATGCGATGGCTCAAGCAGAAAGGGTTCATCGAAACGCAATGTATCTGTACCGGATGGCCTCAAAAATTCTCCTGCCGCACAGGTACCCCACGGTGTGCCCGGCGCTGAGCGATCAACATAGTTACCAATCGCCAGAGTAGGATAAGTGGCATCGGCCTCCCATGTGGCGGCGAAAGCTGTTGACCAATCTCTTCCGCCATCATAGCCGAGACCGTTGTTCGCAAGCTCGAAAGTGCAGTCAGGGCCGCCCTGTAAAAAAAGATTTTCACCGAGCCGAAGTACAACTACATCGGTATGATCATCGTTATTAAAGTTGACAGGGTATGCGCCAAGCACTTGCGTCAGGTGTTTCTGGCTTAATGACAGTGCTTGTTGTTTAAATTTCAGTGGTCCCCCGGCGACAGATTGGTTAACGAACAATTGTGCCGGGTTTTTGCCACCTGCCAAGAATAGATCCGGGAATCGGTCGCCATTACAATCAAAGCTCGCCACACCACCACCGACAAAAAACTCCCACGGTCCGGTGTAGGCATGATTGACGCCAGCTTGTCGTGCCTCTTCGACCATGTGCGGCACGTCGAACGGTACGGGTTCTGCGGCTGCGATGTTTGAAAAAACCAGCAGCGACGTGAGGTTCAGCAGGAGGCGTAACTGCATTATTCAATAACCAGTGTCTTAAGGAAGGCGATGATAGCGATTTGATCTTCACGGGTTGCAGCGGCATAAGCGTCGCGGGATGTCCGAGCATCACCACCGTGAGCCAGAATGATTTCATCAAGCGCGGTGAAGTCGTTACGATGACCATAAGGTGCGGTCGATGCTATGCCCCATAGCTCGGATGTCATGAATACATCCCGGCCCACAAATCGTTGCGACAGTAGTTCGTTTCCGAGTAACGTGTTAACTCTATCGGTCATGGTGTGGCGTTTGAGATCACCGAAGAGTGGCACCAGTACATGGCCATTTTCATTACGTGGTAATTGCTGTGTCCACTCCAATAATGCCAAATCATAAACAGCGGGTGCCTCTACCTGCTGACTGTTCAGCGTGCCTGCAACATCAAATGGGCCCGGGTCATTAAACTTCAGCGAGGTTAGCGGGAGCTCGGTGCGATGACAATCGGCACAACCCTGTGATTTAAATGCCTCTTTACCGAGTGTCGCCGCTGCATGCCATTCAGCGTTTTCAGGCACCTTCTCGAGTGGTACCCGTAACGTGGCTTGCCACGCAACCAGAGCGGAGATGTTGTCTGCCGAGAGTTCGTTAATTACGCCGTCAGCATCGAAGTCGCCTTCGCCGGTCCAGCGTGTACCAAAACGTTCGGTCGCCTGCATACCGTGATGGTGATTCATCGCATTCACTGTAAACTGCCTAAGCGATGTCATCACACCCTTTTGGCTAAATGGCCTGACGACAAGATCAGTATCAATACCGTCGATTTTACGCAAATCAACGAGCCCGTCGGGCAAGGCAGTGATTGATCCGAACGAGACACCTTTTGTTACCAGCGGCGCTTTGACTGCAACGCCTTCGGTGGCAGCTTTGTGCAAGGCATCGTTTCGTATTTTTACCAGCTCGGCGCTCATCTCACGTGCCAGCAGTTCAATCAACCCGGCACCCAGTAAATGATTGGTGCCACGCTCATTGGAAAACTGCGGGTCACTGGTATCAAAGTTTGCGTTCGCAAAACCCTCGGATACGAATACGTTTGTCACGAAGTCACCGGCGCCGCCAATGACAGGGTCGTTGTGGCACGAAGAGCAAGCTTGAGCATCGGGACCGGCCAATCGCGCGAACTGCTGGTCGTTCAGGTGTCGTTGCTTGGTTGGAATTATGGCTTGAGTGGCACCGGGTCTGCCGGCACCTTCGCGTTTGTTAAACTTGGCTACGAACAACGTTTCGCCTTCTTCGATCAGTTGATCCAGTGCTTCCTTTGAAAGCTCCCCCGCAGGCGCTGCGGTTGTCCCACCCAAAAGGACGCCATCGTCCTCCCAAGGGAGCATTGATTCAGCCAGTGCAGCTGACATGAAAGTGGCTGTTACTGCGCTGGCCATTAGGCTAAATACCGTCTTCAAGACAGAACTCCATTGGTTAATCGATTGTTGGCAATTTGCTGATCGTGATGTTGTAGCGCAGTGAGCATACCGCCCTCAAGCACAAGTTGCCCGACCTCCTGAAAGCAGTCAAATTCAATCGGTTGTTCGTTATTGAAGGTGGGTGAGTTGTCGATACTCTGGCGGATAGACTTTTCCATTTGTTCAAAAAAAATGGTGCCACTGCCCACAAGTACAATCGGAAAACTATCAACCAGCGCAAACAGGCTGGCAAGCCCGGTGCCTATCGCCGCACCTGCAGATTCAATGGCAGCGATCGCATCGACATCGCCTTGTTTGGCAGCGGTGGATATTTTTTCGAGGTCAGAGGCAAAAATAATTTCGGCTAAGTTGGTTTCGCCAGACTGAGGGTTCGCGCGCCGACTGATCGCATAATCGCCCGCATAGGCCTCAATGCACCCTCTACTGCCACAACGACACAGGTCACCATTCGGCATATAAGTCATGTGGCCAAATTCTATGCCAGACGAGTGTGTGCCATTGATAATTGAATTCTGAATATAAAGACCCATCCCAACACCATGGTCGAGTAAAACCGTACCAAAATTCTCGCCCAATTTGTCGGGGTCTCGTTGATGCAATGCTGTCGCTATCAAGTCGCAGTCGTTTGACACCCGTGTGGGTACGCCGAACTCGGACTCCAACCACCGCTGTACAGGTATTTCGCGTTGGCTGGTCATTGGTGACCAAATAATAGCGGTGCCACCAGCGTCTATTACACCCTGAGCGCCAACAGTCAGGCGACAAAGATTTTGTCTGGTGTACGATGATGGTTGTAGAGCCAGATCAATACAATCAGACAGCGTCTGTTTCATGTCGTCAGCACTGAGATTTTGCGTGGCGATGTCGACAGCATGTTCTGCGATGGAGTTGCCGGCGTAATCAGTAATGATCACCGCCACTCGGTTAAACTTAAAATAGACGGCGCCGACGATGGCAAAGTCCGGATTCAGGGTCAGAGAGACTTGGGGCCTGCCCCTCGCGGCGATGGTGGCGCCCTCGGGTTCGGTCTGCCTGACTACACCTTCTTCAAGAAGGTTGGCAGTAATGGTTGATACCGTTGCGGGGCTTAACCCGGTGGCTGCGCTGATGTCGGTTCGAGAGGCGATGCGTTGTTGTCGCAACACCTCCAGTACACGACTTCTGTTCTGGCTGCGCAGGTCATCTGAGCGAACTGCATTCACAAATGAGCTCCTTTTGGGGCGATTAGGTCGCAGTAGAAACAAATGCAGTGCGTGTGGTTGTATGAGTACATAATTAAATGTTGACATACCATCCCCATTTAGGCGAGTATTTATTTCGTGTCTCGAAGTAAATAGTAGAAGTGTGTCCGGTTCCACTGGTTTTCTCCCGTGAACCAAGCTCACCCAAGCTCGTTTACTACACCAGAGTCCGAAGAAAAAACAGTCCAAATAGAACAAAGTTCACATACCAGAGGAATCTAAATGAACAAAATTACTTCTGCCCTCGTAGGGGCGGCGCTTCTGACGACAGCATCAACCGGCGTTGTCTTCGCAGAAGGCAAAACCGTTGGTGTTTCGTGGAAAGTTTTCCAGGAAGAGCGTTGGAAGCGTGACGAAGCCGTTATCAAGGAAATCGTCGAAGCCAATGGCGATACTTATATCTCTGCCGATGCGCAAGGTTCTGCTGCCAAGCAGCTCACCGACGTTGAGTCACTGATTGCCCAAGGCGCTGACGTACTGCTGATTGTTCCTTTCGACTCAGAAGCCATCATTCCGGCAGTTGAAAAAGCATCAGACGAAGGCATTCCAATGATTGCCTATGATGTTCAAATCGAGCACCCCGATTCACTCTACATTACGTTCGACAACGTTGGTGTTGGCCGGTTAATGGCTAAAACCATGCTTGAAAAAGGTAAGGACGAAGGCAACTTTGCATTCATCAAAGGTGACCAAGGCGATCCAAACGCGACCTTCTTGTTTGAAGGCATCATGGAAGTACTTCAGGAAAACATCGACAGTGGCAAAATCAACAACGTTTGTGAAGTATTCACCGATGGTTGGAAGCCTGAGAATGCACAGCGCAACATGGAGCAATGCCTAACCTCTCAAGACAACAACGTCGACGCTGTTATCTCTCAAAACGACGGTATGGCTGGTGGTGCAATTGCTGCGCTTGAAGCACAGGGTATGTCCGGATCCGTACCGGTCACTGGTCAAGACGGTGACTTGGCTGCGCTGAATCGTGTAGCACGTGGCACACAGCTGGTCTCAGTCTGGAAAGACTCTCGCGCACTTGGAAAAGTGGCTGCAGAAGCTGCTCTGATGCTGGCTGACGGCAAAAGCATGAGCGATGTCCCTAACACCGCACCGTTCTCCGGCGGCAAGCGCGGCGTTGAGGTGGTATCTATCCTGCTCGAGCCTACGCCAATTACAACTGACAACATGAACCTTGTCATTGACGCTGGCTGGATCGAAAAAGAGAAAGCTTGTGAAGGTGCAATGGACGGTGTTGCTGGTTGCTAAATAGCATTAGCAGGTAGGAAAGGCCGCACGATGTGTCGTGCGGCCTTTTTTTTGTTCTGATTTTCCTGTCTGGCGCTCAATTTTTACAGTATTAGCAAGCCGCACAGATTGCAAAAAACAAGTATACGGGAGGATAAAGGTGTCAGATAATCCATCGGACTATCAGGAAAGCCGATTAGTAAAATTTCTTAGAGCAACAGAGGTCGATACCCGGTTACTGGGTATGATTGGCGCTTTGTTGATCATTTGGCTCGGTTTTCATTTTTATGGATACTTCGTCAATGATTACGGCGCGTTTCTGACGCCACGTAACTTATGGAATCTGTCAGTGCAAACATCATCTATCGCTGTCATGGCGACCGGTATGGTGTTAATCATTGTCACCAGACACATCGACTTGTCGGTCGGCTCGCTTCTTGGTTTTGTCGCAATGATCATGGGTGTCATGCAGGTCTGGGTGTTGCCGCAGTACCTGGAGCTGGGGCATCCGGCAATCTGGATAATTACGGTCATCGTCGGTATCGCTTTCGGCACAATGATTGGTGCTTTCCAGGGCTTTCTGATTGCGTATCTGAGTATTCCGGCTTTTATTGTAACGCTGGGCGGGCTCTTGATCTGGCGCGGTGCTTCTTATCTGGTCGCACGGGGCGAAACCATTGCACCGGTTGACCAAACATTCTCTTTGATCGGCGGTGGCCCTTATGGAACCGTTGGCGCAACTGGCTCTTGGATTGTTGGCATACTGGCTTGTATCGGTATCGTGTGGCTGTTGGTTTCAGGCCGAAAAGAACGCGTAAAATTTGGATTTCCCACTCGCCCAATGTGGGCAGAGTATTTGATTGGCGCTGTCGGCACTGGCTTTGTCATTGGGTCTGTGTTGGTTATGAACGCCTACCCTTGGCCAAAGGGTGTTGTCAGAAAGTACGCGGCTGCCAACAATATTCAGGTGCCGGAAGAAGGACTGTTTATTTCGCACGGTTTCGCTATTCCTATCCTTATCGCGATTGCAGTTGGTATTGCCATGACATTCCTGGCGACCCGCACGCGTTTCGGCCGTTATGTATTCGCAATTGGTGGCAACCCGGAAGCTGCTGAGCTTGCAGGCATCAATACCAAAAAAATGACCTTGCTCATTTTTGCGCTAATGGGTGCTTTGACCGCAGTGTCCGCAGTGATTGCCAGCGCACGCTTGAAATCAGCCACTCTGGCATTGGGCCAGTTTGACGAACTGTACGTTATTGCAGCAGCGGTTATTGGTGGTACTTCGTTCGCTGGTGGTATCGGTACGATCTATGGCGCAATTTTGGGTGCTCTGGTTATGCAGTCTTTGCAGTCGGGCATGGTCTTGATCGGATTTGATGCAGCCATTCAGCAAATGGTGGTCGGAGGCGTGTTGGTACTCGCGGTCTATATCGACACTATCTATCGTCAGAAATCTACC
>CALDUO010000168.1 GCA_937923745.1 uncultured Granulosicoccaceae bacterium
TCGGGCACCTCAATATTATTGAGGCGGCATGCCTGCTGGAGTGTGTTGTGTAACAAGCAGGCGATTGTCATCGGGCCTACGCCACCGGGCACTGGCGTAATAGCACTGGCAACTTTCGCAGCGCTTTCATAATGGACATCACCAACAAGGCGCGTCTTGCCCTCGTCACCCTCGATACGGTTGATACCAACGTCGATGACGACGGCACCAGGTTTTACCCAATCACCAGGAATCATCTCAGGCCGTCCGACAGCTGCCACTAAAATATCAGCACCAAGACACACTGCCTGCAGGTCTTTGGTTCTTGAGTGCGCGATGGTGACTGTGCAGTTCTCCTGCAACAACAACGACGCCATTGGTTTACCGACAATGTTCGACCGGCCCACAACCACTGCGTTGAGTCCCGAAAGATCGCCCAGTTGTTCCTTCAGCATCATAATGCTACCGAGTGGCGTACAGGGCACTATGCCGTTAGCGCCAATAGCAAGGCGACCCACATTGGTCAGATGAAATCCGTCAACGTCTTTATCAAAGTGCACCGAATTAATCACGGCTTCTTCATCTATGTGTGCAGGCAGTGGTAATTGCACCAGAATGCCGTGCACCGAATCATCAGCATTCAGCGTTTCGATCAGGTTGAGTAGCTCCTGCTGGGTGGTGTTGGCGTCAAGTTTGTGCTCATAGGAGTTCATACCCGACTCTACGGTGCGCTTCCCCTTGCTCTTAACATAAACCTGGCTGGCGGGGTCTTCACCAACCAACACAACAGCAAGACCCGGTGTGATCCCATGCTGGTCTTTTATAGTGTTAACCTGCCGGGTTATCTTCGCCTGCAGGGACTCTGAAAAAGCCTTACCGTCAATTCGAATACTCATCGCTTGAACCTGTTCTCTCACTACACCAAAAACTTCAAAAAATTGCGCCAAAAAGCGCTCACTATCAGGACCGGCACACCTTGTCATATCCCGTGTGTTGCCGCCTCTGCCTCACCGTTTTGTGTTGCACGTGGTGTTGCACGTGGCGCAGACCATTGACAAACCACTCGCGTACCACTGTACTGATCCAGTACTGATGGTGCTCCTGCTTGACGATGCCCCAGCGTGACGGTGCCTAATGCCGGTGAGAGTGTAGCCGCTGCAGTGAGGCGGAGCAATGGTAGCGCAGGCACAACGGTATCAATTCACAGAATGACTGCACCACACGTCACTTATCATGACAACAGTCAGCGCTGAAAAATTACAGAATGACTCGTTTCCTGTACTGGCCACGAAAACCCGTGTAGCGTCGTGCTTGTATTCATGAGGTATCGCACGATGGCCCAACACTCGGTAACACCCGGCTTGTCGCTAATAACAACATCAGTGCCGCAGCCAACCCAACCATTAAACAACCATTCGGATCAAGATTGGTTTGGCTCACCTCAGCAACAGCGTAACGCTGCATTACCGGCACAGAAAAGGTGTGCATGGCTGCCCAGCGCTTGTATGACAGTGATCGCAACCCTATTGGCCAGCGCCTGTAGCGGTGAAAACGCGAGCGTTGGCTCAATAACAGAAACAGAGGAGAGTCGCGCGGTAGAACCAACGGCGAACCCTTTCGCCCCCACGCCCGACAACGAAGCGAGTGTCAATACTGCCACCGATACCTTGAGTAACAGCCTGACAACCACCACCGTTATAACAACAGCAGCAACGGCGAGCACATCAGCTGACCCCACTTCTACCGAAACCAACAATACAATATCGAGCACTAACACAACAGCCACTGCAACAATAACTGACGATTCAACTGATAACACCCTTCAGAGTCAGACCACAGACCTCTCAACCCCGTCGGCAGTAGCACCCACACAGTCTCAACTACCCACAGAATCGTTACCCTCGGAATTAACACCCCCGGAATTATCACCCCCGGAATCATTACCACCAGAATTAACACCGGTTGAGTTACTGTTTCAGGAAATCACCCTAACAGCGTTAGCACCTGTGGTCAGACTACAACGCAAGATCAATAGCGGTGAACCGCTGACCATCGCTGAAAATAATTGTCTTGGGAGTTGGGAGCCAGGTTTGGGCTCAGCAGTCACCACCATCGACTGTGAAACGGCACAGCCTGCAGGCAACCCTGGCCTTATTGTCTCCAGCGCGGCCTTTCATCCTGACGATAACTGTCAAAACAGCATACGACAAGCCGATGGCGAACGTTGCAGACTCGTCACTGCGATGCTGGAATTCAGAGTGGAATGGGTGCCAAGCACCACCACCGCTATCGCTGACGACAAAAACCCTGACATCAATGCAGATAGCAATGCGGCCATCGCTGGCAACAATGCCAACAACACTAGCGCTATTGCCAGTGTGGTACCCATCGCAGGCACACGTATTGAATTTGATCGAGACAGGGATCAGGTGACACTCGCACACACGTCGACATTAACCGGCGCTTTTAATTGTCACTACCGTATCAGTAACGCTCGCGAATTCAGAACAGATACCAGTTTTGGAAACTGCAATGCAGAGATGAGCAGAACCATCAACCGCCTCAATGAACTCAGGAGCCAGTGATCTCTAGACTCGGCAATTACAAAACCGTGTGACGACCATGGTGCGATTAACGAACCACCCCCGTCTGAGCAAGACCCCATCAGCGGTTAGTATTGTCATCCCACACGCATTGGTCAGGAAATAAAAAGACAACAAATCAGTGTACGAATGTTCAGCTATGCGACAACCGCTGCCTCAACGTCCCTAAACGCCATTCAGAGTCCACAGCAGCAGATGATTAAAAGGCGTAGCGGGTTCGCAGGATTGGCTGCGGTTCCAGCCTGCTTTATTCATGAAAGGATCGTCTCCACAGGTGGAGCGGCCCTGCATAACACCCCTTTGGGAACGTCCCTTAAGAACACCCCCGTAGAACTTTTCGACAGATCACATTGGCAAATCGTTTACGGTGCGAATTTCTAAGGGTTGAGCTCATTTGCGCGAGCTGTGACCATGACGGTAAAGCGGTGCTTAGCAAGGGGTGGTTAACAGTTGGTGGCGAACACACGGTGACGAACAGCAAACAGTGTGGCAGAGTCACCAATGAGTCCAGAAAACCCGGTGTCCAGGTTGCAGTTTTTTGGCTTGTGCTAGATCAAACCCAGTTTGGCAAGTCGTGTAGCACTGCCTGTTAACGCCGGGTAAGGGGCGGTAATGACGCGGGTTGATAACGGCGACAGATAGGCGCTCATTCTTCCTTTGTCTTCAAACGCAGCTCGAAAGCCTGATTGGCTGAAAAAATCGCCCAGTCGGGGAACAATGCCACCACCAATATACACGCCGCCTTCTGCACCAATTGTCAGCGCAAGATTAGCTGCGCAGGAACCCAACTGCGAACAGAAAATTTCGACTGTTTCAGCACATCGGCTATCGGTGCCGGACACGGCGGCCTTGGTCACAGCGGCCGGTTGCAGTGGCTCGGCCGTTACACCATCGGCTGCGCATAACGCGCTGTGAACCCACGTGAGTCCCGGCCCTGACAGGTAACGCTCTGCAGAGACATGCCCAAACTGTGCGGCCATCCACCGCTTTACTTCCCGCTCTCGATCAGATCGCGGCGCTAATGTGACATGCCCGCCCTCTCCCTGTAGCGCAATCCAGCCACCCTGCCCGTCAGGAATCAGGCCGGATACGCCGAGCCCGGTGCCCGGTCCAATAACACCGACTACTTCAGGCGACTCTATCAAAGGTGCCTGCGGATCTGATGCACCGACCGTCAGTAACTCCTCTGGCTTGAGGTAAGGTACGGACAACGCGAGCGCGGTAAAGTCATTCACAAACTCGATATGTTCAAGCCCAAATTGTTGCTGAACCGAGGACTGAGAGAATACCCAATGATTATTGGTCATGCGAAGTTCGTCGCCGGTGATGGGCGTCGCTACGGCAATGACAGCGGCCGAAATACTGGTAACCGATTCAGATTCCAGGTAGTGCGCTAATGCCGGAATCAGTGACTCAAATTCAGCGCACTTTAGCTCGTTGATACGCTGTGGTTCGATACTGCCAGTTTCAACCAGCGCAAACCGTGCACTCGTGCCACCAATATCACCAACAAGACAGGTCATCCGTTTATTTCTCTTAGATAATTTCTCTTATTCTACCTTTTATTTGCATTGGATGAGCCACCGGTACATTGAACAGCAACCAAAAACACCACCTCGCCCCAATACGACGGCAGCTTTGAGCAGCTGCACCAGTTTGGGTGCAGGTGTGAGACAGGAAATCGCGGCGACCGTCGAGCCAGACACACCGGATGACACGTGCAGCGCAAGCGTATAGAGACTGTCAGATTCCCGCTAGCACCCGCGAGGACTTTCTGGCTGAGAATCTCTGGCAGTGACTCTTTGGCGCAGCATTCACGGGACCAACACACAATCATTAAGCCCAGCTCTATCGCACTTTGCCGCTGCATTCAATTTCCGCGCAGAAAAGCTTTCTCGTGACTCAAAAGACAATAGGCAGATACCCACCGTCACCTGAGTAAAATAATGTCTGGATATGAGCGGTTAACAGAGACCAGTGCGGCATTGAGATAAATTATCAGGTGTCACTTTGAACAGGTATGACTGTGAACCGAGGGGTACCGTGAACAGGAATACACTATTACCGGGGCGATTGTGTTTCTCTGGGACAGTTTTTTAACGCCGAGGCGTACAGGAAACTGTATTTCTGAGGGTAGTTTTTCTGCCGAAGTTTTTCTGGCGTAGTAGTTATGGGGGCATTTTTCTGGAAGAAGTCTTCAAGGCGGTAGATTTTCGCGCAGCCCCTGCACTGTCGAAGTAGCTTTATTGACAGCGTTTAAATTACCCCGGAAATTCACAGATCAGGATGGATACCCGGTCAGACAACGCAACGTAGTGAAATGCGTCGCCGATCAAACGCGTTAACCAGACCTGCTCATCCGACCCGATACCCTGCATGGCCACAGTGCCGCCCCCCGGCCACAGAACCAACGCTGCAACAGAACCAACGCTGCAACAGAACCGACCCGGCTGAAGAACCGAACCGACCCGGCCAGCGAACAGGTCCGGCCTGCGAACGGGGCAAGGCGTCTACACTGTGCGCGACGGCCATTGGCCAACAGGATGACTGGTAGTGGTAACCCGCGCAGCAAAGCGTTGGACGCTGTGCGCTTGTAGCCATGAGGCGATGAGGCGATGAAGGGTCACCAGAGACTAGACACCGGCGACTGGAACCGGCGACTGAACACCGGCAGGATATTTTGGTGAGGCGAAATGGCGGAGAGGGAGGGATTCGAACCCTCGATACGGGATAAACCGTATACTCCCTTAGCAGGGGAGCGCCTTCAGCCACTCGGCCACCTCTCCATCCGCCTTATTATATGGGTAACTGACTATTTTTGAAACCACTGTGTGCAGTTCTTATTGACTCACTTGTATCTTACCCGCATAATTCACGGCTTGAGTAAATCAGCGCGCCCGTAGCTCAGCTGGATAGAGTACCTGGCTACGAACCAGGCGGTCGGAGGTTCGAATCCTTCCGGGCGCGCCAATTCTCAACCTGCCAAGATTCATACCACCAAGATTCAAACCACCAAGATTCAAACCACCCACAGTCTACTTACCAAGACCTTACCTACCAGGATCTTGGCTACAAGAACTTTGGCCACAAGAATTTGGCCACCGAGACCTACAAACGACCCTTGCCCTGTTTTGGCCACCCTGTTGATTGGGTTTTTGCGATTCGGTTCTGACTATTCGGTTCTGGCTATTCAGCTGTGTCGATTTGGTCCAGGCAAGCCGTTCCGGATAACCTGTTTCATCTAAGCTGTGTCTACCCAAACCTCTGTCAACCAGCCAACCCACACCCAGATTTTTTACTGCATTAACCGGCGGTTTTAGATGTGTATGGTCATCTCTGAGGCTTAGATCCCGACCTGCTTGACTCGGATTTTTGTGATCCTGACAGATGACATGCAATTATTTGTATAGCGCAGACAGGCCATCTTTTTTCAATAGTCTAAAACACGGGTGTTATGCTCTGAATGAAGCAGCCTTATATCGCACGTATTGATTTGATGATGGCGCCGCAGGAATTAACAAGCGATCAGCTGCCACGCACATCAGCTACTGACAATCAAAGTTATGATTTTAATTGAACTTATCGGCGGCTCAAAGAACCCGGCATCCCACTGTCGAGGTCAGTGCTGACTCTGTATATTGTGTAGAGAACACTGACATAATATTACCCCGGTTAATCCTGCGATACGACGAGCGCCCGGTGGTTAAACCGCGACGGAAACGATCTCTTGACCTGCGGAATACCAAAGACCCAAACACCCAATAGTCAAACAGCAAGTAACCAAATACAAAGGGTCAAAACAACATGAATTCACATGCCGCGATTCAAACGACGGGGCCTCGGCGTGGGCAGTGTGAGTGTTTTGGTTTGCAGGTGTTATTGAGGAAGCCGGTTTCTGGAGATTCTGTCACTCCCATAGAAACCGGTCACCCGTCAGGCATGTATTGAGTGTCACTGACTGTTTGAACCTTTTGAGTGTTTACAACAGTTTTATGTGACTTTTACTGAAACATTAACGTGGTAACGTTACCTATTTCGACGCCATTTCTGATGGCAATGTTTACAGCGAAGAGGCAGAGAAAGGCAGCCCGCTAAAGGGCGTTCATAGAATAAAAACTACTACTCTGTGTTGCCAGAGATAGAGTTACCGGGTTCAGCGCCAGATTCCTGCTCACGCTTAATTCTTTCGTAAATCTCTTCTCTGTGTACTGCGACCTCTTTTGGTGCATTTACGCCGATACGCACCTGATTTCCTTTTACACCCAGAACAGTGACAGTTACCTCGTCACCGATCATCAGTGTTTCACCCACACGGCGGGTCAAGATTAACATACGGATTCTCCGTTTTTTCAAACAACCGAGTGGCTTTTTAGCCACTCACTGGCATCTGGATACCCTTGACTTACAGAGCAAACCAGACTCACTATTATGGCACTATCTGCATTATAAAACAGCATAATTGCGCCAAGCTTTATCACACGAGCGAAACTCTCAAGCTCGATCGATCAATCGCCCTCAACCTCATCGTCACCCAGCTCAAAGGCTTCGTGCAATGCTCGCACACCCAACTCCAGGTATTTCTCATCGATAACCACCGATATTTTGATTTCGGACGTCGATATCATTCTTAAATTTACACCTGCCTCAGACAATGCATGAAACATGATGCTGGCAATACCCGCGTGCGATCGCATACCCACACCGACTATTGATAATTTATTAATACGATTATTGCCAATGATTGACGCAGCTCCCAATTCGTCTTTTCGCTCTTCAAGGAACGACATCACTTTCGCATAATCTGCACGGTTAACGGTAAATGTGAAATCGGTCAAGTCATCGGCGCCGACATTTTGAACGATCATGTCCACTTCAACATTCAAGTCGGCGATAGGCCCTAAAATGCTAAACGCTGTGCCCGGCTGATCCGGAATGCCACATACTGTTATCTGTGCCTCATCGCGGTGAAACGCAATGCCTGACACCAGCGCCTGTTCCATTTCTGTACCCTCATCATCGTAAGTAATTAACGTGCCGTTTCCCGGTTTAAAACTCGACAGCACCCTTAACGGCACGCTGTATTTCCCGGCAAATTCAACGGCTCTGATCTGTAAGACCTTGGAACCAAGGCTGGCCATCTCAAGCATCTCTTCGAACGTAATTTTCTCCATCCGGCGAGCACGAGGCTCCACCCGGGGATCGGTGGTGTACACACCATCGACATCCGTGTAAATCTGGCACTCTTGTGCCTGTAACGCTGCCGCCAGCGCAACGGCAGACGTGTCTGAGCCGCCACGCCCCAATGTGGTGATGTCACCTTCGGCGTCGAGACCCTGAAAACCCGCAACAACAACGACACGCCCCTTGCTTAAATCATTCTGTATTTTCTGTTGGTCAATCTCGACAATTCTGGCTTTACTGTGACTGCTGTCTGTCAAAATCCTCACCTGACCACCTGTGTAGGATTTGGCCGGGACGCCACGTGATAATAAAGCCATGGTCAGCAAAGCGATGGTGACCTGTTCACCTGTTGATAACAGCACATCAAGTTCCCGCGGATCAGCAGCATCCGGCATGATGTCATCGGCCAACGCCACCAATCGATTGGTTTCACCG
This sequence comes from uncultured Granulosicoccaceae bacterium, assembly GCA_937923745.1. Classification (GTDB taxonomy): domain Bacteria; phylum Pseudomonadota; class Gammaproteobacteria; order Granulosicoccales; family Granulosicoccaceae; genus CALDUO01. Next base: position 8,199 of record CALDUO010000168.1, read on the forward strand.
GACATGGCAGAGACTACCACCACCAGGTCATGTCCTTCTTGCCGAGCGGCAACCAGTTGGTCGGCCACTGCTTTGATTCGCTCGGTGGTGCCCACTGATGTACCACCAAATTTTTTGACCAATAACGCCATGTACAAATAGTTTCTGAGTAGGGTTAACGAGGACGTTAACGGAAGTTAGGACGCAACACTGTCATATTGCACTGTCATAGCGGACGGCTACCCCAGTTTCTCCCGCAACCACGGCTCTACCGCCGCAAGAGCGGCGTCCACTTGCGCGATATTATCAGCGCCAGCCTGTGCAAGGTCGGGACGCCCGCCGCCTTTACCGCCCATAGGACGCGCGACTACATTCACCAGTTCGCCTGCTTTGATTTTTTCAAAGAGTGGCTTGGTCACACCAGCCAAAATGATGGCCTTGGAACCATTGACGCTGACGAGCACAACTGCCGCGTTATTGAGTTTTTGCCGAAGATCGTCCATGAGTGTGCGTAAAGCTTTGACATCCACATCAGCCACCTTATGCACAACAACACTCACTTCCCCGATTTTTGTGGCATCCTCCACCAATTCTGCACTGGCGTTGACAGCAAGTTTGGCTTTTAGTTGCTCAAGTTGCCGGTTCAATTGTCGGTTATTGTCGAGCAGAGCATCTACTTTGCTGACCACATCGCCCGTGGTGGTTTTTAATCGATCTGCGACCTGCACCAGCTGATCGTGCTCAGCACGTGTCATGTCGAGCGCTTCTGCGCCACTGACCGCCTCAATACGACGCACGCCAGATCCAATGCTTGTCTCGTGTCTTATACGAAACGCGCCGATATCGCCGGCAGCCGATACGTGGGTGCCACCACAGAGCTCTATTGATTCGTCGCCAATAGACACCACTCGCACACGCTCCGCGTATTTTTCGCTAAACAGTGCCATTGCGCCCGCCTCCAACGCGTCATCCAGTGTCATTTCCTGCGTGGTCGCAGGACCGTTCAGTCGTATTTGGTCATTCACCCACCGTTCAACAGCCGCCAGCTCATGCGAGGTCACGGATTGATGATGTGAGAAATCAAAACGCAGGTGCTCGTGGTTGACCAGCGACCCTTTCTGCTGGACATGTGAACCAAGCACATGTCGGAGACCACCATGCAACAGGTGAGTGGCAGAATGATTCAGTGCTATGGCGTGTCGTCGCGCTGCATCAATGTGAGCACGCCCTGCGTCATTGGTAGCCACCCGGCCGTTGGTGACAGTACCAAAGTGCAGTATGGCATTGCCCTGTTTACGTGTATCGACAACCTCGAACTCTCCTTGCGCGGTCTTGATATGACCGGTGTCCCCGACTTGCCCACCCGACTCACCATAGAACGGCGTAGCATCCAGCACAACCACAGCCGCCTCGCCGGAGGACACGGCAGTCGCAGGCTCACCGTTAGCAAACAGTGCTACCACCTGCCCACGACCTTCAGTCTGGCTGTAGCCATCGAAGCGCGTGGTAATGTCATTGGACAGTTTCAGCTGACCGGTGCCACTGAAGTTACTCGCAGCTCGCGCGCGCGCTTTCTGTGCCGCCATTGCCGTGTCAAAGCCTGGTTTGTCAATGGTGAGTTCGCGCTCCCTTGCAATATCTGCCGTCAAATCCACCGGAAAGCCATACGTGTCGTACAGCTTAAACACAACGTGCCCCGGCACTACGCCATCAGTGATCTGGCTGAAATCTTCTTCCAGTATTTTCATGCCGGATGCCAGCGTCACATTAAACCGCTCTTCCTCGCGAAGCAGTTCAGCTTCGATACCAGATTGCGCCTGCACCAGTTCGGGGTAGGCGTCGCCCATTTCTTTGATTAAAGGTTTAACCAATCGATGAAAGAACGGGTCTGTCGCCCCTAATTTGTGTCCATGGCGGGCAGCACGCCGAATGATTCGCCGAAGCACATAACCACGACCTTCGTTGGCGGGCAAAACACCATCGGCAATCAAGAAGGCACAGGAGCGAATATGATCGGCAATGACACGAAGCGAGGCGCTACTGGTGTCGGGCGTGTTGAGTACTGACTGTGTGGCTGACAGCAGATTTTGAAACAGGTCAATCTCGTAGTTACTGTGCACATGCTGCAACACAGCTGCGATACGTTCGAGGCCCATGCCGGTATCCACACTGGGCATCGGTAGTGGTGTCATACTGCCATCTGCGGAACGCTCAAATTGCATAAATACGAGGTTCCAGATCTCGATGTAACGATCGCCGTCTTCATCAGGCGAACCCGGTGGACCACCGGCGACATCGGGTCCATGATCATAAAATATTTCGGAGCACGGACCACAAGGCCCTGTGTCTCCCATCATCCAAAAATTGTCTTTCGCGCCAATACGAATGACACGATCCGCCGGCACACCAATATCATTGACCCAAATATCGTGCGCCTCATCGTCTTCCTCAAAAACGGTGACCCACAATTTATCGGCAGGCAAACCGAGCCGATCAGTCAGGAACTCCCACGCATAACGAATGGCATCATGCTTAAAGTAATCGCCGAAACTGAAATTTCCGAGCATTTCAAAAAAGGTATGGTGCCGCGCGGTGTATCCGACGTTGTCCAGGTCGTTGTGTTTGCCACCTGCCCGAACACATCGCTGAGATGTGGTGGCTCTGACGTAGTCGCGTTTCTCGACACCGGTAAACAGGTCTTTAAACTGGACCATTCCGGCGTTGGTAAATAACAGCGTTTTGTCACCCGCGGGCACGAGTGAACTGGAGCGCACGATTTCGTGGCCCTTGCTCGAAAAGTAGTCGAGAAATTCACTGCGTAATTCTGCTGTTGTTTTCATAATATCCAGAGTATTGCCGGGAAACCGTCAAATCAGGGTCAACGCTACTGCCTCGGTGCCCCAAAGCCTCGTGCCGGGGGTTGACCATCCGACGTGACGTTCGTATGTCCGCTCTTATTCCAATCTATCGAGTGCAGCTTATCTGTCAGCACGCGCTTTTTGTCAGCCATCGCTTGCCAGAGGCCCATGCGATCCAGCCTGCGCCCCGGTAAACAGGAGACCCAATCGATAACAAAGATTGACCAACCCGGTGAGCAAAGGCACGCACACCACCCACAACGGGGCGATATCAACAGTCTGGCCACTCCTCACTATATAGAGGGTTAAGTTTGTATTATTAAAGGCTTGGTTTTTCCAGTTTCTTTGGTAGGCCAACCTCTTTGACGAGTCAGCCTATTTGGCAGTCCAGATCGTCGGCACAACAGATCATCGGCACAACAGAGCATCTACAGCCCAGACCATTCCGAAGCCGGAGGATACGCAGGCCGGAGCATCCGCAGACCGGAGAATACGCAGACCAGAGAATACGCAGGCCAGAGCATCCGCAGACCAGAGCATCCGCAGACCAGAGGTACCTCCTACCCAGAAACGAAACAGCGGACTCAATAAGGCCGATTAATAAACAGCCGAAACCAAAGCACCAAGAGCGCTCAAAGGGATATTTTAACGCGTATTGCGAAAGATAGAACCCTGTTAACAGCATATTCGGGTTTTTTACCTACCCAACCATCAATTCCCGGGATATCAGTGAGTACTTTCACGCAGAGCAAGGGGCAGGACACAACGCAGCAAGCCCAACCCGCAGACTGAACACCTGGCCCTGAACACCTGGCCCTGAACACTTGCCCTGGATACTGCGCCATAAACACCCGGCTATGACAACCTGATCCCAGACCCGTCAGCTTTCACACTGACATGCAAGTTAGACAGTTAATAGTGAGCGAGTAAGGCATCACAACACCTCACGACCGTTACCAATGCTGGTAGCCACTTGTATTGTAGTAGGCGAACAGAAAGTCATCTGGGGCGCTACTGGTCCAGTACCTACCTGCCCGCACCTACCTGTACCTACCTGCCTGTACCTGCAGGCCTCAGGGTCAAGTCCCGACCTCATGCATTGCCGTTGGACAGATAGCATGCACAAATGTCGTGGCGCACTGGTCTATCGGTCATCTGGGCCGTCATCTGGGCGGTCATCTGGGCGGTCATCTGGGCGCTGGTCTACCGACACGTCAACTGCCTTGAATGCTGCTCGAATCTGATTGGGTTCGAACCCGCGAGATGCCAAGTATCGAGTCAGGCTTGCACGCCGTTTCTGCTGATGCTCAAATTGACGTCGCTGTTCCTCACGCCGCGTGGCACGGTCAGGCTCTGAGCCATCAGAGACATGTTGCTCTGATTGACGAGAGGAGGCATCGGCAGAGCCTTGCAAGGATGAAGTGTTGGGGATGGAGGAATCGGGGACAGTGGTATTTGCCTGACGAGACACTTGTACTGTTTCGGGCCGACCTAGCCCACACTTTTTGCGCAACGTCGCTGTCGCAATCTCCACCCAATCGGGTGCTTCTATCCGCATGGCGCTCTGTATGAGGGAACGATCGACACCTCGCGCTATTAGCCACGATTCGATATCCCGGCGACCATACCCCTTTTGCGATCGTTGCCTGATATACAGTTCTGCAAATCGGCGATCCGACAAATATCCCTGGTCTATCAGTTGTGCCAGCACATCGTCGATGAAGCACGCCTCGTAGTCGCGAGACCGTAATTTTTGCTCTAGTTCGACGTAGGAGTGTTCGCGGCGCGACAAAATGTCCACCGCTTTGTGCAGCACCACCTTGCGCCGGAGCCGTCGCTCTTCCTTTTCTTTGTCGGTAAGTGCTTCGTCAGCTGTTGTCGGTTTGTCGTCAACCACACGAAAGAAGACCGGTAACGGTGCCACCGTGTCCCGCACTATCGGGGACACGGACACTCATAAATTAAACGCTAGAGACTGGACGGCGCTTATTTAAGCTTCTTCCAGTTCATCAGCCGCTTCCGCTGACTCAGCCTTGGCGTCGACCGCCCCCGGTTTGGGCAACAGAATTTCGCGCAGTTTTGTGTCGATGGTATTGGCCGACTCAGGATTCTCTTTCAGGTACTTTCGCACATTCTCTTTACCCTGCCCGATTCGGTCACCGTTGTAGCTGTACCATGCACCGGCTTTGTCGATAAGACCGTGGGCAACACCAAGCTCTATGAGTTCACCTTCACGCGATGTGCCTTCACCATACAGAATTTCGAACTCGGTCTGACGGAACGGCGGTGCCATTTTATTTTTAACCACCTTAACGCGGGTGTCATTACCAATGATTTCATCGCCACGTTTTACCGCACCGATTCGACGAATATCAAGTCGAACCGAGCAATAAAACTTCAGCGCGTTTCCGCCGGTCGTGGTTTCGGGACTACCGAACATCACACCAATTTTCATACGAATCTGGTTAATGAAGATAACCAGTGTATTGGAGCGTTTGATATTACCGGTCAGCTTACGTAATGCCTGCGACATTAGGCGCGCCTGTAAACCAACATGCGAATCGCCCATGTCACCTTCAAGTTCTGCTTTCGGTGTTAACGCGGCAACCGAGTCAACAACAATAATGTCAACGGCTCCGGAGCGCACGAGCATGTCGGTGATTTCCAGCGCCTGATCGCCGGTATCTGGTTGCGAAATCAAAAGATCATCGATGTTAACGCCCAATTTGGCTGCATAGGCAGGATCGAGCGCATGCTCCGCATCGACAAATGCCGCAGTGCCACCACTTTTCTGACATTCAGCGACCACTTGCAGAGTCATCGTGGTTTTACCGGATGATTCTGGTCCATAGATTTCGCAGATTCGGCCTTTCGGCAAACCGCCTATACCCAACGCTACGTCCAAACCGAGGCTACCGGTTGAGATGACATCGATATCGCGTGTATCGGTGGAGTCACCCATACGCATCACGGCACCTTTGCCAAACTGCTTTTCAATTTGACCCAGTGCTGCACCAAGTGCTTTTTTACGGTTATCGTCCACGTTGAGTGTCTCCAGTAGAAACCTTAAGTTGAATGCTGTGTTGTGTTACTGATACACGGGTATGGCGTAACCGGCTATTGCAGTTCGTTATGATCTGCCGCCTCGCTCTACCCAATATTGCTGTAGCAGATAGTGCTGCAGCAGATGCATCATTGCCGACACTCTCTTTCGAGCCTGTTATCCGCATCGTGTGATGCAGTGTCGTTTGTCTGTTTTTACCGATGGTGTTTCTGTTCATGTCATCCTCCCTGACAATCTTGACTCATGTACTCAATGAAGTGCAGCCTGTACACATTTACTGGCTACACCAGTGCTGGCCATAACAGTACTGGTTATTCCGGTATGGGCATACAGCGTATTGGCTATAACACGCCGCTTCTTGTCGATCAGTTACCTGCGATTAGTTACCTGCGACTGGCTCCATGCCCTCTACGCCCTATTTCCTGATTAGTCGATTCTTATTACCAGTTTCTTGTTACCAGATTCTTATCAACCGGTTCTCCGTTAACCGACTCTCACTACCTGCCACTTAACAACGCAAGGTGGCTTTTGTAGCATCGTCTTGCCAACATCGCTTTTGCAACTGCTTACTGACTGCCAATCCACCGTGCAGTGGAACCCTGCTGTTAATTACTTAACTTGTTACCTGTTACCTGTTACCTGTTACCTGTTACCTGTTACCTGTTACCTGTTACCTGTTACCTGTTACCTGTTACCTGTTACCTGTTACCTGTTACCTGTTACCTGTTACCTGTTACCTGTT
>CALDUO010000169.1 GCA_937923745.1 uncultured Granulosicoccaceae bacterium
CTTCTGGATCAGCGTAAAACCGGTCGGGCTTGCCGATTTAAGAGCAGTAACACCGGTAGTGCGCGAAAACCTGCGCAGCAGAAACGATGACATTCGGGTGGAATACCGGGTCCGCAATTCGTCGCAAAGCAAAGCCATCGATAATGTCAGTTTTACCGACACCATTCCCGATACCATCACGTTAGGCGCGCTGCCCGACAACTGCGCGCTCACCAATAACAACCTCAGCTGTGATTTCGGAACAATCGAAGGTGGCTTTAGCGAGCGGTTGCGTATACCGGTAACACTGTCCGGTGATGTTGATGTTATCGAAGATATCGTCGAAGGCAGCGAACCTGTGGTCACCGGTCGCGGCGACAATGTGCTGACCAACAACGAATTCACGCTGGATAACTTCCGGCGTATCTTTGACAGTAAAGAGTTTTCGTCGGTGCTGTGGGCAACCACATTCTACACGGTGGTCGGTACCATCGGTGCGTTGGTTGTCGGGTTATTCGCAGCGTTATTGCTGAACAAGAGCTTTCGGGGGCAGGGTATCTTGCGAGGCTTGTATTTGTTCCCGTATGTATCGCCCATTATTGCGGTGGCGTTTACCTGGGTGACCCTGTTTGATCCTTTCTCGGGTTCTATTAATGCGTTACTGATACAAATGGGTGTGGCCAACGAGGCTATTAACTTCTTTGGTCAAAAACCATTGGCACTGATCATGGTGACCGTCTTTGAAATCTGGCGATACTTTCCACTGTCGTTTTTGTTTATTTTGGCGCGCATGCAGTCCATTGACAGCGATATGTATGAAGCAGCCGATATGGATGGTGCGAGTCCCTTTCAGAAATTTTGGTATCTCTCCCTGCCGCAATTGCTGGGTATATTGAGTGTGCTGTTTTTACTGCGCTTTATCTGGACGTTTAACAAATTTGACGACATATTCCTGCTGACCGGTGGTAACGCCGGTACCCGCACACTAACAGTCAATGTATACGAGCAGGCATTTGCGGTGTCGAACATTGGTGCCGGTGCAGCGGTGGCGGTAGTGATCTTTCTGGTGTTACTGGTATTCAGTGTCCTGTTTCTGCGGTACGCGTCCCGGGAGGAGGGGTTATGAACCTGCTGCGACGTGGGCTGCTCACCAGCATTGTCATTGGTATTTTGTGGGCGTTGATTATTGCGGTGACCGTCTCGGTCACGCTGTCGTTTGCAACCGGATTGAGTTTCAGGCCAAGCCTGAACGGATCATCTCTGTTGGGCCTTATTTGTGGCGTGCTTATGCTGTACACACGACGGTCGTACACGAGCGTTGCGCTGCTGTCGGCTATGGGTGGCGCCATGATGCTCACGGCGTTGTTCCCGGTGTATGTCGCACCGGAGCTGAGCCTGGCAATGCAAGTGTCGACCGGCATACTGGCAGGTTTGCTCACGGCGCTACCGCTTCGTATTATGCTGCGTGATGTGATACCGGGTGTATTGACCAGACATCGGTTCGAAGATGCGGTCATCTGTTTTTTGACCGGGTTTGGTTATATCGTGTTCACTGCCATTGTGCTGATTCCGTTTTATGTGATGGTCATGACCAGCCTGAAATCACAGCAGGCGCTGCTGAAAAATCCGCTTGATTTTTCGATAGACTTTGAACGCGGTTGGGATCTCTTTCGCAGCTACTCCGAACTCTTTGGTCAGTTTAATTTTGGCACATACCTATGGACCAGTTTTTATGTGTCGGTGTTAACCGTCATTATTACACTGCTGTTTTCGGTGCCAGGTGCGTATGCAGTTGCGCGGCTTCAGTTCAGGGGGCGTGCGGCTTTTTCACGGACAATTTTGCTGATTTATATGGTGCCGATGATTGTGCTGGCACTGCCCATTTATATCGTGTTTTCAATGACCGGTCTTCGCAATACTATCTTTGGCATTGTCATGATCTATCCGGTCACCACCATTCCGGTCGCGCTGTATATGCTGCAGGGTTATTTTCGGGGGTTGCCTGAAGAGGTAGAGGAGGCCGGTTTAATGGATGGTCTGTCTCGGCTCAAGGTTATCTGGAAAATCACATTACCGCTCGCGCTGCCCGCGTTGGTGTCGGTGTCGCTGTATGTGTTTATGATTGCCTGGAACGAATTTCTGCTGGCATTCATGTTACTGGACGATCCGTCCAAATTTACATTAACCCGCGGTGTGTCAATGCTGAACACCTCTGAAATACCAAGGCAACATCTGATGGCCGGTGCGGTTATCGCGACGATACCGATTATGGTGCTGTTCCTTTCTCTTGAACGTTTTATGACGCGTGGCTTAACGGCTGGCTCGGTAAAAGGCTGACGACAATGACCCTCTCCGAAATGGATGCTCAAGCGCAGAACATCCTGCGCACGAATGACAAAGGTAATTACACGGTACCCACGGCTGGTCTGTATCCCTATCAGTGGAACTGGGACAGCGCGTTTGCAGCATTGGGTTTTGCCCAGTTTGATATTGATCGTGCGTGGACCGAGCTTGAGACGCTGCTATCAGGGCAGTGGGATAACGGTATGGTGCCGCATATTCTGTTTCATTCCGAAGACCCTGGGTATTTTCCCGGCCCTGACGTATGGGGTTGTAACGGACCTATTCCATCGTCGGGTATCAGCCAGCCACCCATTGCCGCGACGATGGCAAAACGTGTGTTTGACCAGAACCCGGAAGTGGGTATCCAGCGTTTTGCACCGCTCTTTAAACCGCTGCTGCGGTGGCATCAGTGGTTTATGGACTGGCGACTGGATCAAGGCGCTGTTTGTATTACACACCCTTGGGAAGCCGGGCGTGATAATGCACCCGACTGGGATGGTGCCATGGCCGGTATCGACCCGATTGGTGTGGGTGAATACACACGGCGTGACACGGCGCATGTCGATAGCGCTATGCGCCCAACCCAATACGACTACGACCGTTATGTATGGTTAGTGCAATTGGGCAAACGATTGCAGTGGGATGACAGCGCACTGCTCGCGCAGAACCCGTTTCGTGTGGCAGACCCGACCATGACATTCACACTGTTACGGGCACAACGTGATCTTGCGGCGCTGGGTGATATTCTGGGTGAGGACGTCAGCGCAATTCGTGATGCAATCGCTGAACTCGAAGCAGGTGTCGACACCCTGTGGAACAGCGCGCTCGGTGCATTTGATTCGCGTAATACCAAAACCGGGGAGTGGTCAGGTTCTATATCGAATGCATCGTTTTTATGTTGGTATGCGGGTATTGATCAACCCGACATGCACAACACACTGACCGATGTGTTGAATGAGGTTCAGTATGGTGTGCCATCGCTGGACCCGCGAAGTCCGAAGTTTGATGGCAAACGGTACTGGCGCGGGCCGGTGTGGGGCATCATGAATATGCTAATTGCCACCGGCATGACAGAGCACGGTATGAGCGAGGGCGACGCACTGCGGCGCTCAACCGCCAAGCTCATCAGCGACCATGGTTTTTCGGAGTATTTTGATCCGCGTGACGGCAGTCCGGCGGGCGGACAGTCCTTTACCTGGACCGCGGCTATTTGGTTGAGTTGGGCAACACCCTCATTGATAGCCGGGGCTAACTGATATGGGTGCCATCAAACTGAAGTCAGTGGAAAAATGGTTCGATACGGTTCAGGTCATCAAGGGTGTTGATCTTGAAGTGTTCGACGGCGAGTTTGTTGTGTTTGTCGGCCCGTCGGGGTGCGGAAAATCGACGTTACTGCGCATGATCGGAGGCCTTGAAGATATATCGCGTGGGTCAATCGACATCGATGGTAATGATGTCAGTGATCAGCCTCCCTCGCAACGTGGGTTATCCATGGTGTTTCAGTCGTACGCACTGTATCCGCACATGTCGGTACGGGACAACATGGGCTTTTCACTGAAAACAGCAGGCGCACCGGCGGCTGAAATTGCGGCTAAAGTTGATGCGGTTGCCGAGACGCTAAAACTCACCGACTATCTGCACAGACGCCCGAAAGAACTTTCGGGTGGCCAACGTCAGCGGGTGGCGATTGGGCGCTCGATTGTGCGTGAACCTACTGCCTTTTTGTTTGATGAACCGCTATCCAATCTGGACGCCGCGTTACGCGTTGAAATGCGTTATGAAATTTCAAAGCTGCATCAGTCGTTGCGCGCGACCATGATATATGTCACGCATGATCAGGTCGAGGCGATGACATTGGCTGATCGTATCGTCGTACTGAACGCTGGCACAATCGCGCAGGTCGGCACACCACGCGAACTCTACAACACACCGGCAAATACCTTTGTTGCACAATTTATCGGTAGTCCCAAAATGAATCTGTTGACGTGCGAAACCGACGGCGCTGGCAGATACACACTACCCGGTGGTCGCGGTGGTGAGTCAGAGGCTGCTGCGGCGGGTGCCACACAACTGGGTATACGAGCCGAGCACATCGTCGTGACTGATGCCGGCAGTGGGGCCTGTGATGGTCGTGTGGATGTTGTTGAATATTTGGGTTCCGATACGTTTTTGCTGGTCGACTGTGGGGCAATGGGTTCATTGTCGGTACGGATCAACGGTGATAGCAACTTACAGCCAAATGACCAAATTGGGTTACAGTTCGATCCCGCACGGTGCACATTCTTTGACACCGAAGGATTAGCAGTAAGTCAGTAGCCCAAGCTATAAACCCAAGTCATAAACCCAAGCCATAAACCCAAGTCATAAACCCGGGCCATAAACCCGGGCATTATTGTCACTCGGCAACAGGCTTTCGCCCTGTTGTGAACGCCCCGCCATCGCGCACAGTTATCGATCCCTGCGCGCATCCTGTCAAATTTTGCCTGAGAACAACACCGGTTGAACATCGTGTCGACACGCGTATGATGCCGGTGTGATATTTAATCCCAGCCAGTTTTTCCGAAGCCCTTACTTGAAGCCCTCACATGACGATACATGATCTTTGTTTTCTGCACACTGACGAGGTCCATATACCTGTCTTTACCGCGTTGGTGGAAGCACAGGCTGCCGAGCAAAACATCACAGTGAATGTCCGGCATGATGTGCGCGACGACTTGCTGGCCCGTGCGCAGGAGCAGGGTATGAGTGAGTCGCTGGCAACCGATGTCACTGCGGCTATGCACACAGCCGCCGACAGTGGTGCTCGTGTGGTGGTGTGCACGTGTTCGACCATCGGAGGCGTAGCGGAGGCAGCATCTGCAGACAACAGTGCATTTTTGTCTGCTCGCATTGACCGTGCAATGGCAGATGTGGCCGTGGGTTTGGGTGGCCAACTCCTTGTCGTTGCAGCGCTTGAAAGCACGCTGGATTCAACCCGCAGACTCATCGAAGGCTCGGCAGCAAATGCCCGTATCGATGTTGCGATTGATATGCATGTTGTGCCTGACGCGTGGCAACACTTTATGGCCGGTGAGATCACTACCTATTGCGAACGGGTGGCGACTGATATTCGCACCTTGCACACAGGTTATAGCGGTGTGGTGTTGGCACAGGCCTCGATGGCGCCAGCGGCAACGTTGTGCAGTGACTTGCCGGTGCCGGTATTGAGTAGCCCGGCATTGGGAGTTAACAATGCTCTGAATACACTTGTGGGTCGGGTAAGTCGCCCATAGCCACATCACGATAATCTGGCGTCACCGGTTCGGGAAACTGCTTGGCCAACACCTCAGTCTGCCCGTCATACACAGCACGACACACCCGGTGCATGCCATCCATAACACGCCCTGTGTTATCCAGAATAATCGGGTAAGTCAACTCTGCCTGCATGACAAGTGTCATATGATCAACAATATGGCGGCATGTCGGCACTGCATTGCCAAGGTCGTACCAATAGGCTTCGTCCATCTCGGTAATGGCTGATACCGGCCAACGCACAACGGGCAGTTCTGTGGCCAGTTGAATCAACCGCGATACATTCCACACCAACAAACCGCGCTCTCCCTGCCTGAAATGATATTGTGGCCGCAGTGTCATGGTGCACAAGTGAGTTGTTGATTCATACATCCACCGGGATGCTGGCGAGAGATACGCGTCAGTGTACGTGATTTTTGGTGTGTGTAAATCCACTTATACAGCGTTCAAATACGGTTGTGAGGATGTGTTTTTCAGTGCCATGCAGGTACGAATGGCGTCACGTTAAACCACAGTCAGTTTTTGTATTTTTTTCTTAAATCACGCAATTATGACGGCGTTAACTACTGGCGACATCGGCGCGCATTCGCTGACGGCGTTATACTGATCCCGTGAATGCAACGACCCTAACGAATAAATGGACATAGAACTGCTGCGTACGTTTCTGGAAGTGGAGCGCTTGCGTCATTTTCGGAAGGCGGCTGAGGAGCTGTTCGTCACCCAGGCGGCGGTTAGTTCGCGCATTAAATTGCTCGAAGAAACACTCGGCGTATCGCTGTTCGTGCGGCAAAAACGGCAAATAGACCTCACCCCCGAAGGGCACCGGTTTAAACGCTATGCCGAGCGGTTGATTGCTGAATGGCGAAAAGCCAAACACGATGTGGCGTTGGGTCAAACCGGTTCGCAACTCGCTGTGGGTGGCACGATACGGGTGTGGGATGCGGGCATGCAGGATTGGGTGCACGACGTCCACCGCGCCTATCCTGATCTTGCGTTAATTCTTGAGTCCCATGCTCCTGATACGCTGGTCAGACGACTGCTTGATGGTCAGCTTGATCTCGGGTTTATTATGGAGCCACCGCAGCTTGATGTGTTGGAGATTGTAGAAGTTGCAAAACTTGAGCTGGTGATGGTTTCGACCCGGCAGGGTATAACCGTTGAAGATGCAATGGGTGCCGGTTACATTACGATAGACTGGGGGCTGAGTGTGGCGCTACAACATCGCAGGCTCTACCCGGATGCCCCTGAGTCTGCATTACGTATTGCAAACGCGAGTGTTGCGCTCGAATTTATGCTGGAATTCGGAGGCGCAGCTTACTTGTCGGTGCGCGAGATTGTCGATGAAATTAAAGAGGGCGAACTCTTTGCGGTTGCTGGTGCCAGCCCAATTGAGCGAACCGTCTATGCCATCTATCCGGTGAGAACAGAGCGTAAGGAACTCATCCAAAGTGTCGTCGCTGAATTCGAATATCTTGTCAAAATGCCAAAACGAAAGCGTCGATCGGCGTCAAAGTCCCGATGACCCTGTCGACAGAGCGGGCAACAAAGCAGGCACCCGGCAAGGCAGGCGGCCAAGGAGGCAGCAAGGCAGCCGGGCAACTGGCTGAGACAACGGCAGAACAGCGCTCTGAACCGGTGTCTGTACCTCTAGAGCCACTGGTTTTTGGTTATGTGATCGCAGCACCGAATCAGCAAACAGCGCTCCGTTGGCAGGATATTCGTGCCGGTCTCCAGAAGAGCCCCTATCAAGACCACGCACAGGCGCCAGAACATGGGCCAGAACATGGACAAGAACATGGACAAGAACATGGACCAGCATACGACCCAAATCAAAGCCAGGAACATTGGCAATGGGTTCATTTGAACCGAGAGTCCCCCGAAGCCCGAGACTGGCTACAAGCTGTGGTCGGTGCCGCTGACGTCATTGACACCGCGTTGTTTCAACCCGACTCAAGACCTCGGATCAGCCGTTACGATAATCAGTATCTGATTAATCTGCGTGGTATCAATGCGTTGGCCGCCGTGGATGATATGGTGTCTATCCGTCTTTGGGCTACACCGAACCTTCTCGTCACAACCAGCGCGCGCCGTGTTGTGGCTGTTGAAGATCTACGCGATGCGATAGAAAACGGTCTGGGGCCTTTTTCAAGTGGAGCTGCTGTAGCGTTGATCGCAGAACGTTTGGTCGCACGAATTGCTCCGGTGGTTGAAACACTTCAGGATCAACTTGACACCATTGAAGAGCACATTCTGCATCAGTCCGACAAACGTGACACTACCAGCCTTGTCCTGTTTCGGCGTGCCGTGCTGCAACTTCGGCGTTACCTGTCACCGCAGCGTGATGCATTGGCCGAGCTTCACAATGATCGGGGTTGGTTATTTTCCGATGACACCCGTCATCAGTTGCACGACACACTCGACGGATTGACCCGCCTTAACGAAGACCTCGATCTGGTGCGAGAGCGTGCCATGCTGCTACAGGAACAGCGGTTGATTGAGCGGGCAGATGCCACCAACGACAGACTATTTATTCTGGCGCTTTTTTCTGCGGTGTTTTTGCCTTTGAGTATTATCACCGGATTGTTCGGCGTGAACATTGGGGGTATGCCCGGCGTGGAAAGTCCGGTAGCATTCGCGGTCCTGTGCGGGGCTTTGGTCGTCATCGCCGCCGGCATTGTCTGGGCATTTCGACGTATGAAATGGATCTAGCCCGATCATCACGACTCGCAGTGTCATGAGACGGGTTGCCCGGCCCCGTGCCGACAGATTTTGTGTATTTTTTTCAATAAATATAAATTGTTAAAATGTAAAATTTATAACGTTATATTTGTTGAGGTGGTTTTAGTATAGTGCCCAGCGTCGGAGAGAGGCCATGCCCCTCCGCTGTCACTGACCGCCCATGTGGCCTGTCAGCGAGCTTACATTTTTAGGAGCAATTAGTTATGAAATTCATGTCAAAAGCAACACGCACACTGGCGCTGGTACTGCCCGTGATCTTTCCGGTGGCTTCCATGGCCGACGGTGTCTCAGACAACAGCGCCGAAGGGCCAACTGCGGTCGCCAGCGTCAACGAACAGCGTGTTGCTGAATCTGCGCCGCGGGTACTGCAGCTGTACACCAGTGATAAGACTGCCGAGCTATCCATAGAACGCGCAGGGTCTGCGTTAGGGTTAAACAGCAGCCGCTCAAGCATGAGCTTCCTGTTTAACGAAGAGCGCGATAATGTACTGACAGCATCAGTATTGTACGACGTTGATTGGGTTACCACCGCCGGCATGCGCTTGTCGTTCGGTACGCGTGTCTACGCAGGTCTGCTGTCCATTGAGAATGCCGATGTCTTCGGTATTGGTGCGAACATCGAAGCCGGTTATGTCTTGCCACTCGAGAAGTTTCCGCTGGCACTGACCGCAGGGCTTGGTTATGCACCGGATATCCTGACCTTTGGCCAGGCCGATCGCATCTTCGATTGGAACGTGCGCGCGGGTCTGCCTCTGACAAGCTCAGTCGATGCGTTTGTGGGTATTCGTTTCCTGCAGTTCGATACAAGACCGGGTGATCGAGAGCTCGACGACCAAATCCACATTGGTTTTCGCTGGACCATGTAATACAGTCAACCGTCTTCCGGGGAGTTAACTGGCTCCCCGCAACTGGCCCCTGCCACCGTTGATATTGTCAGCGGTTGCAGGGGCTTTTTTGTTTAAACAGTACGAGTCCTGTAGAGTAATTGTCTTATAAACAGATTTTGTAACCGGTTATCTACCCACTGTTATGACTGACTTTGCCATCACTGAGCCCGCCGCCGTTCACTTGCCGGTTGCTGGTACCGATGCCGTTTTTCCGGTGCGTCGTGTGTATTGCATTGGACGAAACTATGCGGCACATGCGATTGAAATGGGACACGACCCCGATCGCGAGCCACCGTTCTTTTTTCAGAAAAACCCAAACAACCTCGACCCGTCCGGCGAATTTCCATACCCGCCTAAGTCATCTGACGTGCACTATGAAATCGAAATGGCAGTGATGCTGAAATCTGGTGGAGACAATATCCCGCTTGATCACGCACTTGAGCATATTTTTGGTTATGCATTGTCGCTGGATATGACCCGCCGTGATTTACAAGGCGAGCAAAAGGCAATGGGTCGACCATGGGAGATTGGTAAAGCCTTTGAACGCTCGGCACCGGTGGGCATAATTCATACGGTAGAGTCTGTTGGACACCCCGAGAGCGGCCAGATTGAGCTCAGCGTCAATGGCGACATCAAACAGCAAGGCGATCTGAACCAAATGATTTGGAAAGTCCCTGAGATGATCGCGTATTTGTCCGAGTATTTTACGCTGGATGCCGGGGACGTGATTTTGTCCGGCACGCCGGCAGGGGTGGGCCCCGTTAAAAGAGGCGATGTCATGCAGGTAGCCATTGAAGGCCTTGGGTTGATGGAGGTTAGCGTGGTCTGATCAGACTGCGCGGCGTTTGCGCTGTGATATTGTGTTGGTCGTGTCTCGATGAGGCAGGGGTTCACCGCAGGGTATAAAGCAGGAAACAGCGCACCGATTTACGCGTGCGCCGATATCGCAGGCTTCAGAACAGCCAGCATCGCGTTGGCCTGCTGCAGTTGCTCATCCAGGGTTTGTTCCCGACCCACCGGACCCTCCACCAACAGATTTGCCAACCCATGCACTGACGACCACACCAGCAGTTCCTGGGGGCTCAGACGGGTTGGGTCGTCATCGACCAACGCATCGGCAAAACCACTTTTCAGCCGTGTCGATAATCTTTGCGCCGCTGCCTGATACGCCTCATCAGAGGTATACAAACCTTCCTCGCGCCACATTGCCCGAAAAAACGCGGGCTTTTTCAGCGCAAACTCAATATAGGCAAGACCGACCGCTGTGAAGGTGTCGTCTGCGCGCGCGGCAGCCTCGGCATTGCTGGCTTCGAGTGACGCATTGAGCTCGTCGAGCGCTCGTGTTGCAAACGCGGTCATCAGTGCTTTTTTGTCACTGTAGTGCCTGAACGCAGAGGAGGGCGACACACCCACCAGTTTGGCACAGGCTCTCAGGGTGACGGCCTCCAGACCGAACTTGGTCGCTATTTCATCAACCGCCTGCAACAGGGATTCGGCAAGATTGCCGTGGTGATAACTGTTTTTTTGTTTTCGCATACGGATAGTGTAAGGCTAAATGTTTACAATGTTCACTTTTTTTCCGAAAAGACTTGAAAAGCACAGGCCAGATTGTATATTGTATGTGAACAGCGATCACATACGTCGAATACCAGACAATCAGACCACGACAAACCGCTGTTTTATTGGCTGATTGTCTTACATTTTTTGTGAGGGGAAGTTGTTATGTCGTTTTCAAGTGGGTCGAATGTCGAGCACAGTGGCCACTCGTCCTGTTTTTTCGGGTCAGACCGTGAGCAAAAAGCGCAGTGGTCCGGGGTCAATATTGCCATTATGGTTTTCTCGTTTGTGTTTTTCTGGCCAGCAGGTTTGGTGGTGCTCTACTGGATTATGACCGGTCGTAATGCCGTCGAACTCCCCGCTGCCCTGAAAGAGAAGATGTCCGGGTTATGGCGTCAGTCGGGTGCGCGTGAGAGTCAGTCGAATCGGGTGTTTGATGAGTATCAACAAACCCAATACGATCGAATTCGTGAAATCAAAGACGAAATAAAAGAGCGTTCGAGACGGTTCGAGGCATTTCGTCGCACCGCCAAACGTCGTGCTGACCAGGAAGAGTTTAATCAGTTTATGGCCAGCACACCGACCAGTGCATACACCGATGACAGCAGCAGTAACGTAAACACATAAACTGCCGCAACATCGAGGATAATTGCTTTATCGATGCCTGGACACGCTGGCCGCACTCTGGCCCCACTCTAGCCAGAGTAGAGCCAGAGTCTGGCCACTATCCGGCCAATATCTTGTCAGGGCATCAGCAAAGAGCATGATCGGTAAGTCTTTGCGGTGTCTCGAACCGGGTCAGCAATGCGCTCTGCAACTGACCCATCGATAACAGGTGTTATCACGCCCACGTTTGCCGCACCCGACAACTATAATCCTGAAGTGCCAATCTGCCAGCCAGAAACAGCAGCCGTATCTTTTCACGCATTCAGGGTCATTCATATGAGTACAGACACGCAAAAAATCCATTGGGTCGCCGTCATGCCGGTAAGTGATATGGCCGATGGGCGTGTACGCACCGTAACTGCCGGTACTGTATCAATGGCGTTATGTCAGGTCGACGGTCAGTTGGCCGCCATGGATAATCGCTGTCCACATCAAGGTGGTCCATTGGGAGAAGGGTCGATAGAGCAAGGCAATGATGGGCAATGTTGGCTGCGCTGTCCCTGGCATGGCTGGGACTTTGATCCGCTTACCGGTAAACCACCGGGCGGGCATGAAGACAGCGGTCAAACGCTATACCCGGTCAAAGTAGAAGACGATCAAATCTATGTGGGTGTCAGTGAAGAGGCAACACATCAAAGCACTGTCACCGATATCATGGCTGAGACCATGGTCAACTGGGGCGTTAAAAGTGTCTTTGGTATGGTGGGTCATTCCAACTTGGGTTTATCCGATGCGTTACGCCGCCAGGAGATAGCGGGTCAGTTAAATTTTTATGGTATCCGGCACGAGGGTGCGGCTGCATTCGCGTGCTCCGCGTATGGCAAATTGACCGGTAAGCCTGCCGCGTGTTTGACCATTGCCGGGCCTGGTGCCACCAACTTAATGACGGGGCTATGGGACGCCAAGGTAGATCGTGCGCCGGTGCTTGCGTTGACCGGTCAGGTTGATGTGCAGGTGTTGGGTCCGGGTGCGTTTCAGGAAGTGGATTTAACCAGCGCGTTTGCTCCGGTCACACAATTCAGTCAAACCGTGCTGCCTGGCTCTCGCCATGCCGAGCTGATGACTTTGGCACTTAAAAACGCCACTGTATTACGTGATGTTGCACATTTAATATTCCCCGATGACGTGCAGACGTTACCGGCACCGGACGGTGCTGTGGCCGGTGCGCCAGATGGGCGGCTTGCATCGGCAAACGTCGCACCGCCTGTCGAGAGTCTCGCTGCTGCAATCACCGAGCTATACAAGTGGACACGACCGATTATTGTGGTGGGGTATGGTGCACGGGATGCGATGGATGATGTGATGGCGCTGGCCGAGCGTATTCATGCACCGGTTTTAACTACATTCAAAGCAAAGGGGCAGTTAGCCGACTCACACCCGCTAGCCGCCGGTGTGCTTGGACGTTCCGGTACACCGATTGCCAGTTGGTTTATGAATGAATGCGACGGTATCATTGCCGTCGGTTCTTCGTTCTCCAATCACACCGGCATCACACCCAAACGCCCGATCATTCAGATTGATTTTGATGCTATGGCACTCGGTAAATTCCATGCGGTTAAAGTGCCGGTACTCGGTGAAATCGGGGTGACGACGCAGCAACTACTGGCTGATTTGCCTGGCGATTATGCGCCTGTGAACCAACGCAATGAAGTCGCCGAACGCTGGGCGATCTGGCGCACGGAAAAACAGCGACGTGCCGAAGACACGAGCCAACGGGGCGTTGCATCAGCTGCACTGTTCGAGGTACTGAACAAGACCATACCGCACAACGCCATTATCCCTGTTGATGTTGGTAACAATACCTATTCGTTTGGCCGCTACTTTGAAGTACAGGATCAACGTGTGTTGATGTCGGGTTATCTGGGGTCTATTGGTTTCGGGTTTTCAGCAGCAATGGGTGCTTGGGCTGCCACTCAAGACGATGCGCGTTTCGTTGGTCGGCCCGTGGTATCACTGAGCGGTGATGGCGGGTTCGGCCAATACCTTGCCGAGTTTACGACTGCCGTAAAATACGGTATGAACATTACCCACGTACTGCTCAATAACAGTGAGCTTGGCAAAATATCCAAAGAGCAGCGAGCCGGGCAATGGGATGTGTGGCAAACCTCATTACACAACCCGAACTTTGCCGAGTTTGCGACGCTGTGTGGCGGTATGGGAGTACGTATTACCGATGTGGCTGACCTTGAGGCCGCCATGAAGGAGGCGCTCGCATTTGACGGGCCGGCATTGGTTGAAATACTGACCGATGCTGATCTGGTATAAGCATGCGGTAATGCTATCTTAAGCAAAACAGGGGCGCGTATCGGTCCCTGTTATTTATAAAGGGGCACCGGGTATAACCTTCACGATTGTGAGCCAGTAGCAGTGAATTAGTAGCAGTGAATTAATAGCGGTGAACTAATAGCAGTGAACTAATAGCAGTGAACTAATAGCAGTGAATTAATTGCTGCGGACTTGATGCAGGAGTTTACCGGCACTTACCTTATTAGTAACTATTTTTTGTTAGCAACTGACTCGCAGTCACGGCAATCCAGTATTGATCAACAACCCGTCAGTCATAGCGTTTCAGTTAAAACGCATAATGAACACCCAGTCCCAGCGGGGTGAGGTACAAGATATTGCCAAGCCCGGCTAAACCATCCAACTCTTTAGCCCATACCGGTATGTTGAGCGACGCCTCCAGATGGAATGTTACGTCTCCGGCGCGCCAGACGTACCCATACCCGAAACGCACCAAGCCTATGGTGCTGGCGACACCCGTCCCAACCAGGTAATAACCGCCGTCAGCAGAATCACCGGTGAAATTCAGTTGCGCCTGAACGCCGCCTCCTACGATGATGCCCAAGGTGCGACCTTCGCTGAGCACAGACCGAAAAGAAAGCCCGACCGCTGGCGATCCGAATGCAAGGCCTAATTGATAGGCGGGCCGGGCAGTCTCTGCGCGGGCTTGTGTCGGCACTGCTATCAATAGTGCGATTAATATTGCGGTTAATGTGGTGGCTTGTCTGGTTGCCATGCTGGTTGCCATGCAGGCGGCGATTTGGGCGATCAGTCTGATAAAGATTTTGGTAACCGGCGCCAAAGATAACAGTGTTCTGAGCGGGGTCATCATGAATACTGTCCTTATTGATGATGAGGCAGGGTGATAACGCCAGTGAGGATTTTAGTCGAAATCACCCGAGTCATTCAGCCTTGCCTGTCGCTCTGCTTCTTCCTTGCGTGCAGCCTCAATATGAGCAAGCACCGCATCCACATCGGGCAGTGTTGTATCGTCATCGAAGATACCGGTTAGTGTCATATCAGGGTGCAGCTCGCTCTGTTCAAACAGTGACCAGATTTCGCCTGCGTAGTTGGTGTTAAAAAGTTCGGGTGCAAACTGTCCGTAATATCGGGTCATGTTGTTAACGTCTCGTGCCAACATGGTTTTGGCCTGATTGTTCGCTGCCGCTTCCACCGCTTGTGGCATATCGATAATGACCGGGCCATCAGCGCTCATCAATACGTTAAATTCGGACAGATCGCCATGGATGAGTCCGGTGCACAACATCTGCATCACATAGGTCATCATTTGCGCATGGTCACGCGTGGCATTATCAGGCGTGAGTGTGATGTCGTTCAGACGCGGGGCAGGTTCACCGTCGGTATCGGTGATCAGATCCATCAGTAACACACCATCAAAACAACCGTAGGTCTGCGGCACCCGAACGCCGGCGCGAGCGACACGTTCCATGGCATCAAGCTCGGTATTTTGCCAAATCTCTTCCTGCTGCGCCCGTCCAAAATTGGAGCCTTTGTCCATGGCGCGTTGGCGGCGACTGTTGCGTACCTTCCGTCCCTCGCGATATTGCACCGCCTTTTTAAAACTACGCGAGGCCGCATCCTTGTACACCTTGGCACAACGAATATGACCCTGACACTGCACCAGATAAACCGATGCCTCTTTGCCACTCATTAACGACTGAATGACAGCATCGATCAGGCCGTCCTCCAGTAGAGGCTGCAAGCGTTTGGGTATTTTCACAAAACTACCGGGGTTGTAGGTGGATGGCTTCTAATTACCCAATACAGCCACACCCATCAACGACGGGTCTTGCCACGTGTTGTCGACATCGTTAACGGTGCGTGACGGGTGTATCCAACCCCATTTGCTGTCACGTGCACCGCCGTTGTCATCGTCGTTGAGCTGCACACCAATGCCGAAGGGTTCGCCGACGGTGATACCCAGCTGCTCAAGGCTGATTCTGATTTCATAGATGTCTTGCTGTCGTGATGAATCACGTAAGCTGCGCGGGCCGGTTTCGAGACCGGTTGCAACCAATAAGTCAGTAGGCAGTGGCAGTGAGTTGGGGCCTGCCAGAATGCGGGCACTGGCAAAGCTACTGCTGTTGGGGTTGGAGGTGCCTTCTTCGAGTAGCGCTATTTGCAGGTGCCGGTCGTCGACACCGTCGAAGCTCATGAGTCTGCTGTTATTGCCATCAAAAAACAGCTCTAACGTATCGTCATCGTGAATGATGGGTGAGTCGGAGAAATTCAGGCCAATATCATCTGAGACCACCAGCATATACAAATAAGTGCCGTCATGTGCTGCGGCCCAGAAATGAAAAATGTTATTGGTGTTGACGTTGTTGCCAATCATCAGGTTGTCAATAAACAAAAGCTCGCCGCTTTGATCAGCGGCATTGGCGTTTGCCCATTCACCGGTGAGTCTGAAATTGTTCGGATCAAAGCGAACATCGAGGCCGTCGACTCTCGGTGCATTGGACGCGTCGATGCGTGGAATGATGACATCTACATCGGTGGTATTGGTGACGTCCAGTTCGTCAAAATCACGTATGCCGTTGGCATTGTTGTCGTGGTTGGTGTTGTAGTCATTGCTGCTGACCACCAAGGTTGCACCGCTGGCGGTTGAATTTACCTGTTGCTCAAAGGTTGCGAGCAGTAAATCGCCCGATCGCCATTCAATGGCGACGGCAAAGTCGGTGTCAGGTGCGACATTTAACCGGCCTGTGCAGTTTGTGCCGGTGCAGGTCATGGGCAGATTGTTTCCGTCAATGCTGACCTGTGGCGGGATTTTGGTGGTGTCGAGTGCACGCCCATCACTGAAGAGGCCGGGCAGGGTGAAGACGACAGTTTGGTCGTCAGACAGGTTGCCTTGGGTGTCGCAACCTTGCGTCATCGCCAGCAGACCCAGCAGACAGGGTAACCAAACCAGGCGTTTTTTATCAGGTATTATCACAGGCATTGTCACGGTGCTGCTATATCAATCGTTAACGGAACGGTGCCATCATCGCCACCGGAGCCACCACTGCCGCCAGCCAGTCCGGCCAATAAACCTACAGCCAGTATCCCAAGGCCAATGGTCACCCAGCTAACACCACCGCCATCTGACCCTGATGTAGCTACCGGTTGTTCCAGTGGCTCGATAGTCGGGGTTGTACCGGTGGCGGGCTGAGTCGTGACCACGGGTTCAGTGGTAGCTTCGTTGGGCGCGGTCAGAATCAGCCGACGCACGAGCGGGTCAAACGCATACCCTCTGACAACGCGGTTACCGCCGAGGTCACGGGCCTGCAAATAGTATTCAATAGCGCGGGTTTCATCGGGCACAGTTGGCACGCTTGCCGTGTAGTAACCGGTACTGGCCGATGGCGTCATGATGATACTGGCGAATGGCTGCTGACCTTCGTAGCGGTAATAAAGCTTGACGTCTTTGAGTGCCAGGTCGTCGGCCACCAGAGCAGTGAACACCTGTGTTTGACCGGCGATACCGTCGGGTGATTCTTCCAGTTCGATGATCGGCGGTTCAAGGTCGACCACAGCTTGCGCATGCGCAACAGTGGAACCAACAGATGACCAGATCATCGTACTGGCTAACAAATAGGCAAGTATGTTTGATCGCATGCAATCAAATTCCGGTTAGCGGGTTATCAGTATACTGTAGAGCATGGTAGCAATGGCAGCAGTGAACCGGTTAACGATCATCGGTCGCATAAACAGATCGCAATGAGTCGCTTTCACTCGTTACGCGTTTCTATCGGTATCGCTGTGGCTATTGTGCCGCTCGCCATACTGTGGTTCGTGCTGTCCGCCTGTCGCCCTACACTGTATTTTAGCGGTATTGTGCACACGTTCGACGCACGCAACAGTGTCGTTAGTGCCGTGGTCACGCACGGTGATCGCGTAAGGTTCGTCGGCTCTGATGGTGCGGCTGACGCATTTGTAAAAAATCGTTACCCGTTGCCGCTACGATTACTGACACGTCGCGTCGACCTGCAAGGGCAAGCACTAATGCCGGGTTTTGTTGACGCGCACAGCCATTTTTTGGCGACTGGGCTGACATCGATACTGCCAGATCTGAGTCCACCGGCCTCGGGTGGTTCCATAGATAGTCCCGATGCACTGTATGACTTTATCGCCCGTGAAGCGAGCACGACACCTCGCGGCGACTGGATTGTCGGGTTTAATTACGACAACACCGCGTTTGTATCCGGCATGCATCCGACGCGTGCGGCGCTGGATGCCGTGACGTCAGAACATCCGGTATTTGTGCGTCACAATTCCGGTCATATGGGTGTTGCCAATACGCTGGCACTCAAGCGACTGGCAGCAGATACCGACTTGCCCGACTCGGTCAGGCAGGCAGTGCGTCATCGTCTCGCCAACTTCACCCCGACAGATAACAGTGGTTTGCTACAGGAGCTGGCGGCACCGCCGTTGGGCTGGCTGGTGCTCAAAACACCTTGGCGTCATTTGATCAAGGTGGTGTCGATGGCAACCGAAGCGTATGCCAGTCAGGGCTACACCACCGTACAAAGTGGCAGTGCGAACGCCGCCACGGTCACGCTATTAAAATGGCTGACACGATTGGGTTGGGTGCCACAACGGGTCATTGCGTGGCCGCTACATCAAACAGCATCAGACTCGTTGCCCGATACCATCAACAGCCGAAAGTTTTTAACCGGTGCCGCCAAACTGATTGTTGATGGCAGTCCGCAAGGCTACACCGCACATTTGTCTCAGCACTACCATCAGCCGTTGCCCGGCACCACATCAAAGCATCAGGGGCATTCGCTGTTTACTGCTGCACAGTTGCGCGAGGTGATAACACCGTATCTGAAAGCTGATCGGCCGTTGGCCATTCATACCAATGGTGACGGCGCGATAGAGCTCGTGCTCAATGCATTGGAGTCACTGTTGCCCTCGCCCGGTGCCGAGAATGCCCGTCGTGTGATTTTGGTTCATGCACAAACGATGCGCGACGATCAGATAGAGCGACTGCCGGCACTCGGCGTCACGCCCAGCTACTTTCCCGGTCATACCTGGCATTGGGGTGAGTGGCATTATCGGCAGTCACTCGGCCCGACGCGGGCGGCATTTATCAGTCCGATGCGAAGCACACAAGAGGCCGGTGTGCGCATCAGCATTCACACCGACGCACCGGTAACACCCACGAACAGTATGCAGCTTTTGTGGATGGCCACGCAGCGACTCACACAAAACAATCGTTTGTTGGGTGGTGCCGAGCGCTTAACGCGGCTGCAGGCACTGCGCGCGATGACCATAGACCCCGCATGGCAGAATCGTGTGGATCACAACCGCGGTTCAATCGAAGCGGGTAAATTTGCAGACTTGGTCTGGCTGTCAGAAGATCCGCTCAGTGCCGACGATGTGCGCACCATCTCTGTGGTACGCACCATTGTGGGTGGCGATACGATTTATCAGATGGCGCAATAGCGATTATCCATATTGACTCTCTGAGAAATATTGGATGGCTGTTAGCTAAGCATGACCACGTTGTATCTCGCAGGGAACCCCTACAACAGCATGGTTATTGGGTGGTGATTCATCCTCCGCAACACAGTGCGTGGCGGAAGCGGTTTAAGCCGACTATCTCCGGCACTTCCGTGTCAGCAGTTATTGACTGAAAACTACAAAAAGGCAGTGGTTACAGATACTCACAGCAAGGCTGTATGGGTTCGTGGGTGCGATTAATGGGCAGGAATGACATCTAAGCTATCAACCGGTCACAAATTCGAAAAATATCGGGAATTTAACAGTAAGCCTATTGTATAAAGTTATGATTTGGCCTAAATTTAGCTCTACTGCTAAGTTTTCATAAATCGTTGAAGGCTATATTTGAGGCACCATGATGGTCGAAACTGATCTCACTAACCCGTTCAAGCCCGGTGCCGGGCACATGCCTCCTTACCTGGCCGGACGGGAATCGGAAAAGCATGAATTCGCAAAGCTTATTGCGCAATCGACAATTCTTGAAAATCTTGTGCTCACCGGATTACGTGGTGTAGGCAAAACCGTACTGTTGGATGTTTTCAAACCGATTGCGCAGACCAGTGGCTGGTATTGGGTGGGAACAGATTTGACCGAGGCAGCTACTTTAAGCGAAAAAAACATTGCGACCCGTCTTCTCACGGACTTGTCAGTGCTGACCTCCAGTATAGTCATTGGTAAAAAACAATCATTGTCCATCGGATTTCTGTCTCAGCAGAACACCGAAACTCATTATTTGAATTTCCAAACACTCATTGGTATTTATGAACAGACACCGGGACTTCCGGGGGACAAACTTAAGTATGTCCTCGAATTGATTTGGGACATTCTAAAAGAAGGCTCAAACTTTAAGGGAATTGTATTCGCTTACGATGAGGCACAGAATTTAGCGGATCAAACGGATAAAGACGAATTTCCACTCTCACTGCTGTTAGATACTTTTCAGTCTATACAGAAAAAAAACATCCCGTTTATGTTGGCTTTAACAGGGTTGCCAACACTGTTTCCAAAGCTAGTCGAGTCTCGAACATTTGCCGAGCGAATGTTTAGAGTGATGTTTTTGGATCGGCTTGATGAAGAGTCTGTAAAAGAGGCGATTAAAAAACCGCTTGAAAGCTATCAGGATCTTCATTTGTCCGATAGTTCAATAGACCAAATCGTCTCATTATCTGGTGGTTATCCTTACTTTGTGCAGTTTATTTGTCGTGAAGTCTACGACGTATTCATACAAAAAATTGACTCTGGCCTTGACCCAAAAGTACCGATCAGTGAAATTGTACAAAAGCTTGATATCGATTTTTTTTCCGGAAGATGGGCTCGTGCCACAGATAGGCAGAGAGAGCTATTGGCAGTAATTGCCGAGCTTGTTACAGTGGAGGATGATGAATTTTCGGTGCAAGATGTTGTAGGCAAGTCAAAAGAAGCACTGGAAAAACCATTCAGTAGTAGTCATGTTAACCAGATGCTGTCAACGCTGGCAGATTCGGGCTTGGTCTATAAGAACCGTCATGGTAAATACTCCTTCGCTGTACCACTGTTGGGTGGATTTATAAGAAGGCAGCAAATCTTAGGGGCGGCAGAATAGCATTCGTCGTACACCGCTTTCACTCAACCGTCACACTTTTCGCCAAATTTCTCGGCTGATCGATGTCTCTTTTTAATAACCGGGCGCAGTGATACGCGAACAGTTGTAGCGGTATACCCATGATAATCGGATGCAGCAGGGGGTCGGATGCCGGTACGTTAATAACGGCATCAGCTGTTGTATTAAGGCGGTCATCGGTTGACTGAGTGACAACAATCGCAGGTCCTTGTCGCGCTTTGATTTCAGCCAATGATGCAAACGACTTTTCAAACAGATCGTCGTCCGGCAGTATCACAACTGTCGGGGTCTCTGGGCTAATCAATGCCAGTGGTCCGTGTTTCAGTTCTGATGCCGGATAACTTTCGGCGTGGATATACGATATTTCTTTCAGCTTTTGTGCACCTTCGTGTGCGGTGGCGCAAGCGCTGGCACGTCCGATAAAAAACAGACTGTTGACGCGATGGTATTGCTCGGCAATCGTAATCACTTTTTCTTCGGTAGCGAGAGCACCTTCAATGAGATCGGGGAGTGCATCCAGCGCGTCAATCAATGCGCCGCCACGTTGCGGTGACAGGTCGCGGATGCGAGCAAGGTGTAGTGCCAGTAGGGCAAAGCAGGTAAGCATACTGGTGTACGCTTTGGTCGAGGCCACTGACATCTCCGGACCTGCATGCATATAAATACCGCCGTCGACTTCACGCGCAATGGTGCTGCCCACACCGTTGACGATACCCAGCACGCGCCCGCCCTTGCGTTTGATTTCACGCGTGGCAGCGAGGGTGTCGAAGGTCTCGCCGGACTGGCTAACCACAATATAGAGCGTGTCACGTTCGATCACCGGGTTTCGGTACCGAAATTCTGCTGCCGGTTCTGCACTGCAGGGTATGCGGGCCAGCGATTCGATCATGTCAGCGCCCGCACCACCGGCGTAATAGGCTGAGCCACACCCCAGAATACGAATGCGTCCTAAATTAATCAGTTCGCGTGCATCCAGATTCAGTCCGCCCAGGTGCGCGGTGTTGAAGCGACGGTCAATACGACCGCCGAGTGTGCGGCGCACGGTCTCGCTTTGATCGGTTATTTCCCGATACAGGTAATGCTCATAACCACCCCGGTCATACTGTTGACTGATCTCTTCAGGGATAATGGTGGAGCGTTGTCCGGTACGGTGTAACAGCCGGTCATCAATAGCGCTGATCTCGCAGCCTTTGGTGGTCAGTTTAGCCATTTCACCATCTTCGAGATGACTGACTTCGCGTGTGTGTCTGGCCAATGCAGACATATCGGAGGCGACAAACATTTCATTGTCACCGTGCCCGATAATGACCGGGCTTCCGTTACGTGCCACGACCACCACGCCCGGTTCATTGGCATCGACAACCGCGAGACCATACGTACCATTGACCTTCAGCAAGGTATGTCTGACGCGCTCCGTTAAAGTGTTGCCGGGTGCAAGGGCGATCAGGTGTGCGAGCACTTCCGTATCGGTATCAGAGGCGAACGCGATGTTGTGCGGTGCCAATGATTGTTTTAACGCATCGGCGTTTTCAATAATGCCGTTATGCACCACGGCAATGGCGCCGTCGTTATTGGTATGGGGATGTGCATTTTCATCAGTGGGTGCGCCGTGGGTTGCCCAACGGGTATGGCCAATGCCGGTACTGCCGCTCGAAGGTTTTGCCGGTAATTGTCCGACCAGTGAATCGAGCTTGCCGGCCGCTTTCCATGTTTTGAGTTTGCCACGTGACAGGATACTGATGCCTGATGAGTCATAACCGCGATATTCGAGTGTTCGTAATCCGTCGATCAAGAGCGGCTGCACACTCTGGTGTCCGGTATAGCCAATAATTCCACACATAGTCGTTGTTCGTGTTGGTTGGGTGTCAGCCGTAAATCACGCGCCGAATTTGGCGGGTGGTGAGCGGCGGTGAGGCGAAGCGTCGCGAGGGCAGTACGGCCTCGATGTGCGCGTAGATTTTGTTGTTCGACCAGCCTTGCCGCTGTAACTCGGTATGCAGTCGTGTCACAAATTCTGCTGGTGTCTCGCTGTAGTAATGCAGAACTTCTTCAACCAGACGCAGCGCAGTCGCTGTGCTTAATGAAAAGCTGCCGCTCAGGTGCCGGATCAGCTCATCGTCAGCCAGCGGTGGCGCTGCAGGCACCGAACCGATTGACTGTGCCGGTGCTGTCTCTGTCGATGAACGGGGTGTCGACTGGTCCGAGCGGTGCGACTGGTGCGACTGGTGCGACTGGGTTGAGGGGGTGAGCATTGCCATGCCGGTACTATCGCTAAAATCGACTGCTAAGTTTAATCATTTGCCCGAATTTGGGCAAAAATCAGGGTAAATATCAGTGAAAGATCTGTTTTCAGGCAATGTAGAGACCAAGATAGCGGTGTGTCCCGGTATGTGGCTGCTACCTGGCTGGATCGACGCGGTCACGTTGGAGCAGATACACGCTGATATCAACACGCTCTCGGAAGTCGCACCGTTTCGTCACATGCAAACGCCGGGCGGTCATTCCATGTCGGTCGCGATGACCAACTGCGGTAGTGCCGGATGGGTAACGGATCGGTCCGGCTACCGTTACACCACTGCAGATCCGCTGACCGGGTCGGCGTGGCCTGACATCCCGGCGCGCTGGCAATCCTTGGCAACACACGCTGCCAAGGTGGCGGGTTACGCCGACTATGTCAGTGATGCGTGTCTGGTCAACCGTTATGCACCGGGTGCGTCGATGGGGTCCCACCAGGACAAAAACGAGCAGGACTATACGCAGCCCATCGTGTCGGTATCACTGGGTTTGCCCGCCCGTTTTTTTGTGCAGGGCCCGGAGCGCAAGGGAAAATCGATCCCCGTGGATATCAGTAGTGGTGATGTGATTGTCTGGGGTGGAGAATCAAGGTTGTGGTTTCACGGCGTGCGTCCGCTCAAAGAGGGCGCAGACCCGCTGTTTGGGGCTTACCGATACAACCTGACCTTTCGGGTGGCGTTGTGATCGAATTGCCTGAAGGCTTTGACGTTACCAAAGTGCAACGCTAGACTTAGGAGATTCTTCAAAAACCTGACACAGTTCACAAACGGCGGTCATGCTGAACTCGATATCGCGACGCTCATCCGGTTCAAACACAAGCTTCATTGCCCCACTTCGAGGCCATTTTCAGGGCCAATATCGGGGCCATCTCGACACACTCCTGACCCTCTGTCTGCTGTGTTTTGCGATGACTGCGTCGGCCAATCAGCCACCGCAATTTAACAACATTGCATCGCAAACGGTGTCGGTAGGCGAGACCGTCGAGTTTCGCGTCAGACCCTCCGATCCCGACAATGACGTACCGTCCGTGTTCTTGTCGAACCCACCGCCCGGATCAACGTTTCTCGATGCCGGTGATGGCTCTCGTCGGTTTCGCTGGACACCCGCCAACGCAGGTTTTACAACCCTGGTATTTGTGGCCGAAGATGCGCGTGATCGTTCGCTGGTGGTCTATCGGCCGGTTGATATCACGGTGCGTGATGCCAACAACAGTCAGCCAGTGGCACAACAACCCCCACAACAGCAGCAGTCATCAACACCGGCAACCACCGCATCTTCATCCAATCGGCCGGTCTTGCCCAATTATGCCGAGCAGTCACTGCGGACAGGGCAACGATTCTCGTTGGTGGTCCGGGCCACCTCCCCGCGAGGTGTGCCCGGGCTGATCGCTTACGATTTACCGAGCGGTGCGAGCTTTGACGATAATCGGGATGGTACCCGCTCCATCCGATGGACACCGGCGGCTAATCAGACAGGGCAATACGCGGTCAGGGTGGTGGCAACCGATCCTGCAGATGCAGCGATTACCACCTCGACTACCATACGGTTGCAGGTCGTTGGTACAGGCAATCCGGCACCGCTGACCGCAGCCGGTAACGCACCTGTCATCGAACCCATTGCCGATCGGCGTGTGGCACCGGGCGAACAGGTTGCCATTCGGGTAGTACCCGCCAGTCCGCTGAATCACTCGATTATCCTCAACGCCGACCCGCTTCCGGCGGGTGCCAGTTTTGATGACAATCGTGACGGCACCCGAACGTTTCGCTGGACGCCGGGCAATGGTGATCAGGGAGCGCGTCAAATTCGATTCACGGCAACTGACGAAGTGGATCGCTCACTGTCTGCATCGCGTGTTGTAACCATTGTCATTAGCGGTGATACACAGCCACCTTCGCCAGCGACGCCCTCGACGGCAGCTCCCATTACTGCGGCCCTCATCACCGCGGCTGGAGGTCCACAGTTTGACACGGTACAAAATCATGTGGTGTCACCCGGTACCAGAATCACCCAGGTCGTCAGGGCACTGAACACTGATGGCAGTGTGCCTGCGTTGTGGATGGAGCGGGGTCCTGCCAATGCGACCTTTAACGACAACGGTAATGGGGGGCGTGTGTTCGGCTGGACACCGTCGGCCGCAGATATCGGCGAGGTGGAGGTTCAGTTTATCGCGGTTGATTCGCGTGTTGCCAATGCGCGTTCGTCAGTCACGATGCGCATCAGTGTTGTCGGCGATCGCCAACCATCCGCAGCAGCAAACCGCCCACCGGTGATCGATACACCGCCAGATCAGGTCGTTGCCGTTGATCAGGGATTGGAAGTCAGGCTGGTTGCCACCGATCCGGATGGCAGCGTGCCGGGTATCTCTGTGCGTAATTTACCGGGCAACGCGACCGTTCAGGACAACAACGACGGTTCGCGCACCTTAAAATGGGTGCCGGGCACTAATGATGTCGGCATTCGTCGTATCGATGTGGTCGCACAGGACGACGATGACCGGTCGGTTTTTACACGGGCGACATTTTCCGTGTCAGTCACTGCAGCTGTACCCACAGGCCCGGTCATTTCTGCTGACGACCGGCCTGCCAACAGAGCCGATGCGTCCCGCTTTTTGTTGCGCAGCACGTTTGGTCCCAAACGGCGCGACATTGATGAGCTGATGAACAAAACCTACCGGCAATGGATCGACAGCCAAATCAATGCACCACTCACCGATCATCTCGGACCACTCGATGCCCGATTACGGGAGAAGTCGGTCTTTAATGCCACGTCGGGTCAAAATCAATTTGTGCGTCAGCAGGCACGGTTGGATGTGTGGTGGGATGTGGTGGTGCATGCGCCTGATCAATTACGCCAGCGGGTAGCCTTTGCACTGAGCCAGATACTGGTTATCGCTGATCGCGCAGCTGGTATCGATAACCGTGTCAGAGGGTTTGCGTCTTACAACGACATGTTACTTCGACGTGCGTTTGGTAACTACCGTGATGTATTAAGTGACGTTGCGTTGCACCCGACGATGGGTGATTTTTTAAGCATGCGCCGTAACGAAAAAGCCAACGCTGCGTTAAACATACAACCCGATGAAAATTTTGCCCGTGAATTAATGCAGCTATTTACCATTGGTATAGATTTACTCAATGAAGACGGTACACCGGTACGTGATGCATCCGGTGCCCGTGTACCTGCCTATACCCAACAGGATGTGATTAATTTTGCGCGTGTGTTTACCGGTTGGAATTACGGCACCGCCTACCGTATGCGCAGCGATGATCGTACGCCCGACAGTGAAGTGATTCCGATGAAGGCGTTTCAGCAGTATCACGACACTGATCCAAAACAGTTACTGAACGGCGTCACTTTGCCCGGTGGGCAGTCAGCCAGACAAGATCTCGATCAGGCACTCGATAACCTGTTTAATCACCCGAACGTCGGGCCTTTTTTGGCACGCCAGTTAATACAACGCCTGGTGACCAGTAACCCGTCGGGTGACTATGTGCGCCGGGTGGCGGCTGCATTTAACGACAACGGCAGTGGTGTTAGGGGCGACTTAAAAGCGGTGGTGTATGCCATATTGCTCGATGCCGAAGCACTCAACGGTCATTCCTGGTCACCGTATACTTTCGGTAAACTCAAAGAACCCTTGATTAAAGTCGCCTCTATCTGGCGTGCGTTTAATGCCAGAGGACACTACGGTCGACTGCGATATTCCAACCCCGATTCCGATCTGTCACAGCAACCCTACAGTGCACCATCGGTGTTTAATTTTTACTCACCTGACTATCGTCCGCATGGTGAAATTGCCAACAATCAACTCGTCGCACCTGAATTTCAAATTTTAAACGACAGCACCGTACTGCGCGCCGCTGACCGTTTGTTTGATTATGCGTTTGCCATACCGCTTGGTGGCGCAGATCGCTCAACCCAACACCGTATTGATCTTGATCTGGGTATTGAAAAGGGATTGGCGGCCAATCCGGTGGCATTGGTTGATTATCTGAACACGCTACTGTTGGGCGGCGACATGTCAGATACCACCCGCGAGGTGTTGATCGAGCTTGCCGCCAACACACCGATGGATGGTGATGGCGATACGCGTGTGCGCGAGGTGTTGCACTTGTTGTTCGTGTCTCCCGATTTTTCGTTCCACCGTTAGGCATACAACCCCGATGCTGAAAAAAAACCGACGAGAATTTATGAAACGCAGTGTTGCCGGGTTGCTCGCAGGCTCTGGCGGCGCGGCTGTACTGAATTCGTTAAACATCACCAATGCACTGGCGCAGCAGGGTGGTGAATACCGTGCGTTGGTCTGCCTGTTTCTCTATGGTGGTAACGACTCTTTTAACATGTTCGTGCCACGTTCCCCCGATCAATACACAGCCTACCGTGAAGCACGGCGTAATCTTGCGGTAGACAGCGGTCAGTTATTGGGTGTGAATGCAGTGGGCAGTGACGGTTCGCAATATGGGTTCCATCCCTCTATGCCAGACGTGCGGAATCTGTTTAACAATGGCAAAGTTGCGGTGCTTGGGAACGTTGGGCCGCTGATTGTGCCGACGTCGCGAGATGACTTTGTGCAGTCACGGGTGCCGCTGCCACCGCGATTGTTCTCTCACAATGACCAACAGGATTTCTGGCAAAGCCTAAAACCAGATGCATCAATTTCATCGGGCTGGGCCGGTCGCATGGCCGATGCGATGTTGTCTGCCAACGCCAATCGACAGATGTCGATGAATGTCTCGATGAGCGGTATTAACCTGATGCAGACCGGGCGCACCAGCGTGCCGTATATACTGTCCACACGTGGTGTCGATCTGACCAAGAGCGCAACTCAAAAATCAGGCTTTGGCCGACTGGAGCGACGTAACGCTGCGTTGCAGGCATTGTTGAATTCGAATGCGAGTCACATCTACGGTAATGAATACCGGTCGGTGATGTCCCGTGCGCTGGACCTGAATAACGACATCCGGTCCGTGCTGGCCAGGGCACCGGTGCCACCGGTAGGTTTCCCTGGGTCACCGTTGGCTCAGTCATTGGCAATGGTTACGCGTATGATTTCGATACGCGAGCAACTTGGCCTGTCACGCCAGATATTTTTTGTCGGCTTTGGCGGATGGGATACTCACGGTGCCCAGAATGCGCGGCATCCGGCCTTGCTCTCAACGTTAAGTCAGGCCATGGGTGCGTTTTATCGCGCCACCGATTACCTCGGACTTGCCAATCAGGTCACCACGTTTACCGCTGCCGATTTTGGCCGCACGTTAACCAGCAATGGCGACGGCAGTGATCATGGTTGGGGCGGGCATCAACTGGTAATGGGCGGTGCGGTCAACGGCAACCGTATTTACGGACAGATGCCGGAATACCGCATTGAAGGCAGTGCCGACTCCGGGCGTGGCCGTATAATCCCCACCACCTCTGTCGATCAGTTTGGCGCGACGCTGGCACGCTGGTACGGATTGTCAGAATCTGACCTTGCCGACGTTTTTCCTAACCTCTCGGCGTTCGAATCGAGTAACCTTGGCTTTCTCTAGCCCAGTGACTCATGCGGACATCATTTGATCCCACAATTCAATCAGTTGTCCGACAACCTCAAGGGGGTTGTTGTGCTGATGTTTGCCGCCGCAGGATTTGCGGTGATGACCGCACTGGTCAAGCTGGCAGGCGATAACCTTCACGTCACACAAATTCTGTTTTTGCGACAGATGGGTATGCTGGTTTTTACGCTGCCTTTCATTTTTAACAATATTCATTCTGCATTAAAAACACAGCGCCTGTACCTGCAGTTGTTGCGTCTGGTGTTCGCATTGATTGCGATGCTTGGCGGATTCACGGCAGTCATACACATGCCGTTAGCCGACGCGACTGCCATTGCGTTTGCCAAAAGCTTTTTCGTGACGATCTTTGCCGTTATTTTACTCAAGGAACAAGTCGGGCGTTATCGCTGGTTTGCGGTGGTGGTCGGATTTATCGGGGTATTGGTGATGTTACGACCCGGCACCGAGAGTTTTACCATTTACAGTGTCTACGCGCTGATTGGTGCGGCCTCTGCCGGTATTGTCATGGTTATTATCCGCATGATGTCGCGCACCGATGCACCCGAAACCATTTTGCTGTACCAGGCGCTTGGCATTGCCATCGCGATGTTGTTGCCTGCCATTTATTTTTGGCAGTGGCCAACACTCAATGAGTGGCTGATTTGTGCCGCCATCGGCGCGGTGTCTTATTTTGCCCAAAAAGCCAATATTTACGCCTATAAATTTGGTGAGGCGTCCTTGCTCGCATCGCTTGATTACGTGAGGTTGCTGTATGCCACATTATTTGGTTATCTGTTGTTTGATCAGCTTCCGGGCGCCTATACATGGCTCGGTGCCTGCATCATAATCTGTGCATCGATCTACACGGTTCACCGTGAGGCAAAACGAAAACAGCAATTGGCGCGTTCACCCTATGGTCGCTCGTTTACTAATCTTTAGCATGTTGTCACTGGCATTCAGCGCTACGTTGTCTGCCGGTTCTACCAAAGCATCAGAGTGCGCTGTCATCGTCCATGGTCTGGTGCGCACCGCAGACTCCATGGCAGACATTGCCGAGTCACTCGACGACGCCGGGTACCATGTCGTTAATGTCGACTATGATTCCCGCGAGTACACCATACCGGCGCTGGCCATGAAGTATTTGCCACCCGCAGTGGCACGTTGCGCCGACCACAAACCCATACACTTTGTCACACATTCAATGGGTGGCATCATGGTGCGTTATCTTCTGGAGAAGTCTACCGTCAACAATGTCGGCCGGATCGTGATGCTCGCGCCGCCCAATCATGGCAGCGAAGTGGTCGACGAACTCAAAGACATACCGGGGTTTGAATTTATGAACGGACCGGCGGGGCTGCAGCTCGGTACCGATCAGAACAGTATTCCGCGACAGTTGGGGCCGGTCGTCGGCGACGTTGCGGTGATCGCCGGTACCCGCTCGTTTAACCTGTTGTTGTCACAGCTGTTGCCCGATCCGAACGACGGTAAGGTATCGGTTGAGAGCACACGAATAGAAGGCATGTGCTGGTTTTTGGCGTATCCGGCCACGCACACGTTTATCATGCAAAACGATACGGTTATCGCGCTGATTAACGAGTACCTCGCAACCGGCAAGCTCACCCACGCGGACGCCGAAAAACATCAATGCAGTGTTGACGGGGCGGCATCGCCATCGGCAACACAATAACGTGCGTCACCTCAATTATAACCACTTGCTGTATTTCTGGACGGTGGCGAATGAAGGCTCCATTGCACGGGCGTCTGAAGTACTGCACCTCACACCGCAAACTATCAGCGGTCAGTTAAAGCTCCTCGAAGACACGTTTGGCGAACCCTTGTTTCAACGGGCAGGGCGCGGGTTGGTATTGACCTCAACCGGCCACACTGTGCACCAATATGCCGATGAAATTTTTACGTTGGGTGCCGAGTTGTCGCGACGCATACATGACCGCGAGAGTGACAGCAGCCAACTCCTGAACGTTGGTATTGTCGACTCTATTCCGAAGCTGGTGGCACGGCGGATTTTACAACCGGTCCTGGAGACCGACCCTGCGTTTCGGTTGTCGTGTCACGAAGGAGGGCTGGATCACCTGTTGGGTGAACTGGCTGTGCATCGGTTGGATATGGTGTTGTCAGACCGCCCGATGCCACCGGGTCTGAGTGTCAAAGCCTACAACCATTTGCTGGGTAACAGCGATGTCGCGTTCTTTGTGACCGCGTCCAAAGCCAACCGGTATCGCGCAAAATTTCCGAAGTCACTCGACCACGCGCCGATGCTGTTACCCTCGCGCAACAGTGTACTCAGGCGCAATCTTGATGACTGGTTTGAACGCACCGGGGTGACGCCTGATGTGATTGGTGAGTTTGATGACGGTGCCTTGCTCAACACCTTTGGTGAAGTGGGTGCCGGTATTTTCCCGGCACCGGTTGCGGTCGCAGAACAGTTTAACCGGTTGTATCGGTCACGCCTGATTGGTACGGCTGATGGCGTGACCGAAAACTTCTACGGCATTTCGTCGGAACGAAAGGTCAGGAATCCGGCGGTTGCACTGATTAACGCAAAAGCGCGCGAGCAGCTATTTGGCTGACGCTGCAGACGCGCCTGCGCCATCTTCGAGTGTGTCGACTGGCGGTTTCCCGGCGCGTAACGTGGCTAACAACAACACGACGGCGGCCATGATTAACGACACAGCTGAACCCGACAGTACGCCAAGCTTCATGGCCGAAGCATACTCGTTACCCAGATCTTCATAGGCGAGGCTGCCGATAAAGAAGCTCATGGTAAAACCGACACCCGTGGCGAGTGATACGCCGTAGAGCATAAGCCAGTTAGCGCGTTCAGGCATCGAGACAATACCGGAGCGTATGGCTAACCACACCGGTATAAACACACCCACCTGCTTACCGATTACCAGTCCGGCAATGATGCCCAGCGTAATGGGGTTGAGCAGGTTTTCCATAGAGATAGTGTCGAGCGCAACACCTGCGTTGGCAAATGCGAATATTGGCAGAATGGCAAAGCTTATCCATGGGTGTAACGAATGCTCCAGTGTGCGCAGCGGTGATGGTGAGCCGTCTTTGGTTCGCAGTGGTATGGTCAGTGCGACAACCACACCGGCCAGCGTTGCATGCACACCGCTTTTCAGTACTGCCACCCAGATAATGACACCAATGGTGATGTACACGGCAGTTCGCTTAACGCCGAACAAATTAACCAGCACCAGTGCAGCGATGCCGGCACCGGCAATGGCCAATGCATTCAGCGACAAGGTATCGGTGTAAAAAATAGCGATAACAATGATGGCCGCCAAATCGTCGATGATAGCCAGTGACGCCAAAAACACTTTCACGGATAACGGAATACGTTTGCCAAACAGTGACAGTAGACCCAACGCAAACGCGATATCAGTGGCCGACGGAATCGCCCAGCCTTTGAGTGCAGTAGGGTCGCCTGTATTAAACAGGTAGAAAATCAGCGCTGGCAGCGCGAAGCCGCCAATAGCACCGATGACCGGCAGCAGTAACTGATCGCGTGACGAGAGCTGACCCTCCAGAACCTCGCGTTTGAGCTCTAGACCGATCAACAGAAAAAAGACCGCCATCAGGCCATCGTTGATCCACAGCAGCACCGACTTGTCGATAGCAAAGTCGCCCAGCACAACGGCTGCCCGCATGTCGAGCACGCCGCTGTGCATGGCAGCCCATGGAGAATTTACAACCAGCATTGACAAAATGGCGCCAGCGAGAAGGAGCAGGCCACCGGCCGCTTCCCAGCGTATGAAATTGCGTAATGCCTGCAGTGGCATAGTGATATCTCCGATGAAAGTCTAAATGGCTTAATACAATGGTACTGTTATACGCAGTGTATCGGTCAATAGATAGTTCGATAAAGTCGTTTTAAATTTAAAGAAACATCGAATAAACCGATGTATTTGTGTGGAAAGACCGACTGGTCATCGGCCGCTAAATTGACCACACTGTTGCAGTACTTACCAAACCTTAAAAACACAATGACTGATTGGATCGTTCCTCTGATAGCGATACTCGGTGCGTCTGTCGTGCTTGGCTACAGTGCCGACCGGCTCGTGACCGGCGCAGCCGCGCTGGCCAAACGCTCGGGTGTATCAACACTGGTTATCGGTGCCACCGTGGTGGCGCTCGGCACGTCGGCACCCGAGATAGTGGTGTCAGCTATTGCAGCATTAACCGACAGTACACCACTGGCTATTGGTAACGCGCTCGGTTCCAATATCGCAAACATTGGTTTGGTGTTGGGTATGGCGGCACTCTTTACACCCATTGTGATACAGCGTGGTGTCATGCGTCGCGATATTCCGTTGATGTTATTGATCAGCGTTGCGTGTCTGCTGTTCATGATTGACGGTTATCTGTCTTTTCTCGATGGCATTGGCCTGATGGTCTTGTTGGTCGCAATGACTATACGCTCGATTTACCAGGCCAGAAAGGATCGGCGTGCAAGCACTGTATCCACAGCGACGACTGGGCAGAGTGCGGCAGAGGCGTTAGAGCCAGAGACCACAGACGCTGCCGGTATGCCGACGGTGGATGAATCTGCGATTGAAGGCATCAGTGCGAAAGAGGCCTGGTGGTTGACGGTATCCGGGCTGGTGTTGTTGGTCATTAGCTCACGGGTGCTGGTGTGGGGCGCAGTGGATATCGCTACACTTTTTGGTGTTTCCGAGTTGATTATTGGTCTGACCATTGTGGCTATCGGGACGAGCTTGCCAGAGCTTGCGGCCACTGTTGCTGCTGCGCGTCGACACGATCACGACATGGCCATCGGCGGCATAGTGGGCTCCCACATCTATAACCTGTTGGCAGTTATTGGTATCGCTGCACTGCTGGGCCCTTCTGCTTTTGACAGCGAAGTGCTGACCCGTGATTATCCGGCTATGCTGCTGTTGTTGGTATTGCTGTGGGGAGTGGTTATTGTTGACCGAAGAAAAGGACAGCCGGTCATAGGGCGTGTTGCCGGTGTGCTGCTGTTGTCGGGGTTTGTGGGTTACATTGGTTTCGTTGCAACGCAGGTAGCCTGAAGTCTGTTACGTCACCCGCGCAGGGTGACCACAACAGGGCAACCCAAGCCTAACTGCAATACGTTCATCCAGGGTCGTCAAAGCACCGGTTGCTCAGGCAATGGGCGCTCAGGCAATGGGCGCTCAGGCAATGGGGACTCAGGCAATGGGTACTCAGGCAATGGGTACTCAGGCAATGGGTACTCAGGCAATGGGGACTCAGGCACCGGGTGCTCAATAGGGCCGATCAATACACCGACAGCTCAATCAGGTTACCGTCCGGGTCTCGGACATACACAGAGTGTATCGGGCCGAGCGCCCCGGTTCTGGGTACCGGGCCTTCTTCCACAGTAACACCTGATTGAGTCAGGTGTTGCAGTGTTGCCTCAAGTGTACCGTTAATGACAAAACACAGATCGGCACTGCCACTGGTGGGCTGCCGTGCTTTGGGTTCAAACTCGTGTCCGAGCAGGTGCAGGTTAATTTTCTGTTCGCCAAAAGTCAGTGCTTTCCGGTTATCGCCAAACGTGACAACACCCATACCCAACACACGGGTGTACCAGTCAATGGTGTTCTCCAGTGACTGAACGGTGAGAACCCAATGATCAAGCCGCGCCAGTGTTATCACGAGCCAAACTCCTGTCGGATAGTGTCGGTGTGTTCACCAACATTTGGTAGCCGCGCGTTACTGTCGGGTGGAGTTGCGAACGGATGAGCGGGAAGCTCAACAACATGGCCATTTTCGTCACGCGCGGTCTCGGTTCGTAACGCCATGTGTTCGACAAGATCATCCACCGAGTTGAGCGCCGCAAACGCGATATCGGCCTGTTGTAGCCGTGCTCTGAATTGTGTTGCTGTGAGAGTAGACAGTACGGATTGAATGGTCGTGTTCAGTGCATTGCGATGTTTCACCCGAAGCGTATTGGTGTTAAACGAACCGTCTGTGGCAAGGGGTTCGTTCTGTAGTACGTCTCGGCAAAACACAACCCATTCCCGCTCATTCTGTATCGACACCAGTGTGCTGATGTTATCGGCGGTCAGATAAGCACCATACGGTGCAATGCCGGGGTGCTGCAGTCCTTGTCGGGTCGGTGCTCCGTTACCGTGACGTGCATGCACGTAAGGTACGCTCATCCACTCTGCGGCTACATCAAACAGCGAGATATCAATGCTTGATCCGCGGTTGGTTATACCGCGTTGGATTAACGCTTCGAGAATCGCGGCATGGGCTGTCACACCGGCACCGATATCACACACCGAGATACCGATGCGACCAGGTGCGCCTGGCCCGCCGGAGGTTGCGATCAGTCCGGTCTCTGCCTGTACCAGCAAGTCATAGGCTTTCATGTGTTTCAGCGCTTCGCTGTTACCGTAACCGCTGATATTACAAGTGATCAGTCGCGGGTTCATGGTGTTGAGTGTGGTAGGGTCAAAGCCAGCTCTTGCCAACGCGCCCGGTTTGAGGTTTTGCACCAGTACATCGGCTTGGCTAAGCAGATTACTCAGCAACCTCTGATCGGTCGGGTCTTTGATATTCAGTACCAATGACTCTTTACCCTGATTGGTCCAAATAAAATAAGAGCTTGCCCCGTTGGCCGCCTGATCGTACTGACGCGCAAAGTCCCCTTCGGGGCGCTCTATTTTTATAACCCGTGCACCGGCACGCTGCAGCCTCGATGTGCACAGCGGGGCTGCCACTGCCTGCTCCAGCGCCACGACCAGCAGACCGGTCAGCGGACCCGACTTGTGCGCTGGTCTGTGAGCAGGCGCTGTACCCGAATTGATATCAGAGTCAGCAGGTGTTGTGTCAGACACGCTGTCGGTGGTGGAGTGATCAGTGGGAGTCACAACGGTATTTCCGAATCTAGGACACAGGTAGTGTAGCCTTTCCGTGGTTATCTCGGGTCGGTTAGACTGTGGTTTTTAGGTCTCATGGATCATCACATGAAATATGCACTGGGCGAGCGACGGGTAGTGACAACCGGAGAGCATTTTATCGCGCCGGATGCTGCGGTAATCGGTTCTGTCGAACTGGCGGAACAGGTCAGCGTGTGGTTTAACGTGGTGATTCGTGGCGACAATGATCAGATCACAATAGGCCGTGGCAGTAACGTGCAGGACGGTTGTGTGTTACATGTCGACCCGGGTTTTCCAATGACGGTAGGGGAGCGGGTGACCATTGGTCATAAGGTGATGCTGCATGGCTGCACCATTGGCAACGGCAGTTTGATCGGCATGAATGCCGTGGTGCTCAACGGTGCGTTGATCGGGGAGCGTTGTTTAATCGGTGCGAATGCTCTGGTGACGGAAGGGATGGTGGTGCCGGACGGCTCATTGGTGTTGGGATCACCGGCCAAAGTGATCAAGCCGTTAAACGAAGACATGTTGGCAATGCTGGATCAGGCAGCGCAAAGCTACATCGATAAAATCGCGCTCTATCGGTCAGCGCTTGTGCCGATGGATCACTGAACCTGAAACACCAATGACGCTTGTGTCTGCTGACCATAAATATTGGTCACCGTATACGTAAACGTCTCGTTACCCCGGAACCCGCGGCGTGGTGTGTAACTGACAATATTGTTGTTAATCACCACCAAGCCACCGTTGTTGCTGACGTTGGTGATTGACGACAACGT
The DNA here is from genome assembly GCA_937923745.1 of uncultured Granulosicoccaceae bacterium. GTDB lineage: Bacteria > Pseudomonadota > Gammaproteobacteria > Granulosicoccales > Granulosicoccaceae > CALDUO01. The sequence goes on from CALDUO010000169.1 coordinate 36,352, forward strand.
CAGCTGGCTGCCTGACGGGTCGCTGTCGTTCGCCAGTGGATTCACCGGGGTGCCGTTACTGTTACGGGCAATCGTATAGAGGTCGTTGGCAGCTACGGGTGCGGTAGCATCACTGATTCGAAACAACACAACGCGGGCAGTACTGGTGAATTCGCCATCGCTCACACGATACACGAAGCTGTCGCTACGACTCGCCTGGTTGGGGTCTGGCGTGTAGACAAAGCCGCCACTCGCACTGAACGTCGCGGTAAAATCGTTAATCGCAAAGGCAGGTGGCGTGACAAGTTCGGCACGCAAACAAGACTGCCTGAGGTAATGATCATCCACGTCATTAGCCAGCACACTGAATTCGCCCGACGTAATTTGGCAGTTGGCGTCAAACAGACTGCCTGCGACAGTCAGTGTGTTGTTCTCGCGAACCACGTAGGTTTCGGGGTTCGCCACCGGTGCTTCGTTTACCGCCGAGACGCAGAGGGTGACATCAACCGGATTACTGTCGCCGGTTGCAGTGACAAAGTCCCAGCGATAACTGACACCCACGGGTACTGACAGCATGGGTGCAAAGACCGAGAACCGATAGGCATCGGGTGCGCCGTTGGCAGCCTGACCCTGCACAATGGCAATGTCGCAATTGGCCTCACCTGGGGCACAGGCCTGCTGCAGGGTGTTGGCCGATTGTTGTAGCGGCAGCAGTGCGGCACATTCGGGTAGCCGCCCTTCCGCCGTTTTGTAGAAACCCCGAAACGACGAACCGCTGGTCAGTTCGTTTTCGAAATCCAGGTTAAAGGCGGTTTCCTCGGGCACCAGCACAGCGGTGTCACTTTGACGAATTTGGCCCGATAGCCCGGTGTTGTCTACCCATTCGCACCCACCCAACGTTACTGTCAGCACCAACAACAGGTATGATGCAGCCCGGCGCAACGCAGGCCACAGGCTCGCTTGGCAACGTTTTGCGGCCGCAGCAGGGCGCTTCGCGACAGTGGTCACGACGCGGGTGGCGGCCTTGCCGGTTAATAAATCGAGTTTGGACACAAGGGCTTTAGCGTCAGCTGACGCCAAAAATTGAGGGTTAATTCACAGTGAAACGAGACCATGACCAACGATAGCGATCACACTGAATCTTCTGAGGCCGGGCAGGCCAGCAGCGCGTCTGCCGATCTGGCTATGGAATCGGCCAGAGAGGGGGCTGTGGGGCGGGTCGGTGAAGGGGCTGGACAGGTCGCTGGAGCCGCAGACGGAGCCGGGGAAGCGGCAGCAGAAAAGTCTGGTGAACAGCCAGAGGAGGCAACGGCTGTAGCGCCTGCAAAGCCGTCCAGACGCCGCCGGGTTCCTCGTCAGCGTCGAACATTCGACAGCACGGTACCATCACCGTGCATTTCGGTGTGTACGTACGATAAAAAGGGCATGTGCGCCGGTTGTTACCGGACGCCGGATGAAATACGCGACTGGATCATCATGGACCGCGAGCAGAAACTCGCGGTCCTTGAATCGGTTATTGCGCGGCGTCAGCTTGCCGAAGGTGATTGACTGATGGCGTTTAAATCACCGGCATCTATCGCATCTTCAAACGCTTTGAGACGTTTGTAGATCGACATCAGCTCGACAATGTGGGTCCACGAATTGACGAGGAACTGGAATGAGTTTTCAACGCGGCCGAATGCGCGGAGAATCTGCTGCATGACACCGAGCGTCACGCCTGCTGCAACGATGGTCGGTGCCAGTGCCATATACGGAATGAATACACCCATCTGCAGGTAACCGTACCGGAACACATTAAAGTACAGATAATTTAAATACAGCTTAAAGTAGTTTTTGCGAACGTCTGTGTACAGATCTCCGAGGGTCGGCGGCTGAGCGCGTTCGACGTCGTCCTCACCCAGTACAAGCTCCTTACGATAAGCCGCCTCAACTTTCTGGTTCTTGAATTCAAGGCCCGGTAACCGAATGCCAGCCAATGCCAGGAGCCCGGTGCCGAAGATTGACCAGATAACGGCAATCCACACGAGTGCGTAAGGCACTTCGCCTAAGATCGGTATTTCTTTGACGTGTACCGATAGTCCCCACAGCACCGGCAGAAAGGCAATCAGCGTCATCACGGACGCAATTAAGGCCACACCCAGCGACTCCATTTTGACTGCAAATCGCATGGTGTCTTCCTGCACCCGCTGTGAGGCACCCTCTATGTGCCTGACTTTGGCCCATACCGATGTGTAGTATTCGTTCATCGCCGTACGCCAGCGAAACACATAGTGACTGACAAAAAAGCTATTGATGACCGATACGGTGATAGAGATGGCGGCAAGCTTCGCAAAGAAAATCCATTGTCCGTAAAACTGACCCAGCGTGATGGTATCGGGTGCCGTCAGCGCATCCTGTATCAGGTTATAAAAATCCCCGAACCACTCGTTGATCAACACATCAATGTGCACCTGAAACCAGATGACAAAAATGATCACGGACGAACCAAAGACAGACCAGCGCGACCATTTGTGAGGGGTAGAGAACATCCAGAACAGTACAAAGGCGACATAAGCGAAAACCATGTACTGATAAAACCACGTGTCAGTGGCGGTCTTGTCGGCCTCGGCGAACGCTGCGGCGGCCTCTTCATCAGCGCCTTCGGGCAGCTCAGCCGGATATTCAATACCAAACAGGCCACCGAGGCTCAGGGATCTGCCAAGGTTGTCGCCTGCCAGATACCAGCCAAAAATACAGACAAGCGCCCAGACAGCAGCGGAGGTGAAGAACGCTTTGGGGCGCGGAAAAAATGACTGAAACATGAATTATCAGTATGCCTGTATTTTGGTAAGTGTGGAGTTTAGCCGGTCTGGCCTGCATGGGGCCACCTTGGCGCTAAATCGTCTGGTTATAAATGAAGGCCGGTCGGTTACAATAAGGTGATACACAGCGAGAGAAACGAGACACCCATGGCCCAATACGTATACACCATGAATCGGGTAGGCAAGATTGTGCCTCCTAAACGCCAGATATTAAAGGATATATCGCTGTCGTTTTTCCCGGGGGCCAAAATTGGTGTGCTCGGACTCAACGGTTCCGGTAAATCGACGCTGCTGAAAATCATGGCTGGCGTCGACACCGAAATCGAGGGAGAGGCGCGCCCAATGCCTGGCATCAATATCGGTTATCTGCCGCAGGAGCCTCAGCTCGATCCGGCAAAAACGGTGCGTGAGGTCGTCGAAGAGGCAGTCTCCGAGATCAAAGATGCACAGGCCCGACTCGACGAGGTCTACGCAGCCTACGCCGAACCCGATGCAGACTTCGACGCACTGGCCACCGAGCAAGCCAAACTCGAAGCCATTTTGCAGGCTGCCGACGGACATAATCTCTCGCATCAAATGGACATCGCCGCAGACGCCTTGCGCCTGCCTGACTGGGATCAGAAAATCGAGCCGCTCTCCGGTGGTGAGAAACGCCGTGTTGCGCTGTGTCGCTTATTGTTGTC
>CALDUO010000170.1 GCA_937923745.1 uncultured Granulosicoccaceae bacterium
AACCTGCTGGGTCAGCGCCAACCCGATGTCTACGGCTATGAAACGCTGGCTGATGTCGAGCGCCAGTGCAGCTCGCTGGCGTCTGATCTTGGTCTGACAGTTGACTGTCTGCAGTCCAACCACGAAGGCGTTATTGTTGACGCCATTCAGGCCGCGCGAGGTGTCTCGGCCGGTATTATTATTAATCCGGGCGCCTATTCACACACGTCTATTGCAATCATGGACGCATTGATGGCCTTCGAAGGTCCGGTATTGGAAGTGCATGTCTCGAACATCCACCAGCGCGAGTCATTCCGACATCATTCTTATGTATCACTCAGGGCGAACGGCGTGATTGCCGGGTGCGGTGTGCAGGGATACAGCTTTGCGATTCAACGGTTGAGCACATTAATCAGTCAGGACAATTCATCGGCAAAGCCGGGTTAGTCTGGAATCTGTGTGCGTATCAGAAACCGCTACCTGCTTGAACTCCTGCTAACTATCGCGAGGCTAGGTCGGCAAGACGTGTCAGCTGCCTTGTTGGTAGAGGCATGGAAAGAACAGGGGCGAGTCGTTGATGATGCGTTTTTTCTGCACTACGAAATGCTGTTCGACTACCGCTTCGTGAATCGACTTGAACAGCCGCCCGATGCGGACGAGCCGGCAGATCAGCTGCTCACCATGACCACAGACGGTGCCAATTTTTTGGAACGCTACTACACGTAATGGCAACGACATCAGTCCGCGCCCCTGTCCGTTAACTCTTCAGTCCGGCACTGCAACACCATGATAACCCTCACCAACGAAGCTTTTTGGCAGTTCATCTGTCGCGCTGTTCAGATGCTGTTGATCACTTTGATGACGCGATACAGCATCAGAGCCAGCGCGTGACTTCATTCAGACTGCTGTCAGCCAATTTACGGGCAAGTGTGTTCGTGATGTTGGCCATGATGGGTTTTGTTATTAATGACACGCTGGTCAGAACGCTCGACGGTGCGTTGCCAGTGGGTCAGATTATGGCAACACGGGGAGTGCTGCTCACGGGTCTGATAGCATTGATCGCATGGCGGCAGCAGGTGCTCAAACATTGGCGGCAGGTTGTGTCGGTGTTGGTGCTTCGGCGTTCATTTGCCGAAGGTATGGCAACAGTGTTTTTTCTGATCGCGCTGATGCAGCTGCCATTTGCGAATATCGCTGCCATTTTGCAGGCGTTGCCACTTGCAGTCACCCTGGGCGCAGCACTGTTTTTGGGAGAACCTGTTGGCTGGCGTCGCTGGCTGGCTATTTTGATTGGCCTCGCCGGTGTGTTGATCATCATCAGGCCTGGCGCTGACGGGTTTCAGATAGCCTCTGTGTTTGCCTTGATCTCTGTGTTGTTCGCGGCTGCCCGTGACTTGCTGACCCGCACGTTACCCAAGGGCATACCGTCACTGTTGGTTGCAGCAGCGACCTCCCTTTTTATTACGCTGCTGGGCACATCGATGATGTTAATACAGGGTCATTGGCAACCCATGAATTTGCATCAGCTGACAACGCTTGCAGGAGCAGCGGTGTTTTTGTTCTTTGGGTATTTTTTTATCATTCTTGGTATGCGCACCGGGGACATCGCCTACGTTGTGCCATTTCGTTATACCAGCTTGTTATGGGCCATTGTGCTGGGGTATTTTGTCTTTGCTGAAGTTCCGGACGCCTACACCATGGCAGGCTCTGCCATTGTTGTAATGATGGGTTTATTTACCCTCTATCGTGAAATTAAACTCAGGCGACCACCTGCCGCCTAGCGGTGCGCTGCTATTGATCCGGCAGACCCGGTGTTCGATACCCGTCACGCCGCCACACGCGCCACCACGGGTACTATCTCCGGTGATTCGTGGTTCACAGCGATGGCATTGGTCAGCGCTTGACGATAGTCCGGTGGTGCATGAAATTCGCCATCAGGTGCGCGTAGTTGCCAACGATGCGATCCTGTTGCCAGCTCCATCGTGCCACCCTCTGCGGTTGTATCATCGAGTGCAATCCAACAGGTAATCATATCGGCAGGCGTCAGCCATGCGGTGTACGCACTGTCTTGGTGATAACCCAATGACTTGGCACCCGGTGGCTTCCACAACAGATTGTCTTGCATAATCCGGCAGCCTTCCCAGCCAGCAATGTCGCACAACGCCTCGCCCAAGGTAGCATCGAGCACAACGCTTGCAATCGTGTGGTTTGCTCTCCAGCCGTTACAAATCTGACGTGTCACGGTGGGGTCAGAGCCCGTTTGCCAATTAACCTCGTCAGGACGAATACCGGTTTCAAAAATACCGTCAAAAAGATCATCGAAGGCCTTATGCAACGGCGCGAGGCAGGGTGTGTTTAACAGCGTGTTCACAGTAACGAAGCCGTCAGCGTCATACTGCGTGCGCAGTGAGGTTGTTGCCTGTTTTGGAATCGTAAAGCGCATAAGGTACTGCTCAATCTGTGGCCGGGTATTGCGCGTTCTGCACAACAGAGCGCTGCCGCATGCTGGGCTAACGTTGATTCGTGATGCGGCATGTAGAAATTATAATACGTTTATAATCAACGTTTTATATAACTAATATAGAAATGAAATAACCCTTGTGTCAATAAGCTTACCACTGATCAGGGTGGCTTACCCATCGATGCAACACGCACAGGTCTCCGGTAACAGATGACACAAAGCCTCCCGGCGCGCCTTTAAGATGATCAGGGACAGGACTGACGACGTGACTTGGTGGTGCAGCTCTGGTAGCGCAGCTCTGTTAACGCAACTCTTGCGCAGCCGGGTTCTCGCTGGGGTTCTCGCTGGGGTTCTCGCTGGGGTTCTCGCTGGGGTTCTCGCTGGGGTTCTCGCTGGGGTTCGAGCGTTTACCGGTTCGTCTCCAAGACGGGAGACGAACCTTTCAGAGTTACACAGCCCTAGGGTTTAGCGCCCGCTACCACCCAATCACGTACTGCGGTAATTTGCTCCTCGGTCAGAGCAAT
>CALDUO010000171.1 GCA_937923745.1 uncultured Granulosicoccaceae bacterium
TCACCGATATAGCACTCTTCATTTTAGGCGTTGTTTTTATCATTCAGGGAGAAGTCATTCTCGGAGGCTGTATTCTAGCGGGCATATTTATTGTTGAGACCTATGCGTTGTTTCGCTCTCAAATTATCGTGCAGAGCTGGAACAATAAAGTGTATGCAGAGACGCTCAAAAGGCATTCTCACAAGCACAATCTTTAAAAGCAAAATTCCAAGTAACGTTACAAGCGTTGGTGAATGCACTACTCTAACGCACAGTACCGCAATGCTTACTGACAAAACTACACAGTGAACACCATCCTCCCCCATCCGGATATAGAACACATACAACCCCTACTGGCAGAGAACGGCTTACCCACCGACGATCTGGCAGCGTTGGATTTAAACCATTTCTTTACCTGCCGTGATGCCTCACGCACCATAGCGGTTATCGGCTTGGAGGTGTTTGGAGCCGACGCGTTATTGCGCTCGCTTGCGGTACAACGGGACTATCGTGGGCACGGTTGCGGAGCTTTACTGTTACAGGCAGCGGAGACGCATGCTCAACAATCGGGAATAAGGAATCTTTATTTATTAACAGAGACAGCTGAGGAGTATTTTAGTCGTCGAGGGTTTGCCTCTGTTGAAAGGTCTTTGGCACCGGTGGCTATCAGTTCAACTCGGCAATTTGGTGAGCTGTGCCCGGCTGATGCGGTTTTTATGCACAAACCGCTGGGTATTAGTGGCTGATCAGTTGTTGTTTGGTTATTGTTCAGTTGTTGTTCGGGCGCAGATTGGAGGCCGATCAGGTTTAGTGTAAACCCGATCTTACGTTGACTGCCTTACCTTGGCTGTATTATGTGGTATCGGCTAAACACCGATACCACACTGGTTCATGGTTAACGCCGCTTACGGTTCGCAATATGAATGGCCCGCCCATCGGCACCCAATGCTGCCTCGTGCATCGCTTCTGATAACGTCGGATGCGCATGAATTGTTCTGGCGATGTCTTCTATGGTGCCATCAAATTCCATCGTTAATACCGATTGTCCCAAGAGCTCTGAGGCACTCGGGCCTATGATATGAGCACCCAGCAGTCTGTCGTTGGCAGTGTCACGGATGACTTTGACCAATCCGGAGGTATCACCTTTGGCTTTGGCACGACCGCTCGCCGCAAACGGAAAAGTACCTACCTGATAATCGGTACCATCGCTTTTGACTTCTTCTTCGGTTTTACCCACCCATGCAATTTCGGGGTGTGTATAGATAACATTGGGCATCACATCGTAGTTAACATGACCATGCTGTCCAACGATGCGCTCCGCAACCATCACACCTTCCTCTGATCCTTTATGAGCCAGCATGGGGCCACGAACGATATCTCCGATTGCATAGATGCCAGGCACGCTGGTCTCGCAGTATTCGTTAACGTGGATTTGTCCGCGTTCATCACTCTGCACTGCAGACTCCGGCGACAACACAACATCAGTCACCGCACGGCGGCCCACCGCCACAATGAGTTTGTCGACGGTCATGCTCTGATCACCGTCTTTGTCTTTGTAGTCAATGACAACACTCTCGCCTTTGACTTCACTTTTCATGACTCGCGCACCCAAACGGATGTCGAGGCCCTGCTTGGTGAAGGTGCGTAATGCGTCTTTGGCAATGGCGTTATCGACCATTGGCAAGAACTCGTCCATAGCTTCCAACACGATAACCTCAGAGCCAAGACGTCGCCAAACACTACCCAACTCAAGACCAATAACGCCAGCACCAATGACGCACACTTTACCGGGAACCGCTTCCCAGTCCAGCGCACCGGCAGAATCAACGACTTTGTCACCCGTTAGAGGTGTTGCCGACAGCTCAATCGGTTCTGAGCCGGTTGCGATGATGATGCTGTTACCTGTATGCGTCTCGGTATTACCATCGAGTGTGGTTACCTCAACCTGTTTATCAGCCATAAGCCGACCGGTACCCTGTAACCAGGTAATTTTGTTGGCTTTAAATAATTGCTCAATGCCTCCGGTGAGTTCAGACACGATTTTGTCTTTACGGCTAATCATTTTCGGCACATCAAGCTCAATGCCTTTGATGTTGATGCCGAGATCTTCAAAACCGTGTTGCGCCTGATCGTAAAGCTCGGTGGCTTCCAACAGTGCCTTCGACGGAATACAGCCCACGTTCAGGCACGTACCACCGAGTGCCGGTTTGTTTTGTTTGTTGATCCATTTTTCTACACAGGCCGTGTTCAGGCCCAGTTGTGCACATCGGATGGCAGCAACATAGCCCGCCGGACCACCGCCAATAACAATTACATCGTACTGTTCAGACATCACGCGTTTCCTGGTGTGTGATTACACGTCAAATAAGATACGTTCAGGGTTCTCGACCAGTTCCTTGATGGTTTTCAGGAACGTGACAGCACCCTTGCCATCGACAATGCGATGGTCATACGACAATGCCAGATACATCATCGGACGAATCACCACCTCGCCATTTTCGGCAATCGGGCGATCTTGAGTTGCGTGCATACCCAGTATGGCGCTTTGCGGTGGATTTAAAATGGGTGTTGACAGTAACGAACCGAAGACGCCGCCATTGGAGACGGTAAAGGTGCCGCCGGTCATTTCATCCATAGACAATTTACCGGTTCGCGCCTTGTCGGCGTACTCGCCAATAGTACGTTCGATATCAGCCAACGACATGGTTTCGGTATTACGCAACACCGGCACCACCAATCCACGATCAGATGATACGGCAACACCGATATCACAATAGCCATGGTAGACGATGTCATCACCGTCAATCGATGCGTTGACATCCGGAAAACGCTTGAGTGCTTCTGTAGCTGCCTTCAGAAAGATAGACATAAAGCCGAGTTTGACCCCATGGCTTTTCTCAAACTGGTCTTTGTATTTTTTACGCATTTCAATAAATGCATGCATGTTCACCTCGTTAAAGGTGGTGAGCATGGCGGTATTTTGGGATGCATCCAGCAAGCGCTCGGCAATGCGTGCGCGCAGACGTGTCATCGGCACACGCTGTTCCGTTCTGGCACCCACCACGTTACCGCCAGCAGGTGCAGCAACAGCACCACTCGACGATGATACTGCCGCAACCGGTGCAGCAGCAGGTGCGCTGCCGGCTGCGTGGTTTTCAACGTCTTCTTTGGTGATTCGTCCGTTATTACCGGTACCTTTGACGTCAGATGCAGACAACCCTTTCTCGGACAACAGTCGTCTGACCGCCGGACTGGTTTGTCCCGCGTCATCGCTGTCGTCAGACTTAGACTCAGGCTCAGGATCAGACTTAGGCGCTGTTGCTGTCTCGGCAGCTGCGGGTGCAGGCGCAGCACCGCTGCCCTCTTCGATAGATCCGATGACCTGATGCGCAACGACTGTGGCACCTTCGTCTTCGATAATGGCACCCAACACGCCGTCTTCTGACGCTGGCACTTCCAGTACAACTTTGTCGGTTTCAATGTCGACCAGTACTTCGTCACGAGTCACCGCGTCGCCCGGTTTTTTATGCCAGGTAACAACCAGTGCATCTGCAATGGATTCCGGAAGCGTTGGCACTTTGATTTCGGTGCTCATGAGGTATGTCCTGTGTGTACGGTTAAGTGAATAAATCTATGGGTTTTGGTTATGGCTCGCGTTACCAACCAACAATACCGGTTCAGGCCTGCGAGTTGGGAATAATCCCCAACGCTTCCTGAGTGAGCTGCATCTGTTGTTCAAGGTGCGTATCGGCGTAACCCACCGCAGGTGATGCAGACGGTGCACGACCGGCAAATTCAACCTCAAGCTTGCCTGGCGTGCAACGTTCAATACGATGCCGGTTAGAACGCCAAGCACCTTGGTTACGGGGTTCTTCCTGGCACCAGATAACCTGTTTTGCATTACTGTAACGCGACATTGAGGCTTTGACTTCATCGTACGGGAACGGATAGAGCTGTTCCAGTCGTACGATCGCTACATTTTCAAGCGATGCTTCGCGTCGGGCTTCGAGCAGGTCGTAATAAACCTTGCCGCTACACAGCACCAAACGCTCTACATTGGCTGGTTTGATATCGTCTATTTCTTCCAGTACATTCTGGAACGTGCCGTCGGTCAGGTCTTCGAGCGACGATACCGCGAGGCGATGTCGGAGCAGACTCTTGGGGGTCATGACAATCAGCGGCCGACGCATGGGTCGCACCATTTGTCGGCGGAGCATGTGGTAGACCTGTGCCGGTGTGCTCGGCACGACCACTTGCATGTTGTCTTCTGCGCACAGTTGCAGAAAACGCTCAAGCCGGGCCGACGAATGCTCTGGCCCCTGCCCTTCATAACCGTGGGGCAGCAGTAGAGTCAAACCACACAGCCGTCCCCATTTGGTCTCCCCTGACGAGATGAACTGGTCAATAACCACCTGCGCACCGTTGGCAAAATCACCAAACTGCGCTTCCCAAATCACCAGTGACTCGGGGTCTGCCGTGGCATACCCGTATTCAAACGCCAGCACGGCCTCCTCTGACAACACGGAATCGATGACCAAAAAATTAGCCTTGTCGTCACCGAGTTCACGCAACGGAACATAGGCCTCTTTTTGACTTTGGTTGTGCAACACCGCATGACGGTGTGCAAATGTACCGCGGCCGCAGTCTTGCCCGGACAACCTAACGGCATACCCTTGGTTCACCAAGGTAGCGTACGCCATCGTCTCGGCAAAACCCCAGTCAAGTGGCAAGCTACCGGCAGCCATTTTTCGACGGTCTTCAAGTATTTTGTTAACCCGGCCATGCACAACAAACCCGTCAGGGATGGTGGTGAGCTGACGCGCCAGTGACTGCATCGTCTCCATCGAGACAGTTGATTCATACGGCACACGCCAATCGGCGGTGTTGTATTGTGCCCAGTCAATTTTGAGCTCGGGCGCTTCGGTTAAATCGGTGACAATGTCGGGCGCTACTGTCTCACCGGCATCGAGCTTATCGCGATAATCTTTAACCATGGCATCAGAGGTAGCCAGATCTACCACACCCTCTTCGGCCAGGCGAGCAGCGTATAACTTGCGCGTGGTCGGCAGTGATTTGATGACCTTGTACATCATGGGCTGCGTGATCGCTGGTTCATCGGTTTCGTTATGACCTAACCGGCGGTAACACACCAAATCGATGACCACATCTTTCTTAAACTGCATCCGAAAATCCAGCGCCATTTGCGTGACAAAATGAACCGCTTCCGGATCGTCGCCGTTAACGTGAAAAATAGGCGCATTAATCATTTTGGCAACGTCAGTCGCATACACTGTTGAGCGCGCATCGTTGGCGTTGCTGGTGGTAAAACCAATTTGGTTGTTAACAATAATATGCACGGTGCCTTTGGTTGAGAACCCGCGCGAATCAGCCATGTTAAAGGTTTCCATCACCACGCCTTGGCCAGCAAATGCCGCATCGCCGTGTATGGAAATAGGAATCACCTTGGAACCGTCGCTGTCACCGTACCGGTCTTGTCGAGACCGTACCGAACCTTCAACCACTGGCGACACAATCTCGAGGTGCGACGGATTAAACGCCAATGCCAGATGCATGTGACCGGTTGACGTTTTCAAATCGGAAGAAAATCCCTGGTGATATTTTACGTCACCCGACGACAGGCTTCGGGTTGCCTTGCCTTCGAATTCCGAAAAAAGATCGGCAGGATTTTTACCGAGGATATTCACCAAAACGTTCAGTCGGCCCCGGTGCGCCATGCCAATGACCATGTCACAGACACCCATATCTCCAGCACGCTTAACCAACTCGCTCATGATGACGATCAGCGACTCGCCACCTTCAAGACCAAACCGTTTCTGGCCAACATAACGTGATTGCAGGTGACGCTCCAGACTCTCGGCGGCGGTTACCCGTCCGAGGATCCACTCGCGGGTTTCAGTAGACAGTTCAGGATGGGACGCGACTTTTTCAATACGTTCAACCAACCACTGTTTTTGCCCGGTATGGTCAACATACATAAACTCGTAACCAATCGAACTACAGTAACACTTCTCCAGATGCGCAATGATGTCGCGCAGTGGCGCACGGTCAATACCGTGCAACTCGGGTGTTTCAAAGACGGTATCAAGGTCGCTGTCTGACAGGCCATTTTCCTGCAACTGCACTTCCCTGACGGTTGCCTCGGGCTTTCGGTCCAGCGGGTCGATAGAGGCAAGCTGATGTCCACGAACCCGATAGGCATTGATCAGTTGAGTCACATAAATCTGTTTGAGCGCATGACCGGTCGAGCCATCACCCGCAGTAACAGCTGACTGCGGCACAAACCGATAAAACTGATCGCGCACTTTCGATTGCGGTACATCGGTTCGGGTGCCCCCGTTAACTGCCGGTAGCTGATCAAAGTACTGTCGCCACGACTCGTCTACGGATGTCGGGTCAGCGAGGTATTGCTCGTACTGACTTTCAAGCCACGGAGAATTGGCGCCACCCAACAGGGAGGACTGCTCAAGCGATTTCATGTTACCCATAATAAAAAGCCCGGTACCGGATTTGACTTACAAATGTTGCGGTATGTTGTCGATGACAACTTTGGTGAATTCATCGGTGTTCAGTTTCCCGCCAAGATCGCGGGTGCTGTGTCCGCCCTCGATGGCACTTAACAGGCTGAGACGAAGCGCGTGGCCCAGATCATAACGGTCGACGTGGTCGAGCAACATGCCAAACGACAGCAACACCGCCGCTGGATTACAGATATTTTTTCCGGCGATATCAGGCGCTGTGCCACCGGCTGGATCAAACATCGCAATATCGACATTGTAGTTATCATCGAACGAATAGTTGCCGCTTGCGCCGGTGCCAAGGCTGCCGACCAGACCCGAGGCCATGTCAGACAGGAAATCACCGTACTCATTCAACACCAGCACGACTTCGAAGTCACTGGGGTTGAGGATGACTTTGGCCAGCAACGCATCAAACAGTTCCACATGATGGTCAACGTTGCTGTATTCCTTCGATACGTCCTTCACCACAGACTCAAACAACCCGTCTGTGACCCGTTGAATAGTGTGTTTGGATGACGAAGTAACACTGTAGTGTTCGTTGCCGTAGGTCAGGCCTTTTTTACGCGCCAGCTGAAACGCAAAATGTGCTGCCTGCAGGCAGGGCTTACGCTCAACCATTCGTAGCGAGACGGCCGCCTCTTGGCCAATAAGCTGGCCCGGGTCGTCGTAGGTGCCGCCCGTGGCAATGCGCACGATATGCAGATTAACGTCTTCTTTGAAGTTGCTGTGGATACCTTTGATGGAAATAGCCGGGCGATAGATCACGCTGAAGTTCAGTCGGCGACGAATTTCGGCATTAGGGCTGCTTTTTTTGGTAACAGTAGGGTATTTCACTGCAAGCCGCGTGGCTCGCATGCTCTGTTCGGCCTCATCAATGACATCCATGCCCCTTGCTTCACGATTTTCGAGTGACCAATCTACCGGCAGGAAGTCGAACTCTACCGGTAACGACTCCGCAACAGCATGAACGCTGTCAGCGAGTTCGGGCCCAATGCCGTCGCCCAACAGCTCGGTTATTTTTATAGCGCTCACTGCGTCTTTCTCCTGTGTTCAGTGTCGGTCATTCGGTTGCTTCCAAGGCGTGCAAACGTTGCGGCAAAATGACGGCTGAGGTGCGCAATACGCCTGTTTTTCAGGATGTCATTCCGGGCACAGCAGCGCCAATGGGCCAAGGGAGTCAGGAAGTGTAAAAACAGATAGGCTCCGCCAACCCGGGGGTTACGGTAAAGGAGGTTAAACGTCACGTTGCAGCCACGCCTAGGGGCAAGAGCGTTACCTGTTTAGGAATTGGGTAATGGGGTGCATATATTACACCAACCCTCCCGGTGTTCACAGTACCGGCTAACGCAAAGACATCAGGTTTTACAGTGTTTACACACCGTACAAATGAAACCGTCAAAACCCCCGGCGAAGCATGCCAAACAGGTGCCTTAACAGACCGGCAAATTTGGGGCGTTACGGACCAATTGCCATGTCATCGTCAAGATTCCAGCGTTCCGGATTAGCCCAGTATTTTGCATTTAACCACGTTGGCGGGGTCTTGTAGTGTTCGAGCGAATACAGGTAGTGCTGTGTGGCGGGCGAGCCTTCCCCCGACACTGGAAACGACACCGGACACTCAACATAACCCAGCGAAAAGTAGTCGCTGCGGGACAGGGGCACTGTTGGGTTTTGCCGATTTTTTTTCGAGTGGTCTTCTGAGCTGTCTTCTAAATGGTCTTGGGCGTGTTTTGCCGGGTCGTTTTCCGGGCAATTTTCGGAGCGATTTCCGGCAGCGTTATCAGAGCCGTTTGCAGGGGTGTTTTGTGGGATATTTTGCGGGGTAAGAGGCTGGTTCACGACAACCATACCGCTGATATGATCCCGCAGGAAACCCAGCCCCTGAATAGCCTCGGTCACAGTGCTCCAACCGTCGGGCTGACTGACGTACACAAAGTCGGGCTTGTCTGCCAGCAGTGCATCAACTGCGCTGTAGCACGCCACCACGCGGTTTGCCGACCTCTCAGCGAGCGCTTTGGCGACCGGTTGCCAGGTGCCAAGCGTCGCGTCACCGCACCATACGGCAGCCCGGACCGACTGACAATCTGCCATGAGCCTGTCCAGCAGCGCAACACGTGCGGCAAGACCGGACACATTGGCGCGGTGGTCAATGTTGGCGGTATTTGTGACAGAATGATCGGTCATCGGCGAACTTGACTGAACCCAGCGCTAGCCATGGGTCGACTTGTACTGCTCCATCTGTTCGGGCGTCGCCTCGCGCTGGTGCTTGGCCTTCCATTCGCTGTAGGGCATGCCGTAGACAATTTCACGTGCCGCCTCGTAGTCGATATTCTCGCCACGCTCGGTCGCAGCCGCCGAATACCACTTGGACAGGCAGTTTCGGCAGAAACCGGACAGGTTCATGAGGTCGATATTTTGCACATCGGTGCGCTCCTGCAGGTGCGCGACCAGTGTCCTGAACGCGGCAGCTTCGAGCTCGATTCGTTTGCTTTCTTCCATTCTGTCACCCCTTAGACTTCAACAAGCAGATATCCGGTATTATATATAAGTATTCGGCCACAAAATGCTGTGTCCGCCACTAATCGCAGACCGGTCGTCACAGACAACCGGGTAATCGGAAGACTCTCGCCATGCCCAGCTGGTTCAATCTGTTAGTGATCGCGCTGATCGCGTCAGTGGGCGTTGTCTGGTGGAACAACTCGAAGGCACGAGAGCTCGCTGTCGCTTTTGCACGACGGGCCTGTGATCGCGAGGGTTTGCAGCTTCTCGACCAAACCGTCGAACTGGTAAAGGTCAGAATGATCCGCAATGCAGCGGGCCGACGAGAATTACAGCGTCTGTACCGCTTCGAATTTACCGGAGACGCAGAGCACCGCGACCCTGGCAGCATCACCATGAATGGTCAACAGCTCAAGGCTATTGTGCTCCCGTTCAAGCGGGATGAGTTCGGAAACCGTGTATTTGAACAACCACAGGAACACTAAATGACAGACTGCCCTTGCCAGTCAGGCAATTCACTCACCGATTGCTGCGGACCCTATCTCGACAATGGCGTCAAACCCGATAACGCCGAAGCCCTGATGCGCGCGCGATACACCGCACACACCCGTGCCGATATCGGTTTTATTATCGGAACCCATCACCCGTCCAACCGGTCAGAGATTGACGAAGCTTCCACTAAAAAGTGGGCAGCACAATCCACCTGGCTGGGTCTTGACATTAAAAATGTTGAGGGTGGTCAGGCAACAGACCGACAGGCTCGCATCGAGTTTGTCGCCAAATACCGCGACCAAAACCGTCGGCGGCACGATCACACAGAAATTGCCATTTTTGAGAAGCACAACGGCGATTGGTTTTTTAAAGATGCCGAAATGCCCAAAGTGGAACAGTTCCAGCGTGAAGCACCCAAGCAAGGCAGAAATGACCCGTGCGCCTGTGGTAGTGGCAAAAAATACAAAAAATGCTGTGGCGCAGCCTGACCTAAACACATACCCCGGAGGACACCGCAGTAATGGACACTCAACCTTGGCTTAAGTCGTACCCTGATGGCGTTGATCACACCATCAACATAGAAGAATACAACTCAATCGTTCAGTTACTGGAAGAGTCCATTAACGATTTCGGTGATCAAATTGCCTATATTAATATGGGCAAGTCCATGACCTACAACGAGCTCGATACGCTAACGCGTAATTTTGCGTCTTATCTACAGCACGAGGCAGGGCTTAAAAAAGGTGATCGTATTGCGATCATGATGCCGAACCTGCTGCAATATCCTATTGCTGTATTCGGTGCACTGCGTGCAGGCCTGGTGGTGGTCAACACCAACCCGCTCTACACCGACAGAGAACTCAAACATCAGCTTCAGGACTCTGGCGCCAAAGCCATTGTGGTTGTCGAAGCCTTTGCCCACACCGTTGCAGATGTCGTCAAAGACACCGATGTCGAGCACATCATTACCACCAAGTTTGGCGACAGACTGGGTATGCTCAAAGGGGCCATCGTCAATTTTGTCATTCGCAAAATCAAAAAGATGGTACCCGCGTTCAGCCTGCCGGATGCACACGGCTTTAACGATGTATTAAAACGAGGCGCTGCATTACCCGATGCGGTAGAAGATTGTGATCGCGATGACATTGCCTTCTTGCAGTACACCGGCGGCACCACCGGCGTTGCCAAGGGCGCTATGCTGACCCACGGCAACCTGATTGCCAATATGCTTCAGGCACTCACCTGGATCAGCACCGCCAAACTACAGCCGGGCAAAGAGTTTATTGTCACCGCGCTACCGCTTTATCACATCTTTGCACTGACAGCGAACTGTCTGGTTTTCCTAAAACTGGGTGCACAGAACCTGCTGATTACCAATCCTCGGGACATGCCGGACTTCGTTAAGCAACTGGGTAAATATCCGTTCACGGTCATCACCGGTGTTAATACACTCTTTAACGGCCTGCTCAACACCCCTGGGTTCGATGCAATCAATTTTTCACCGTTAAAATTGACACTCGGCGGCGGCATGGCGGTACAGGAGTCTGTTGCCAATCGCTGGAAACAAGTCACCGGTACAGCACTGGTCGAGGCATACGGTTTAACCGAAACCTCACCTGCAGCCTGCGTTAACCCACTCAATCTGACAGAATTCAACGGCGCTATTGGCCTGCCATTGCCGTCAACCGATTGCTGCATTAAAAACGAAGAGGGCGAGCGTGTCGGTGTGAATACTCCCGGCGAACTGTGCATCAAAGGCCCACAGGTTATGGCGGGCTACTGGAAGCGCCCGGACGCCACCGACGAAATCATGGACGATGAGGGTTATCTGCACTCGGGCGACATCGCCGAAATGAATGAGCAGGGGTTTTTCAAAATTGTTGATCGGCTGAAAGACATGATCTTGGTATCTGGCTTTAACGTGTACCCCAATGAAATCGAGGCGGTTATATCGCAAATGCCCGAAGTGCTTGAAGTCGGTGCGATTGGCGTGCCGGATGAATCGTCTGGTGAGGCAGTAAAAGTTATCATCGTCAAAGCCGATCAATCGCTGACCGAAGAACAGGTAATCGCACACTGCAAAGAACAGATGACCGGCTACAAACGACCAAGCTACGTCAAATTTGTGGAAGAGCTGCCCAAAACCAATGTCGGTAAAATTCTGCGTCGTGAACTGCGTGATTTGACCTAACCGACCACCATGCAAAACAGCACGACGAGTATCGGCACACTCATCAATGTCGAGTCGCTGTCATCGCTGGTGATGACAGGCGACGTCGTCGTGCTCGATTGCCGGTTTTCGCTTACCGATACCTCAGAAGGCAACAGGCTCTATCTGCAATCTCATATTCCGGGCGCGCATTACGCGCACCTTGACCATCACTTGTCATCACCTATAGTGCCAGGCGAAACCGGCAGACACCCGCTACCCGATCCGCGCGCTTTTGTTCATCAGCTTCGACGCTGGGGCGTTAATCAGGGCATGAACGTGGTGGTGTATGACAATGCCGGGGGCGCAATCGCAGCACGTGCCTGGTGGTTATGTCAGTGGGTGGGGCATAACAACTGTTTTGTTCTCGATGGCGGCTTTAACGCCTGGACCACCGCAGCATTACCTGTCTCAGCCGAAGTACCGGCGCCCGGACAAGGTAATGTGGTGCCACGCGAGCCAAACCTGACTACCGTCGATACAACCGCAGTGACTCGCGGCAACAGGCTGCTGGTCGACGCACGCGATGCGCCCCGTTACCGTGGTGAACAGGAGCCAATCGATACCAAAGCCGGGCATATTCCGGGTGCACTCAATTTACCGTTTGCCAGCAACCTTGATGATCGGGGGCATTTTTTGCCAGCAGAGGAGCTTCGTAAAAAATTTGCCACACTCAATCCCGGTCACACCGACAGAGTTATCACTCATTATTGCGGTTCCGGTGTGACTGCAGCACACAATGTCCTTGCGATGCTGCATGCCGGTTACGACGCAACTGATCTCTATGCCGGCTCCTGGAGTGAATGGATTGTTGATGACAGCCGTGACATCAGCACCGGTGACGAGACACGCTAAAACACCACTGCGAGGCACATCATGAACCATGATGTTATCCAGCAACTGCTTAACGATGGTGAAGCCACCACACACTCTATTCCAAAAGACCAGCAATTGTTCGCACTTGGCGACCCGTGTGAGCATTATGTGATTGTCAGCAACGGGACTGTTCGGGTTGAGCTGTTATCGCCCACCGGTCAGCAACTGCTGCTGTATCGCATCGAACCGGGCCAATCGTGCGTGATGACAACATCGTGCCTGCTCGGCGACAGTCACTATTTTGCGCAGGCTATGACCGAAACTCCAGTTGAACTGGTGATGATGACACAAGCTATCTTTAAACAGCCTCTGACGTCGTCAGAGGCGTTTCGTAACTTTGTATTTAACGGTTTTCATGAACGGCTTACACATTTGATGAACCGTACCGCAGAGCTGGCGACACAGCCAATCGACCAACGGCTGGCAGCCGCGTTGCTCTCCTACACCGTCGCCCGCGGGTGCCTGGTCATTGAATTAACCCACCAACAACTTGCTGTCGATATAGGCTCTGCTCGCGAGGTGGTGAGTCGTCGACTGGCCACCTTCGAGCACAAAGGCATCATCAAAAGACAGCGCGGTACTATTGAAGTACTTTGCCCCATCAAACTCCGAGCTTTTTTGTCACAAAACACCAACTGCGGTAACACTGTTGATTGAAACCGTTACGTAAAAATCGATGCGCATCGGCAGAGTCATTACGACAAAACAGCCAACGTGGGCAAGCGAGATATCTTGCCTGTTTATTTCAGGACTCAGAATAATTATTCAGCGAATCGATCGACACGTGTTATCGACAAACTGCTGTGGTACCTTGAAAAACTGCTGTGTTACTGAGTATCTTGCGACCTTCGTTTAATATGATTGTGTCATAATATATAGCGCAAGTTCACTGTAAACAGGTTGGCCATCAAAAGCACTCAGACATGCACACTTAACCTTGATAAAGGCAGTGTGAAAGAGCGACAACGGTGACATTGTCACCGACAAACAGCTTATTGACTGCTAGTCTTCTGCTGCATCGACCATCACATAGACACCATCACAGGATTACCATAATGGCTTTAGTTAAGAACGTGGGCTCTACCGATAAATTAATCCGATTGGTTGCTGGAGCAATACTAGCCGCATGGGGCATTCTCGGCGCAGGCCTAGCGTCAACAATCGGCATTCTTGCCGTTATCGTCGGTATTGTCTTTATCGCTACCGGTCTGCTGAACTTTTGCCCAATCTTTAAGATGTTGGGCATTAACTCAAATTCGTCCACCAGCTAAATCCCAACAACTTTCCATTTAAGCCCACAACACGCCGGTAGACAGACGCTCTGCCGGTATCTCTGTTTTGACTACATCAGTTAGCGGTTAGCAGTTAGCAGTTAGCACTATTGTGCAGGCTGTAATGGACAGGCAAGGTAGACACCAAACTCAGCACCCACATCGCAACTCACACGGGCGTGCACACGACCCTGTCTGTCGAGAAAACATTGACTATCAGTCGCCGGAAAAATCCCTTCGTGCCAAACATTGGGATGAATATACAAGCCGCGTGACCCATCACACCAAAAGGCTACCACCCGGTCTGCCGTAAGATCATCGCCCGGTAGTGCCAGTGGCACGACAAACGGCGCGTTGGTTTGTGGAAAAAACAGTTGTCCGCCATCAGGGTGATAATTCATGTGCCAGAGCAACACGTGTTCTCGTGGCGCTGTCGCATAATCTGAACGGGCCGATTGTGGATCAACACTCCAACCCAGCACATAATGACCCGACACTGCCTCATTAGTACCAAACAGCACATCACCGCGCCACTCGCCTGTGAATATCCCTTCGACCCAACCGGCCTCATCACCAGTACCTGGATCCACGGATCGCCAACCCTGCGCTGGCCACTGAACGATTTCGATATCAATATCGTTCGGATTGTCTACCAAACAGCCATAACCTTTCACAGTGTCATCAGTCGCATGGACCAACGGTACTGGATGTAGTGGCAATGAGGGTTTGTCACTAGCCTCAAAAATGTACTCTGGTGCCGTGATCGTTTCTTCTGTGGTCATGATAGGGTTACGTTTCACTCGTTACACCACTGTTGACACTATTTTGCGACTAATGAATGACACATTAAACACCCCTTATCGAACACACCAATAATGATCGGTATCATCGTGTCGATCAAAGCTGGGAATCCCCCATCCGGTATTGAGCCCAAACGCAAAGCCTGACATGCTATTTCGGCTCCAATAATCGGTCTGGTCAATCCACTCTATATCACCACGCCGATAATACAGAGCAAAAAGCTCAACCAACGATGGTAACTGCCAGTCATCGCCCAATGCCGCACAGATTTCCACACTACTTCGCCACGCGACCTCTCTCGACCTGCTCGGCTCATCAGTTGGAGATTGAGTGACTTGTATGTCTTTTACATCAATCAAAAAAACCGAAATCAAAGCCAATACAGTCACTAGCGCGAGACAGATCGACACCAACAGAGTCAAACGCCATTTATTGTTTAATAGACTCATAATCCTGCTCTCTCAGTCAATATTCATCTGACAACACAAGACGCACTGCAGTATTTTTAGATTTTCCGCCAATAAACAGAACAATTTTGACCATAGCTGTTGACACAGCTTTTATTCTATTTATAATCTCGCCCCCTCGAAAGCGTACACGCTGATCACCATTAAAACACAGTGTGGTTTGTCAACTGTACGAAAAAAGAAGCCAATACAAAAAACTGAGCCATCATGAAAACACGTTTTATAAATACAAACAACGCAATGAACATCGACAGAAGCGGTAATCACACCTCACTTCTGTCATATGAGGTTGTGTACGCGTCTATTATTTTGTAGCTCAGTCTATTGCTGGCTACAGGGCCAGCTGACTTTAACGAGCCTCGGTTGGTCTACAACCGGGGCTTTTTTTTGCCTCGCAACAAATGGATTGGTCACGCTTTTCTCAGCGGTGCAGGTTCTGCGTGCCTGCCTTGTGCCTTCGTGTGTCATTGTCAGATATGCTCGATAGGTATACAGAGAATTGCTAAGCCATACCATACCGAGTTAGCTCAATTGGTAGAGCATCAGACTTTTAATCTGAGGGTTTTGGGTTCGAGTCCCATACTCGCGTCTTCCTGTACCGGAAACGCCACGCCTTAATAGGCTCACTTGGTAATAAGTGGCTGGAAACAGCCAAGGGTTAAGGCCCCCGTACAACGTGTGAAGTTTGGGTTCAATTCCCGCCGAGACCAAATACGACGTACAACGTTGCTGCTGTCTGTGTTTTTGTCGCAGTCCGCTGTCAACCGGATTTGCATGCCAGTCAGGCTCTAGTCTGGCAGCGAATACCGTGTCCACAGCGGGTTTGCACGTAAACCCACAGCAGCGGCGTGGGGCCTGATCGATTTTTGCAGACTTTTTCAGACAGGGGCAAAACCTTAAGTCTGCCTATCGCCTTTGTAATAGGTCGCCTTTGTTATAGGTCGCCTAAATAATAGGTCGTCTGAATAATGGGCAGTCCGAACAACGGGCCACCTGAACAACAGGCAGTCCCTTACAAAGGGATTAACAGCAGGAGAGTAACATGAAAATACGAACTGTCATTGCGCCTACCGAACGTGGGCTGATGATCAGAAACAAAGCCATCGTTGATATCCTTGAACCGGGTGTCTATTGGTCAGTACAACTGGCCAGTGTCTCAACGATTGAGGTCGTGTCAATCACCGATACCCGGTGTGATTACACAGACATTGTGACATTGACCACAACAAATCCGGCACTGGCTGACAGGCACTTTGTGGCTGCTGATATTGGCAGCACAGAAGTCGGCTTGGTCTTCGAGGACAACCGGCTGGTCGATATTTTGGCACCGGGCACTCGTGCGATGTACTGGAAGGGTTTGGCAGAGACGCGTATTGACTGTATTGATACTACGATCGAAGCCAGAGTCGCGACCGATATTGCCCGCCAGATTGGCAGAACCGGTGCGCTTGCGCGTCGTGCCTCAAACCTGAATGCGGTGTTAGGCATAGACGTCCAGGAAAAACAGGTTGGTTTTTTCTATGATGAAGGACGTTTGGTCGAGATGCTGGAGCCGGGGTATTACCTGTACTGGAAATTCAACCGCAAGTTCAGCGGCCGCATTATGGATGTCGGTATGACCATGGTCGAGGTGTCCGGGCAGGAAATACTCACCCGTGACCGCGTGAGCTTAAGGTTGAACCTCTCTGCACTGTACCGGATTGATGGTCCGGCGGAAGCCGAAGCGGCATTAACCAACGTGTCAGACTTTGTCTACCGCGAACTGCAGCTTGCATTACGACAAGCCGTTGGTACCAGAACGCTGGATCAATTACTGGCTGATAAAACCTCAATGGACGGCACCATTGCAGCTGAAGTTCAGGTCCGTTTACGTGCAGTCGGTATCGAGCTGATCAACGTCGGTGTTAAAGACGTGATTCTGCCTGGCGATATGAAGGAGATTCTGAACCGGGTTGTCGTTGCCGAGAAAACAGCACAGGCCAACAACATCAGACGACGTGAAGAGACTGCAGCAACACGTTCTCTTCTGAACACAGCGAAGCTGATGGCAGACAACCCCGTGTTGGTTCGGTTGAAAGAGTTGGAAGCACTTGAAAAAGTCACCGCCAATGTCGACAAAATCACCGTCTTCGGTGGTATGGACGGTGTGATGAAAGAGCTCGTCAGAATTGATCAGAACTGATTTATCGACGACAACTTCTCTTGTGCTGGCTTCTGGACTGGCTTCTGTTGGGTTAAACCAAGACTGCGTGACAACACTCCCGGCTATCTGGCCGGGAGACAGTAGCGACTCGCGCTCATTTTGAACCGATAATCACACCAGTGCCCGACAACGACCACCCACACCAGCGACCCACGTCGGCGACACCGGTGGCTACACCTGGTGGCTATACTTGCTGACTATACCTGCTGACTATACGGGGCGGCAAACTAGCCTACCAAGTTTGGCAACGTCATAGAGATTGCCGGCACAAACGTGATTAGCATCAATGCTACAAATATCGCCAAATAAAACGGCCATATGGTCCGCACCGCCGTCTCCATCGGCAACTTACCCACTGCACAACCCACAAACAGACATGACCCCACAGGTGGTGTACATAAACCCAACCCCAGATTTACCAGCAGGATCATACCGAACTGAATAGGATCAATACCCAGTTGCTGCGCCACGGGGAGGAAAATGGGTGTACAAATCAGAATCAGTGCGGCCATGTCCATGATCATGCCGAGGATCAGCAATACAACGTTGATCATCAGCAGAATCAGAATGGGATTTTCGGTTAAACCGGTTAACAGCGCAATTGTCTTGTCTGGTACCTGATAGAACGTCAGCATGTAAGCAAATGCACCAGCGCAGGCTATTAGTATCATGACCATTGATGTTGTGCGAACCGCTTGCAACACTGACAGCTTAAACTTTTCCCACGTCATGGCGCGATACACCACAATGGTCACAATAAATGCGTAAATAGCGCCGAAAGCACCTGACTCGGTTACGGTAAAAACGCCAGACAACACGCCACCTACAATAATGACCGCTGTAAATAACCCGGGCAATGCGCCTGCAAAGGCCAGCGCAAGACCATACATACCCGGAAATTTTTCTGCCTTGTAGCCCCGGCGCACCGCAACAATATAGGCCGCTAACGCAAGACACAGACACATTAGAATACCGGGCACGACCCCGGCCAGAAATAACTTGGATATCGATATACTGCCACCGGCCGCAATCGCATAGATAATCATGTTGTGGCTTGGCGGAATAATGATGCCAGCGATAGAGGAGGTTACCGTGACATTTACCGCATAGTCAGCGTCATACCCTTTTTCTTTCATCACTGGCACAAGGATGGAACCCAGTGCTGAGATATCAGCAACTGCAGAGCCAGAGATTCCGCCAAACAACATGGATGAAAAGACGTTAACTATACCCAACCCACCACGAACGGCACCAACCGCAGCAGAGGCAAGCTTCACCAACCTCACCGCAATACCACCATGAAACATCAGCTCGCCAGCAAAGATAAAGAACGGTATGGCCATTAACGAGAACACGTTAATGCCCGAGATGATTCGTTGAAAACCAATCATCAGCGGTAAACTTTCATAACCAAAGGCCGCAAGTGCAGCTATACCCAGTGAGAAAGCTACAGGCACACCGATGATGACACAAAAGGCAAATAACCCCAGCAGTACAAAAAGCCCCATGTGCGTGGTCTCTCGTTATTCGGTGAACTGGGAAGATTGACCCACTGCCAGACGGAGCAAGTGGCCAATAGAAAACAACAGAATGAGCGCTCCGCCAATTGCCAGCGGAAGTGAACGAAGACCCTCCGGCACATGAATTAGCGGAATCATGGACCCCCATTTAAAAATGGTGAGCTGAGTGCCATACGCCAGCATGTAGTAACCAAATACGCCCAAAATAATATGGGAGAGTACAATCAAGCCGAACTTTATGCGTTTTGATACCGAATTGCGTAATAGCTCGACAGACAAATGCGTATTGTCATGTACGCCTACGGCTGCCCCCAAAAACGCGATTACCATGATAAGTAACAATGCAACCTGTTCAACCCACGTAGGCGTAGAGTTCAACACATAACGGCCGTAGACCAGCCAACCGAAAATACCGGTTAACACCACTAATGAGACGCCGGTGATAACACGGCAAATATTCGCGATACCATTGAGTAACGCAAAATAATACGTCAGGGGACGAAATTCACGGGACATAAGAAAGAGCTTTCCAAACAAAAGCAGGTGCCGGGGAACCCCGAGCACCTGCGAGTTTATACCGCTTTTCTACAAGGCCTTAGTCGGTTGCCTGAATCAGCTCAACCAGTGGCTTGAGGTCTGCATTTGCAGCCAGGTAGTTTTCATAGACCGGAGCCATTGCAGCCTGAAACGGTCCTTTGTCAGCAATTTCGTTTACAACAACACCCGCTGCAACCACTTTCTCACGGCTGGCTTCTTCTCGTGCTGCCCACAGCTCACGTTGCATTGCAGATGATTCTTGTGCTGCCTCGGTTACTGCCGCCTTATGCTCATCGGACAATCCTGCGAATGTGTCGGCGTTAATGCAGATGCACTCCGGAATAATCAAGTGTTGAGTCAATGAGTAATATCCGGCTACTTCAAAGTGGCCAGTCGCTTCATAAGAAGGCCAGTTGTTTTCAGCGCCATCTACAACACCGGTTTTCAGTGCCTGATACACTTCGGCAAATGCCATCGGCGAGGGATTACCGCCAAGCTCTGCGATCATGCCTGAGTACAAGTCGTTATTCATAACGCGTACTTTCATGCCTTCTACATCGGCAGGCGTATTAACAGGCTTACCCGCGTTATAGAATGAACGCGCACCGGCGTCGTACCATGCCAGTGGCAACAAGCCTTTTGCAGCCATGCCGTCTGCAATCAATTTGCCTGCATCACCGTCCAGTACACGAAACATGTGTGCTACGTCTTTAAAGATAAACGGTAGCGAGACAACGTTGGCTTCAGCTGCGATAGGACCGATAGGACCAAGGTTGAAGTTACCGATTTGCAGCCCGCCGAGTCGAACCTGCTCGATAGCGTCGGGCTGACTGCCTAGCGTGCCACCGTGGAACATTTTTAGTGTGATGTCGCCGCCAGTTTTTTCAGCAACCAATTCGCTGAACTTGTCCATTGCTACGGTGTTGGGGTACCCATCGCTGTGGATGTTCCAGCCACGCCATTCGTCAGCTTGCACTGTGTTCATGAGTGTCAGGCCAACAACAGAGCCTAACAATAGGGTTGAGAGCTTTTTGTACATGTGGAATCCTCCGGGTTGTGAACTTTGTGGTAATGCTTCGGGGTGCACCTTTTGGTTTTGTAGCCCCCGTGTTTTTTCTGTGTGCTTTCTGCGTGCCTTGAAGCCATGGTGCTTTATCACCAAACGCGGTTCGACAACGCTCTGGGCACCAACGCCTCTGTTTATTCTTGTACATGTCAGTGACTACATGTTGTATGCTAGAATACAGCAAACCGGGCCGTGATTGTCAACACTTTCAGGCTATTTTTATCCCAAGCCCTGAACCTGATCGGCAATCCGGTTGCGCTGCTCGGTCAGACGCTAACGGACCAAGAGACGCTGAAAGAGACGCTGAACGGGACGCTGAAAAATCAGCAGACGTCGATGATGTGGCAGGCATAGTGATAGCATAGACGCACTTATGGCGGGTACTTCACACACCCCTAAACGAGTTTAGAGTCAAGGCATGCAGGAACTATCTTTTAAATACGAGCGGAAAACGTCCACCGACACCGTATTTGAAACGCTTTACCACGAAATCACATCGTTAAAACTACTGCCCGGTACAAAACTCCCCGAAACCGAGGTCGCCCGTCGTTTTGATGTATCACGTCAACCTGTTCGTGATGCCTTTGGCAGATTATCCAATCTTGAACTGGTCCAGGTACGGCCGCAAAAAGCGACAGAAGTCCGTGGCTTTTCGCTCGAACGAATCGCCCGCGCTCAATTCACGCGGCTGGCGGTTGAAATAGAAGTGATGCGAGAGGCTTGTGCGGTCTGGAACGATTCACTGGCAGCGAAGCTTCAGCTCAATCTTGATCAACAGCAAACCGCTATCAACAACGATAACCAAAAAGACTTTCACACCCTCGACGGTCAATTTCATATGCTGCTCTGCGAGCTGGGTGGCTGCCCTGCGGCAATAGAGGTGGTGTCCCAGTGTCGGCAAAAAGTTGATCGTTTGTGTATGTTGAACATCGGGCCTGAAAAAGCCACAACGACACTACTGGAAGATCACCAAAAAATTGCCGATGCGCTCAAACGTCAATCAGTCGAGGACGCCACGGCAGTTGCGCGCGTACATCTGCATCGGCTTGACGGCACCATTGCGCATGTTCACAAACACTACGCACAATACTTCGAGTAACCCTCAGGCTTCAAACTACAAGTCACTACGAGTAACCCCAAGCCCAAACACTGGCCCAAACACTGGCCCAGACGTTGGCCCAGATGCCAGTCTTGACACTAGCCCGGGCAGCAGCCCAGACCCAAACTCAGAACCCGGCTCAGAACCCGGCTCAGAACCTGACCCAAACCCAAGTCTTAAGACCTGCAAGACCGGCTGACGCTCGTTGAGACAACGAGTCTGCTGACAAACGCGGGCACACAATAGCAACTCAGCTTAACGATCGGGCAAACGCCAGACACTCGTCAACACTCTCGACCGATCCCACCGTTGTTGGTGACCGAAGACTCGCAGCAGCAGCAGCATGTGCCAGTTCCAGTGACTGTTCCAGCGACCAATGCTCGTGAATGCCGTAGAGCATACCTGCGGTAAAAGCATCGCCGGCACCCACTGCGCTTTTAACCAATTCTGGCGGCACATGGAACGCATTGGTGCGCAGTACTGTTTGATCACGGCTGATACAAACAGCACCGGTCGAGTAATGCACAATGACCTGTTGCATGGCACCCAAGCCCAACAAGGTTCGTGCAGCCTGCTCGCAAGCAGCCACATTCGTCACACCATCGACCAGCGTATCCATGCACACCAAACCACCCGCCTCGTGGTCATTGATGATCAGGGTGTCAAGATAAGGTAAACAAGGCAAACACAACTCACGATTACGGTACGGATCAATAGAGACCATCTCTATGTTCGTGTGCAAACCGGCAGCCTGTGCTTTTTTAAGAACGGCAACCCATCCGTTAGCTTCATGTTGCCAACTGCTATCGAGGCACGCATGCACGCCCAGTAATCCGAGATGCAAAATGTTTGCTGTAGTGTTGTCGAAGTGAAAATGATCAGGCGTAAGATGATCGTTGGCGCCGGTATAATGAAAGAAGGTGCGTTTTCCGGTTGTTTTGGCCGACATCACGTCGGTAAAGGAGGTGCGCACCTCTGGCAGTGTTTGAAGCGCCGACGTATCTACCCCATGACGAGTTGCCTGATCAAACAAAAACTGACCATCGGCATCGTCTCCGACAAGACCTATACCAAACACCGGCAGATCCGGTGCCATACGACGCAAATCTATACCGGTATTATAGGCAGAACCACCACCCTGTTGATCCAGCGCGACGATGTTGGCAAGCTCTTCTTCACCCGGCCAGACATCAACCACTTTAATTCTGTCGGCGGTCCAGCAACCACCGCAGATGACGCCTCGGCGCATTACATTCAAGTGGCGGTGTGCCGCACGATATCCACCGGCTGACCCGGACGACTGTGGATATCAGCAGTGTGCACCCGGCCTTCCCAGCCAGTTGATCGGGGATGATGATCGTAGTACCGCTGCAGACACTCGGTGACAGCAGGAAAGGCCAGTTCGTCCCACGGTATCTGCGCTTTTTCAAACAAGCCAACGTCAAGGCTCTCTTCACCGACATCGGCGAACCCGTCTTTTAACGTACCGTGAAACATAATATAGATTTGGCTGATACGCGGCAGGTTATACACAGCAAAGAGAGACAGGTCTTCTGCAGTTGCCATAGCCTCCTCACGCGCTTCACGTGCAGCACCGTCCTGAAGTGACTCGCCATTCTCCATAAACCCGGCTGGTAGTGTCCAATACCCGTAACGCGGTTCGATGCTTCGTTTACACAGCAGCACTTTACCCTCCCACTCCAGCAAACACCCGACAACATTCTTGGGATTATGATAGTGAATAGTGTCGCAGCTATTACAAACATAGCGCAGGCGATTGTCACCTTCGGGTATGGTATGCGTCACCTCGCCGGCACACTCAGGGCAATATTTCATGATTGATCTCGAGGTTGCTGCCGAGCTGATACCGCGCGGTCGCGTTTACCGTCCGGTAGCTGTCGAATCACCTGCTCTGGCAATGGCATAGAGTGCTCACTGGTATCGTCAACCCACACAATGCGCGCTGAACCTCGTGTGTATAGCTCTTGTGTGGCGTGATCAGTGATTCGATAAAACGTATTAAATGAACTGCGTCCCGGCGCACCCCCAAACATCGACACATCAATAACCGACGGATAACGCACAGCTTTCAAAAACTCGGCATGTGCATCGACAATGACCATACCGTTTTTCGATGCGCCCAAAGCCCCGGACCCAAGACCGTCGTACCACGCCATTCGCGTAATTTCAAAATAACGAAAATACATCGCGTTATTCACATGACCCAGCGCATCCATATCAGACCAACGAACAGTGATGGTTGTGGTCTCCAGGAGATTGCCAGGCGTGTCGCCGTTTTCGTTGATGTCTACAATATTGCTCATGATAATACCGCTGGCATGGTTCGTTCGAGTTTCATTTTCTCTTTGACGTGCTGACCGGTTAACACAAAACCCAGCAATAGCCCATCGGCTGATTCATACAGTGCCCGAACACCGTGATCGTCAGACGTGGTGGTCCAGTCGCCCTGTGCGTCAGGCGGCGGACTAGCCACAACAATAGAATGCGCGGGTGTTTTAATGGCTACCGGCATTGCGGGCAACACCACCGGTGTAGGCGAACCACTGAGAGTTTGAGCCAGCGCTTTGGACCCGTGCATGATAGGTAATACGTAGGGCAACAGCCTACCGCCTAATTCTATACAGTCGCCCAGCGCATAGACATCAGGATGACTGGTACAAAGGTGCCGGTCAACCAGAATACCACGTCCGGTTTTAAGACCGGCACTCTGTGCCAATGCAATATTGGGCCGCAACCCGGCCGCTGACAACACTTGACCGGCTTCGAGAGTGTGGCCATCTGCCAGCGTTAAGCGGTATCCGGTGTTCGTGCGCGTGATATGGTCGACAACCGTTTCCAAATGCCACGATACACCAAGCGATGACAGCGCGGTTTTGAGCGCAGCCGATGCCTCCGGCGGCAGCAGTCGTTCCAACGGTGCACTGTCAGGGCCGATGACACTCACCTGAATACCGACATTGGCAAGATCGTTGGCAAACTCACAACCGATCAGACCCGGTCCCATAATAGCAACATGCCCAACCCCGTCGAGCCGATCACGAAAGAGCGCGTAGTCATCGAGCGAATTAACAGAAAGGACATCGGCCGTGCCATCGCCGTCAATGGGCAGTGTGATCTGTGAGGCACCGTGACACAGCACGAGCGTATCAAAATACACCTTACGCTCGTGGATGATCAGGTATTTTTTATCGGTATTGATATCGGTGATATTACAACCGGTAATCACGCTGGCATCCAGTGACGCTGCCATTTCATCTGCTGTACGGGTGGCAAGCTCGCTGGCTGTTTTGTCTTTGGCTAACGCATTCGACAGCATAGGCTTGGAATACCACGCGCCATCATCACGCGTGACCAATGCCAGTGACCGTGTCGTATCATGCTTTCGAAAATCACGGGCAAGCGTATAACCTGCGAGCCCGGTGCCAAGGATAATCAGGTTGTACTGGTCAGCTATCGCGGTCATACAAATGTGAATGTTTACAGATTATTTTCGGTCACCACGTAGCGTCAGTACCCGTTGCTGTAAGTCGGCGGCAGTAACGTCTTCGGGCGCAATAGGATCACCCATCACCAACCCGATGCGGGCAAATAATTTCCGCGGCAGTTTAAAAAAAGCCGGACCGCCCTTGCGGCTGAACATACTACCCCACAATCCCTGCAACGCCACGGGTATGACCGGTGCCGGCCTTGATTGTAACAAGCGTTCAAGCCCAGGTTTAAATTCATTAAAATCACCAGTGGATGAAATTTGCCCCTCCGGGAAAATGCACAGTACATCACCGGCATCAACCGCCTCCTGCATCAGTTCGAAAGCACGGTGAAACATGGCCTCGTCTTCCTTACGACCGGCTATCGGAATAGCGCGCGCCGTACGAAACACAAAATTTAATACCGGTATTTGATAGATTTTATAATACATCACGAAACGCACCGGACGCCGAACACACCCGCCAATGATCAGCGGATCAACAAAACTGATGTGATTACTGGCCAGAATGACAGCACCCTCTTCGGGTATTTTATCAAGGCCGGTTTTCTCTACCCGGTAAATGGAATGTATCAGCAGCCAAGTGACAAATCTCATCAGAAATTCTGGCACTAGCGTAAATATATAGGCCGCCACCAACGCATTAATAATGGCCGCCACCAAAAAGATTTGTGGAATGCTCAAACCCATACTGATCAGCGCCAGTGCCAACAACGCAGAAAGCACCATAAAGAACGCATTCAGTATGTTGTTACAGGCAATGGCCCGGGAGAGGCGATCGGGTTTGCTGAGCTGCTGTATCAACGCGTACAACGGCACTATATAGAAACCGCCGAACATCCCAATCAGCAATACATCAAGGGCGATCCGCCAACCGCCAGTGCTTAGCAAAAACTCAAACGCACCAAGGTTGGTGCCAAGGGGGTTGTCGGGAGATGCCAGAAAAAGATCAAAACCAAACACGGTGATGCCGATGGCTCCAAACGGCACAAGACCAATCTCAACCCGATGATCCGAAAGTTTTTCGCACAACGCAGAGCCGACCCCAATGCCGACCGAGAATAACGCCAGCAATAATGTAAATACGCCAACGCCTCCGCCCAGTACGTCCCGGGCAAACACCGGAAACTGCGCCAGATACAAAGCACCCAACATCCAGAACCACGAAATGCCCAAAATGGACTGAAAGATCACGCGATGCTTTTTGGTATAGCGCACCAAGCGCCACGTTTCTCGAATGGGGTTGAAGTCTATTTGATGATCTGCAGCAGTAGGCGGTGCTGCCGGAATACGGCGACTGGCAACGTAACCTGCTACGGCTATCAGGATTACCGCAACTGCCGTTAACCATATACCGGTGGAGGCCCCCTCCGAGACACCCACGGAGATGAGTTGGGTACCGGCAATGGTGCCGAGCAATATCGCGAGAAACGTCCCCATCTCAACCATCGCGTTACCGCCAACCAGCTCAGCGTTTGAAAGATGCTGTGGCAAGATGCCATATTTTATGGGTCCAAAAAAAGCCGATTGCACACCCATAAAAAACAATATAACGATCAGCAGCGGCACGCTGTTGAGTATAAACGCAGCTGCTGCCAGCACCATGATGCCAATCTCGGCCAGCTTGATGCGTTTTATCAAAAAGGATTTTTCGTATTTATCGGCAACTTGCCCACCGATGGCTGAAAACAGAAAAAATGGCAGGATAAAAACACCCGCAGCCACGTTGATTAACAACGCACTGTTGTCGGTGGCGCCCGCTTCTCGTACTGCGATAAATGCCACCAGCGCAATCAGGGCGTTCTTGAAGACATTATCATTAAAAGCGCCCAGAAATTGGGTGATGAAGAAAGGCAGGAAACGCTGCTGGCGGAATAGCTGGAATTGCCCGCTGTGTGGTTTGGGCAAAGCGTCGGTAGAGTCCGTATCCATTACTGTGATGTCCTGTGGCCAGAACAACAGTATAGCGTTGAAACAGGGTGCCGGGATACGGCACCCTACCGGATATTCATGGCCAAATAGTGTCGGCTGGCATCAGTGTCATGCGACACGGCCTGCTAGCCTGCGGCGATGATGAGTTCACCGCGCGCCTTGTCACTGGTTTACCGGTAGTACAAACAGCCAAAGTTGACTGTCAGGGTGACAGAACTTGTGCGGTGTTCGTCTTAGCTGGCAAAAACCTCTGACGCCTGCCAGCCTTTTTCGCTGCGGGTAGCAATAAATTCAACCTGCTGACCCTCAGACAACGAGCGATAGCCTTCACCCTCAATAACGCGGTAGTGAACGAATACATCCTCGCCTTCCGGGCTCACGATAAACCCGTAACCCTTTGCGTTATCGAACCACTTAACCGTACCGTTTTTTCTTTCAGACATTGCCTTAATAACCTCTTTAAACATTTAAACTGCCAATCCAGCAGAAGCACAACAGTCAGCGAACCGGAGGGTAACCCCTCTTTGCGTCCGCCTATCAAAACCTTGCCAAACCGGCTAACAGTATTGCGTACAGGATTGCTGATTCAGTATTGTTAAATACTTGTTTTATGCAGCCACCAAACAGCAATCGTGTCTGCAGTCATCCTGACCTGTACAGGAGCAACGGGTGTGCCCTGTTGATGAAACTCTAAGGGTTTCGAGGCGTTTTATCTGTAAACAACTGTGTCGTGTAGAGGTGTGTTTTGTAACATTTACTTGTCAAAGAGAAAAAGACTGTGTTCGAGCCTGCGTTGTTCGCGCAGGGCTCGTCTCCACAGGCGGAGCGCTCTTGTTGATCGCTTTGGCAGATCGTTCGATTGGGCGAGACTCAACGCTATGCGCAGTGTTGAGCTCTATCGAGCGGTGACGAAAGCCGCCTAGGCAGGCAGGCTTCGAAATACGATTTCGGAGACGTCTTTTGAGAGTGTGGACGATTGGCTGATGCGCTCCAGTTGACGTTTCATTAAGTCGGCGCGCTGATTATCGTAGCGACGCCACCGACCCAACGGATTAACCAGGCGCGCAGCGATCTGCGGATTTTTTTTATCCAGCAGTAACACGTAATCCGCCAGTAACTCATAACCGGCACCACTGCGGTCGTGAAACCGAATGCCACCGGTTGCTACGAACGCGCCTATTAAGGAACGCACCCGGTTGGGGTTGCTCAGTTCGAACGCCTCATGCTCTGCCAACGCACGCACCTCAGCTATCACGGACGGTCGGCGCGAACTGGCCTGCAGTGCAAACCATTTGTCGATCACCAGCTTGTCGTGCTGCCAACGGTCATAGAAATCTGCCAGTACCTCGTCGCGCTCCGGCACATCGGCATGGGTTAGCACGCGCAGGGCTGCCATCGTGTCGGTCATGTTTTGTGCTTCGTTGTAATGCGTTAACACGGGTTCGAGCCACAGGTCAGCATCCAGCGAGCCCAGATATTGCAGACAGATATTGTTAAGGCTACGTCGCCCTTTGGCATCACTGTCGACACTGAATCCGCCGTTAGTGCTGGTTTGCGACCGAAGTTGCACCAACGTCTCACGGTGCTCTGACGCCAGGTAGTGCGTCAGTGACTGAATGGCAGCATCAATCTCATCGACGGCAATGATCTCATGCTGCGCCGCCACGGTTTGTATGCCCGGAAGCGTGAGCGCCTCTGCCAGAAACGCAGGGTCTGATACGTTGCCCAACAGCGTTGCAAACGCGGTGTGAAACGATTGAAAGCGCTTATCGGCAGGCGTTAAGGTCGAGTCTTGTACCAACGCTTCGATCACCCGCTGATACAGTTGCTGACCAGCCTCCCATCGATTGAATGAATCGGTATCATGTGCCATCAAAAAGGCCAGCTCATCATCGCTGACGTCGTGATTCAGTATGACCGGTGCAGAAAACCCACGATTCAACGACAGAAACGGCGCTTCGGTCACCGCTGTAAATACAACGCTCTGGCGTTCTTCGGTGAGATGTATACGTAACGTACCATCGGCCAACTTATCAGCATGAGCGGTTTCTACCGCCAACGGTTCACCCAACGACGGGCTCAGCAGTGACACCAACAGTGGCATATGGAATGGCGCTTTGTCGGGTTGACCGGGCGTTGCCGGAGTCGACTGCGTGAGTGTCAGATGGTATTCCGAGGTGGCTGGATGATAGTCCCCGGTCACCGTCACCACCGGGGTTCCGGCCTGGCTATACCAACGTCGAAACTGCGTCAGATCCTGTCCGCTGGCATCCTGCATGGCTTGTACAAAATCATCGCACGTCACCGCACACCCATCGTGGCGCTCAAAGTATAAATCGATACCCTTGCGATAGTCTGCCGCACCCAGCAATGTATGCAGCATGCGAATGACTTCAGCACCCTTTTCATACACAGTCACGGTGTAGAAGTTATTGATCTCGACATATTCATCAGGACGGATTGGGTGCGCCATGGGCCCTGCGTCTTCCGGAAACTGATGTGCTCTGAGCAAGCGCACGTCTTCGATGCGTTTGACAGCACGCGAATTCATGTCGGCGCTAAACTCCTGGTCACGGAAAACGGTGAGTCCTTCTTTCAGGCTCAGTTGAAACCAGTCACGGCAGGTTACCCGGTTGCCGGTCCAATTGTGAAAATACTCGTGCGCGATCACACCTTCGACACCACTGAAGTCGGCATCGGTTGCAGTTGCCTGATCTGCCAGTACGTATTTGGAATTAAAAATGTTGAGGCCCTTGTTTTCCATGGCACCCATGTTGAAATCATCAACGGCAACGATCATAAAAATATCAAGGTCGTATTCGAGCCCGTAGACTGTTTCATCCCAGCGCATGGAGGCCTTCAGCGCTGTCATGGCATAGCTACATTTCGACAGGTTATGTGCTTCAACAAAGATGGCCAGCTCTACCTGACGTCCTGACGCTGTAACAAAACTGTCAGTCAGCGCT
Organism: uncultured Granulosicoccaceae bacterium; assembly: GCA_937923745.1. Classification (GTDB taxonomy): domain Bacteria; phylum Pseudomonadota; class Gammaproteobacteria; order Granulosicoccales; family Granulosicoccaceae; genus CALDUO01. The sequence continues at coordinate 29,965 of CALDUO010000171.1, forward strand.
ACCAGGTCACCGGCAACCAGTGCAAAGAGATAACAGGGTTTGGGATGCGGGTCATGCCATGCCGCATAGTGTCGTCCATTCTGCAACTCACCCGCGTCGGTTTTGTTGCCATTGGACAGCAGGACCGGGTACTGAGCACGGTCTGCCTCGATGCGTACGGTAAAGACCGACAACACATCAGGGCGATCCGGGTAATAGGTGATTTTACGAAAGCCCTGCGCCTCACACTGCGTGCAGTAGTTTCCGCTGGACCGGTACAAACCCTCAAGCGCTGTGTTTTTCTCGGGGTAGATGCGGGTCTGAATGATCAGCTTCGCGTGATCCGGCAGTGCCTTGAATGTCAGTGACTCATCGGTGAGCTGATAGTCAGCGGTATTTAACATCACGCCATCGAGGTTAACCGACAACAGTTCGAGCTCGACACCGTCGAGTACCAGCTCCGTGACGGTAGCATCGGCATTGCGCCGCAACACCATGGTATTGGTGACAACCGTGCCCGTATCCTGAAGATCAAAGGCCAACTGTACGGAGTCCACCCAGAAAGCCGGCGGCTGATAATCACGTCTCAAAATGGCCTTGGCAGCCTGATTGTCTTTCATAGGGGTGTCCGGTTGATCCTGTGGGATTGAGGACGCAGAAACCGCACCTGTTGAGTTTGTTCAACACGGAACCACATCACACAACAAAGGGTACTGCATTCAGGGCGCAGGCGCATGCTCCGCTACCGAACTATGACCACCCGAACGCGGCCTTCACGGCATCCAAAAAGGCCTCGACGCCGCTTCAATTTTACCGGGCTTCGCATTATGGCGCTGCTTGGCGCGTTGATATTTTTTGGGCTAACGTCAGCGCACCAGTCGCTCTACAGCCGCAATTGGACCAAACCGCTCGACGTTGTGATCTACCCCATCAACGCAGACCGGTTTATCGCCACCCAGCAGTATATCGACACACTGTCATCGGCCACTTTTACCGACATCGAGACCTGGGCTTCACGCGAAGCTGACCGCTGGAACATTCCGCTCGACAAACCTTTTGCTGTCCGGCTGGGCGACACAGTGACAGCGTTACCGCCGGCACTCCCGGTTGATGCAACCAGTGCTGACACCCTGATCTGGGGACTCAAGTTCCGTTGGTGGGCACATCGGCACACACCCAAGGGTGATGCCAGTCTAACCACAGTGCGTATGTTCGTTTTGTATTACGACCCGTTCAGCGACAAACCACTGGCGCATTCTTTGGGGCTGCAAAAAGGACTATTGGGCGTCGTACACGCCTACGCGACCAAACGTCAGGCCGCACAGAACAATATCGTTATCTCACACGAAATGCTGCACACCGTCGGCGCGTCCGATAAGTACGAAGGCTGGGGCGGCCCTGTCTATCCCTACGGGTTTACAAATCCACTGCGCACCCCGCTTTTTCCACAGCGAAGCGCTGAGATCATGGTAGGACGTATCCCCACCTCCCATACCTCATCCTATATGGCCGAAAGCCTCAAATCAGTTCAAATCAACCGGTTTACCGCAGCAGAGATCAACTGGATCGATCACTGACACGTACCAGTCACAGCACCTACGGTGTTTTTTCGGCCGCTGACACAAGGCATTCACTCAAGAGGCCAAAACCTGCAGCCGGTTCTGCGCTCTGGCACAGGCCCTAGCTCAGGCTCAAGCTACGGCCCGGGCTCAGGCCCAAGCTCAGGCTCAGGCTCAGGCTCAGGCCCAAGCTACGGCCCGAGCCAAGGCCCAAGATACGGCCTCGGGCCTCCGATAAAAGGATCGACACTTGCAACTGATACCGCGTATCGTTGTCTGAAACCCGTAACGCCGCTGTTTTGCTGACTCCATCACAATGTTTTCAGCGCAGCAGAGCCGCCGCGTTAACGCTGAATTACCCAAGGCCCATTAAAAAAGGCCAACCGAGTTCGAAAGGGCAGCATTTTTCATTGCGCGCGGCCCTCCCCGTGGCCGATAAAATTTAAGGGCTAATCGGCTGAGTTACCTTATTTTCGGTGCTAAACTCGAAGAGACCAAAAAGATAAGCAGCACCCGACAAAACTGGCAAGGCGATACCGCCGGTCCAGACAGGAGCATCTAACGAATGATAAAAATGCGTGCAACACAATTGGTTCTCGTTGGCGCTATCCTCGGCGTCTCGTTGACGCTGGGTACCAGTGTACTGGCCACCCGGGATAAAACCACCGACATTCTGCCACTTGAGCAGATGCGCACCTTCACCGATGTCTTTGCCCGCATCAAAAACGACTACGTCGAAGAGGTCGATGACGACGAACTGCTCGAATATGCCATTCGAGGCATGCTCAACGGCCTTGACCCCCACTCTGCGTACTTAAATACCGAAGAATTTAACGACCTCCGTATCGGAACCACCGGCGAGTTCGGCGGCCTCGGCATCGAGGTCAGTATGGAAGACGGGTTTGTCAAAGTCGTTTCACCCATCGACGACACTCCAGCACAAAAAGCGGGTATGCAAAGCGGCGATCTCATCATTCGCCTTGACGACACTCCGGTTAAGGGGTTGTCGCTGAATGATGCCGTAAAGCTCATGCGTGGCAAGCCCGGCAGCAACATCATATTAACGGTCATTCGCGAAGGCGAAGATGCACCGCTCAAAGTCACCATCAAACGAGCTGTTATTAAAGTCACCAGTGTGCGTAGCCGCATGCTCGACGACTCAATTGGTTACGTCCGAATTTCGAACTTCCAAACCAAATCCAATGCCGACATGGTCAAGGCCATCCGCGCACTCCAGAAAGAAAATGCCGACGGGCTCGGCGGACTTGTCCTGGATTTACGTAACAACCCAGGCGGCGTGCTGTCCGGTGCAGTTGCTATTTCGGATGCGTTCCTGAATGAAGGCCGTATCGTCTTCACCGATGGCCGCGAAGAGTCATCAAAGCTGTATTACGATGCCACCAACGGCGACATCCTCGACGGAGCCCCCTTGGTGGTGTTGGTCAACGGCGGCTCGGCATCAGCCTCAGAAATTGTCGCTGGCGCTATTCAGGATCACGGTCGCGGTATTATCATGGGTAACAAAACCTTCGGTAAAGGCTCGGTTCAAACCATTCAGGACCTGCCGGGTGGCGGTGCCGTTAAATTAACCACTGCGCGCTATTACACACCCAGTGGCCGATCCATTCAGGCTCAGGGTATTGAACCAGACATTGAAACCAAGCAAGTCACTCTAACCCAAAACGAAGGGTCTGACTTCACACCACTGACAGAATCCAACCTGTCGGGTCATCTGTCTAACGGTGATGATGAAGAGACTGAGGCCGAAGCAGAAGAGGCCGCCAATGCTGAGGAAAATCTGATTGAGCAAGATTACCAGTTGTATGAAGCGCTGAATCTGCTCAAAGGCCTGACCATCCTCAACAGCAACAAAGCAGGCTAAGTTAAACAAGCTAACATGGGTTGTCAGTACTACGCACCCGCTTCGGATTGCGAGGCGGGTTGCGCCAACACCTTTACGGTTGCTATCCCAAAAATCACCTTCGGGCGTGGCACACTGACTGAATGCGGTGCCAGAGCACAACGCCTCGGGTTAAAGCAAGTTGCAATCTTCACCGACAGCTTCCTTGCCACTCACCACATTATCGACACCGTCTGCCAGAGCCTCGCCAAGGTTGGCATCAGCTATAGCCTCTTCTCCGATATTCGCATTGAACCAAGTGACGTGACCGTCGCTGACGGTGCAAAATTTCTGAACTCCGGCAACTTCGACGGCGTAATCTCAGTTGGCGGCGGCTCGGTAATAGATACCGCAAAAGCGGCCATGGTGGTGTCGCGTTACCAAGACCCTGTGGGTGCCTACTTCGCGCCTCCCATTGGCGGCGGCAAAGCCGTGCCGGGACCGGTCCTGCCACACATCGCATGCCCCACGACATCCGGCACCGGTTCCGAGAGCACATCAATTTCGGTCATTCGGGTAATGGAGTACGACACCAAATATGTCTTCGCCAGTCCGTGGATTTTGCCAGACGAAGCCATTGTTGACCCAGCATGCTGCGATAGCCTGCCCAGTAATGTTGTTGCCTCTACCGGCTTTGATTTACTGTGTCATGCATTGGAATGCTACACCGCTCGCGCCTACACTAAGCATGCAGGTGTTACCAATATAAACCAACGCCAGCTTATACAGGGCGCAAATCCATGGAGCGATATGTCGGCACGCGAAGCACTCCGACTCGCGTCAGACTATTTGGTACGTGGTGTTCGTGACGCGACAGACCATGAAGCACGTGACCAGTTAAGTTGGGCGGCCACACTGGCTGGTTGCGCATTTGGAAATTCAGGTACTCATCTGCCGCATGCCATGTCGTATGGTGTGACACACCTGATGAGCGATATCACCACCGAAGGTTACGATACCCCATCGCCGTTTGTGCCTCACGGTATCAGTGTTGCGGTCAGTGCACCCGCCATTTTTGAGTACACAGCAGAGGCAACACCTGAACGTCACTTGGAGGCTGCCGGATTTCTGAACGCAGACCAACAGGGCGCAACCCTCGACGATGCAGGCGAAGTACTCGCGACACGAATAGTACAACTCATGAAAGACTGCAATCTGCCAAACGGGCTCTCGGGCGTTGGCTTTACACAAAATGACATTAAGGCGCTTGCTGCATCATCCATTCAGCAAAAACGCGCCATTTTAAATGCGCCACGTGAATCCAATATTGACGATCTGGAGTCCATGTACTCCAACGCTCTGCAGTACTGGACCTGAGCGCCTGATTAACAAGCCTGATTAACAAGCCTGGGTATCCAGAAACCTTGCGGCACCTGACACACGAACTGAGCTGCCCGGTGTTGGGTTAATGTCGGCTTGGATCAGCGACCGACTCCCCATATCTTCACCTTGAATTAACGTGATACATCCTTCATGTGGCCACTGCACATCATTGAGATAACCCGCAAAAGCAGCACTGGCGGCGCCGGTGGCCGGATCTTCGTAGACACCACCCGACGCAAACGGATTGCGTGTATGAAATAACGTGGGGGTTTCGGCATACGCAAACATCACTGTGACGAGATCATAGGCCTTCATAAACTGACGCCCAACTGCCAACTCATAGTGCATTGCAGACAGCAACTTGCGCGACGCCAACACAACAACCAAATGATTGGCACCCGCATGGATAAACGCAGGCGGCAGGCGCTGATCGAGATCAGTAGTGCGATAACCGAATAGTGATAACGCCTCATTCACCATGGCTTCATCCGGTATTCTGGAAAACGTTGGTGGTGACTGTAGCGCTGCTATAAGGTTACCTTCCGTCTTTATACCCTCTACCGTGATATCCGCCTGATTCAGCGCGAGGTTAAAAATTCCGGTACCGAATTTACTCGTTAACGCAGCGCCCAATGCAATCGTGGCATGACCACAGAACGGGACTTCAGACTCTGGTGAAAAATACCGAACTCGCCAATGATCATGACGTTTTTTCGGTAACCGGGCAGGCGCTAAAAACGCAGTTTCGGAATAACCGATCTCAGCCGCCATAGCTTGCATGGTTGCCTCCGGCGGGTGCTCCTGATCAATTACCACACCTGCAGGATTTCCTCCTTGCTGGCCGTCTGCAAACGCCGCGATCTTATGTATTTCCATAGTCTCCTGTTCTTATCCGCTAACTCTACACACACTACCGCCAAATCTTGAAAATGAATTGGTGTTAATTTAAGCGAAGATCCACCAGTGACTGGTGCAGATTTGTCACCCATTGCTTTTGTTCGGCAGTATCGGGCACGGAATGCTTGCGCTTATTCGACACGTAAGCAAACGCCTCTTCAGGTGTAAAACCATCATAGATGAGAATACCTGCCACCACCATCCCAGAACGCCCAATACCGCCGTAACAATGTACCAACACCTGCTCACCTCGATGTATGCGTTGCCAAAGCTCACGTACAAACGTTAGATAAGACGCATCAGACACGGGGAGTCCGTAGTCTTTGATGGGATAAGCAGTAAAAGTGATACCCAGTGTTTTGGCGATGGTCGGTTAAGCTGACAAGCCAGCCTTGGAGGCCTCTGGCTCTTCAAGTAATGATACAACCGATGTGACACCCGCCTGTCTAAATGCTTCGAGCGAATACACCTCTACTGCATCATTGGTGACATTTCCGGTGGCGTTTCTGGTGGAGTTTCTGGTGACATTGGTAGTGACAGGCTTGGTACCGTTGTTGATATTGGTATCGCCGGAGACTGTAAGAGTGGGCTTTGGTGACATCCAGAGGCCACCATCACCTATGGCTTTGATAAAATAAACGACAGCTTCCTCTTTTATAATGTGGTTAACCTATACAACTTCTGAGACAAGGATAACAGCCAGATGATCAATCGGGTACAACCCCACTCTCGCGCTAACCTAACACAGGGAATTCCTGCTCGCCACCTCCTGTCTACCACCTCCTGTTCAGCACTACCTGCTTACCACCTTGGGCAGAGCATCGTCACAGCTCGCTCGATTGAACTCAACCCGTAGAATAGCTTTGGGTGTCACTCGATTGAACGATCTGCTAAAACAATTACCAATGCCATGACCAAAGCGATCTGCCAAAGACATTACCAGAGACATTACCAGAAGCATCATCAGAGGCATCACCAGAGCGACTTGCTGCAGCGATCCGCAAAGACGCGCCGTCTGCTGAAAGGGCCCCCTTATGAATAACGCAAGCTAGCGTCGCCGGTTACCACTACCGAGAGGCATATAACGACATCAGCACACAACTCCCCCACTCGCCGTTGATTTTATTATCCACTGCAAACCCGACGTTTCGATACGCAGATATAGCGGCTGTGTTGTCAGGATGAGGGTCGATACCGAGGGCTGGCACCCCGGTTTCAAAAAGTTGATGCGTCAGACGAGACAGGTATCGTGTTCCATGCCCCTTCCCGATAAACGCATCTACCCCTATAAAGGTATCGATACCGCGAGAACCAACGGGCAAATAACCCAGATGATGATCAGGCCATGCCTGTATGTCGTAATCCTGCACATAGGCAAAGGGCTTATCATTTAACAGAACCAGTTGTATCCTGATCCTAATGTCAGTCAGATGTTGTTCCAGTGTATTGATGTAATCATCACCGGTGAACCACCGCAACACCCACGGCTCTTTTAACCAATCTGACAACAGCGCCAGATCAGCTGAAACTACAGATCTAAATGAGTAATTATTGATAGCCACAGACCTCGAGCTACAGACTTCGAGCCACAGATTTCGAACCAGAGACGTCAAGGTAGAGACTTTCGGGCAGAGAACTCCAGGCTTACTCTCTTAATCGGCTTCCGGTACTGGATAACTGTAAAGAATAAATTCTGATTTCGGACAGTAATGATCATACAGTTTACGTGCCCGCGCATTGGACTCTTGAGTTAGCCAACGCACATTGCTCACCCCCCAGTCACGTGCAGTTAATATCACATGATCAATCAGCGCTTTTCCGGCTCTGCTATTTCGATGCTCGGGCTTAACGTACAGATCACTCAGGTAACAGACCATTTCACCTGTCAATGAACGGTGCATAAGCTGGTACTGAACAAACCCGATAAGCTCACTGTTACGGGTATCTGAATGTTGTAGCGCTATAACGTCACACCAAAACGGATTATCGTTGTCAAATATCCAATTCCACACGCGGCCCTGCCCACCATCCGGAATCACAACGTTGTAGAACGCCGCATAATCACTAAAAAGTGATTGCCAAGCCAAGCTATCGCGCGTTGCAAGCGGCCGAATAGACGTTGTGTTAGCTGAAGCCATGTCTTTCTTTTACCCTACCCTTTTTATGCTGCCCGTAACCGAGCGTTACGGCTAGGGATCACCTGCCACACCATAACTCGGTGCTACCGATGGATTGATCGCGCGGTTCAGATAATCGAGCATTTGTGGCTCATAAGCCTGCCATAACGAACGCATGACACCAAGCGGATTCCGATCATCCCAGTCGACGCGCAAATCTACCAGCGGATACGGCATCTCTGCTGACACCAACAGCGCTGCCGAATGGATATCACCCTCCTCGCCACCAGCTGCTAACCCGGCTTCGATACCCTGCAATAGACGCTCTGCCAGATGCGCCTCTGGTGACGCATGAAAGCCGTCGCAGATAGCCTCTGGTACTGATTCTGAAGACAGCAAATTACCGGCAGCTATGCAATCGGTTGCTCCACAAACGGCGTGAATGCCAAGAATATTGGCTCCGGTATAGTGGCTGGTGTTGCCATTGGCATCCACCGCAGTCAGCTGGCGATACTCAATATGTTTACGTTGTTCGGTGACTGTAGTGATAGCAGTGGTTGCATCCTGTCCGGACGCCATGCTATCGAGCACCAGACTCGCCAGATGGGGGTCAGTGATGTTCTGGGTTGCCACCGCCCCGACGCCGGCGCGTGCATGCGGACAGCGCGAGCCTACCGCTATAGACGACGTGGTAATGGCAACACCAAACATACCGGTTCGGGCGCAACGCGCCGCAATGGAGAACGTCATAGTTTTAATCCTCGAACGACACACCCTGCCGTCGCTTTAACCCAGTGGCTATTCTGGCAACCACAGACAAGGGCTGTAATTTAGCCACCTGTCATCTGGCCCGCTAATCAGGGATAACCGCCGTCACTTCAATCTCTACCACCCATTCGGGACGCGCAAGCGCTGTAACTACCAAACCGGTAGAGCACGGAAAAACACCTTTTAACCATGTTCCCATTTCCTGATAAACAGCTTCTCTATAGCGAATATCGGTGAGATACACAACGATTCGACAGATACTGTCGAGTGTTGTTCCTGCCTCTTCGAGTAGCAATTTAATATTTTCCATGGCTTTTTGCGTTTGCAAACCAGCGTCATCAGGATGCAATGACTCCCGGGAATCAAGGTCTTGGGATATCTGCCCACGCAAGAACACCATGGTACCCCTGGCAACAACACCTTGACATAAATCATTATCAAGCTTTTGTTCAGGGTATGTTTCACGGGTATTAAACGGTCTGATTCGTTTGTGCATTGTCATGAGAGTAAGGTCTTTATAGCGTATTGGGCAATTCGATCAACAGAAGCTAATCGGTTCTTAACAGTACCACCAACAAAACACCCTGGCAAAACCCTACCGCCAAATAGTATCAACACTGACGCAGGATAACTGAAAGCGGCCTACAGGTTCAGCGCAGAGTCAAGCATGGCAACGTTACACCGACCGTGTCGTTGCCGACACAAGCCGGTACCCCAAGTCCACTTCCTCTTTGTCCAAAAGTGCTTTGTTATTGGCTTCCCATGCACCGCTGGCCAGATCGTTTTGAAGTTTTTCCAGACCCTCTGCCAATCGCTCAATACTGGCAAAGGGTGAAGTTGCTTGCCTTACTGAAGGCTGAAGATAGGCCGCCGGGCGTTTCCAGAATGCCGTTAACATGCCGTCGCGACAATCTGCCGGTATAGGTATGGTTTGTATTTCCACGTCATCGAAATACTCACCCAACTCCGCCATCGACGGAAAATTAGTCTGATCTTTTAGGTGAATTTCCGGGAAATAGTCGCGGGTTAACCAAAAAGGCGGACTATCGGGGTCCCAGGTAATGGCAACGAACCGACTCGTCGTCACACGATTTATTTCATGAAAGGCGCGTGGTCTGTCTGTCCAATGGTGCATTGACAGCACCGTCATCGCATGTGAAAACGCATTGTCGGGAAACGGTAATTGTTCAGCGGAAGCCTGTTCAACCGGATGGGCGTTTGTGTGTCTCTGTGCAATCATGGTAGCCGACGGCTCCACCGCAACCAGTGGCACAGACTCGGGCTCATACGATCCGGTGCCAGCTCCGATGTTGACGATGCGGGTAGCCCCGGCCAATGCTGCATACAATGGCCGTGCAATACGAGGCTCTGTGCAACGGGTGACCGAGTAGTTAACGCCCAGCGCGTCGTACAATGCCACCATGTTTCACCCGCTTATGCCATGCCAAACCATCAGCATACCGAAAAAACAACCACGCAATCAGGAAGTTTTAAACACCTGCGCAATATTTTCGTAAAGCTCGGTCAAAGTCTCCGGAGACTCTTCAGCCACAATCACATACCGCTGTTGATCGTCGGTCCAGCTAGCCGTACTCAGGCCGTGAAAGTCTTGCAGGTGCACTGGGGTGTTATTGGATTGACTGGCCGCCATATAACACAACGCCAGCGGTGGCCGACCCTCTTTGTGATACACAAGCTGCACCAGGGGCTCGCCTTCAAACCCGAGTTCTTGTGCCCGAACAAATGCATAGCCAGATGCAGTGAGATCGGGTATTGCGGTCGTAAGGCCAGAGCTTTTTGCAATAGTATCCAACGTTTTTTGGCTGGCAGCCTGGTCTACTTCAATATGTCGAACCGTGTTGGGCACATACAGCGATTGGTAATCCGCTACTCGCTGCACCCAATCTAAATCTCCCGCTGTAGCGGTGGATCGATCGTGTGACAGCAGACCGGAGCCTGCGACATAACCCACCCCTAAACTCAGCACCAGACATGCAGCTTGCAAAAACCGTGATGGCCAAACCCGCCGCTCAGACGAGGACACGTTGGCGCTTTCGGTACCAGAATGTTCAGGCGCAGCACCCGTCTGAGCGTTCTCGTTTATCAGCTGCCTGACGGTGTTTCGAATGTGCTCAGGCACAGGGGGTTCAGGTTTTTGCTGAAACGCTGCCTGATACGGCAAGCGAGATGCGTCAAGCGCCGCCAATATTTCTGCCAGCTCAGGATCGTGTGCCGCCGACTGTATGATTTCCTGTCTGCGCTCCTCACTCAGAGCGCCATCGGCATAAAGCACTAACTCTTCATCACTGAGTGTCATAATTTATGATCCGAAATCAGTTGGCTGGAGGTGACCGATTGAGTGTCTAAATTTACGTTCTTCTCCCGTGAGTTGTTCTCTCGTAAACGGTGCCGACTCGACGACAATTGACTGTCGGTTTGCTGGAAGCGTCCGATCGCCACTCTCGCTCTCGCTAGACGGCTCATTATCGTGCCCACTGGCACATCCAAGATATCGGCAGCTTCACTGTAGCTAAAGCCTTCCACACTCACCAATAGAATCACCAGACGTTGTGCTTCAGGCAGACGATCAACCGCATGGCAAACCTGCGCGAGAAACAATGACGTTTCGGTGCTGTCTGATACCGAAGGTGGCTGTAGCGCTGCTGTATCTCCGGAGGCAGTCTCGATGGTGTCTGATGTGGTATCGAGCGATAAATGAGCGCGGAGTTTTCTGGAGCGGAGGTCATTAAGCCAGATTCGGTGCTGTATTCGAAACAACCAGCTTCTGAATTTTCCCTGCGCCGCGTAGCTGGACTGATTCTCCAGCGCCTTCACGCAAGTTTTCTGAACGAGGTCGGCAGCATCATCGGCATTGGCCGTCAACCGTAACGCAAACCGCCACAACGGTTCGAGCTCTGACTCAAGAAGCAACGCTACCTCAGACACTGGTGTATCCATAAATAATGCACTTAAACGAAATTGACAGAACGTGTTTCGTCATTGTTCTGGCAGTAGCAAAACACGCTCCCCTCCCTGCTAAACATCACCTGTCGCTCTCCGACCTGCGAGCAGATACGTCGCCAGTACCTGACTTGATACTGCACAGTCATTGGCCTGATGCACATAACAGCTTTCGTGCTGCCACCCAAAATACCATCGGCTCTGGTGATCGGCTCTGGTGATCGGCACTGGTGCCAGATATAACTAACCAATCAGCTCAATCAAACGGCGTTGCCTTGGACTGAATACTAGCATGGAGCCTGTATCAAATGCATACCCGCACAACACACATTGTGCGTATAACAGCACACTCTGACCAAGTGCTATCGCAGAATCGATCCTGCCCGCGATAATACAGCCGGGGGCTCTGTTCCCTGATCTCCCACCGAAGTGTAAATTTTCAGGCGGGTAGTTTGAGATGGCTGGCAGCTGGACAAAAAAACCAGACCTACGACAACAAATGCAGATCGGACGCCGTGATGGCATCAGGAACTATCTGAGCAGTACCACACATATTTTAGGGAATAAATTGATTAGCTGCCGTGTTAGTACTAATGGCTCTACCCATAAGCGCCTTCGAACATTAAACAGATCGGAAGGTTTGCATCAGGGCCAATTCCTACTGATGCATATTTTCACGCAGACACCATGATTGTTACCAACACCGACCTTGTGCTCTTTGCAGATAAGCAGCTGCCCCCGGAAAAACGGCAGCTGTTATACGACTTGGCAAAGCATGACGAAAAGTTGAAAGCCACGTTGGCAATGCTGGAGGCTTCGAACCTACCTTTCAAACCTGCGTTTGAGTGGCAAAATACCTGCGAGCTACCGGATAGATTGCGACAAACCGTAAAACGTATGGTATCCGCTTCAAACCACAGTAATTACCATAAATTACCAAACACCAAAACCGGCATCCCACCTGATGTGTTATGTGCAAAACTGTCTGGTGAACTAAAACACGACAACACAAGAATTAGTTTAAGATTCAGCCAATGGGCTCAAGCGGCGTGTCTTGCTCTTGGAATCGTCACCAGCGCTTTTTTCGGGTATTCGCTGGGAAATCAATCAGCACTGAAAAACAAATCTATACGGGATACCCCGGACAGTGTTACCAAACTACAAACAGTTGAAAGTAAGATACAAAAGGAATGGGTCGATACGGTCGCAAATTATCAGTCATTGTATGTCAGCAATACCGTCAAGGGATTAATACCTGACAGGAAATTTGCTAAAGCCCTTTTGTCAAAAGTAAGTGACAATAACACCATCAACGCCACCATCCCCAACCTGACAAAAGAGGGCTATCAGTTCGTACGCGCGCAGGAATTGGGGTATGAAGGCGACATACTGGTTCAGCTTATCTATACAAAAGAAGGACATACACCGCTCGCCCTTTGCTTTATGTCAGCGACCGGCAGCAGTAACACACCACTAAAAACCACCAAATACCCAAACCTGCTGGCGGCCGATTGGGTCAAACAGGGACAACGATTTGTGATTGTTGCATCAGAGACCGCCAGTACTCTACAAAAATTACACACCATAATTGCCACTGCGTTTCACAATACGTGATGTCCAAATTGGATTTGCTAGACACTCTCATTGTTAATGGCTGAAGCCCTTGCTGCCGAAAATAAACCACGTTATGACAATCATAATATTAAAAACGAATTTTTTTTCACTGAGAGGGAATATAGTGGGAATGTTGGGTGTTTTAGTAACAGGTCATCCGATAGCGATGGCTTGTTACAAACCAACTTAAACTATGGGTTGTAACTTTGCAGG
>CALDUO010000172.1 GCA_937923745.1 uncultured Granulosicoccaceae bacterium
ACTGCCATGCCCGGATATGGAGAGCGCTTTGTGTTACCCGCATTGGAAAAACTAAGGGGGCTATATAACAACATCACGTTTGATGTGAACCTGACGGATCAAGTAATTAACCTGGCCAGTAACGATGTGGATATAGCGATCCGTGCCGCATCGAATCCCCCCGAACAAGTAGTCGCTCGCAGACTGGGGGATCATGGATTTGCTTTAGTGACTACACCTGAGTATATCAATGCGAATGGCACACCCACGACTTCAACTGATTTGCAAGAGCACACCGTATTTATGTATCGCACCCCTAATGGAGTACTTGACTGGCTCACAAAACGCAACGGTGTGTGGGAGCCAATAAACCTAAGCCCTGCCTATATAACCAACCACGGTCAGTCTTTACTTGACAGCGTAATCTCAGGACGTGGCATTGCATTTCTGCCACGCTGGGGAGTAGCTCGCGACCTTAAACAAAAACGATTGATAGAAATTGATCTTGAAGATGGGCCACTTTCTACTAGTGGCGACGTCCAATTTGGGTTGTACCTGTTGTACCACCCGCCAAAGTTTCGACTACAGAAAATCAGAGTCACCGTTGATTTTCTGATTGCCGAGCTGGGAGATGATACACCGTAAGCTAATATCCAAGGCACACAGCATCTTATCGTGGAGCAACCATGGTCAGCGTGCTCCAAACAGTCTATGGTGGATTCATGTCAACCCAATCATTCAACTCGCTTATTGGCTCTGTTAGGTCATGCACACTTTGTAAGGAAGAACTCGAACACGGTGTTCGACCAGTATTGCAATGTCATCCGGACGCACGAATTCTAATTGCAGGTCAGGCACCGGGGATCAAAGTGCATAACTCCGGTGTTCCCTTTGATGACGCCAGTGGCGATCGGCTAAGGGAGTGGATGGGTATAGATAAAGAGACCTTTTACGATGAAACCCAAATTGCAATTCTGCCAATGGGGTTCTGTTATCCAGGTAGGGGTAAGTCCGGTGACTTGCCCCCTAAACCACTATGTGCAGAAACCTGGCGCGATCAGTTAATTGCATCATTGCCCAAGCTGGAGCTAACACTGGTTATAGGGCAATACGCTCAGGCATGGCATTTACCGTTTCAGAAAAAAACATTAACTGAAACAGTGCGCGATTATGCAAGTTATGATGAATCGCTACTGCCGCTGCCACATCCAAGCCCACGTAACAATATCTGGCTAAAACGAAACGACTGGTTTGTGCGGGAGGCGCTGCCTGTATTGCGTGCCAGAGTTAAAAAAACCCTGGGTGATAAGAGTCACCCTACCAAGTCAGAATGACTAAGGCCCTAAAATATGGAGGCTCTAGGGTAATGGGCCCCCTCGATAATGAGGCCCCGGGATAACGAGGCCCCCGGGATAATGAGGCCCTAGTATAACGAAGAGCTAGGATAACGAGGCCGCAGGATTAGGAAGCCCCAGGATAGGCAAGCCCGGGGATAAGGCATTGAAGGCTGTGTACCTTGCTATACAAGAAGCCTCCAAACGCTGGGCCATGCCGATAAAAAATTGGAAACCGGCTCTAGATCAGTTGAGTATTGAATGTGGTGTACGGGCAACCGCTCACCTTTAACTATCATGGGTGTTTATACACCTGCCGAGGCATTCTCGTCATTAGATGGGCCGTTTCCCTTGTACACCAAGGCACAACGTGGTACACCAAGGCACACCGTGACAACCCATACCAAACCTTGGCAAAACCAGCACCCATTTAATCGCAGCTCGAAGTGGGCTGCAATGGTACCAACACTGTTGCTCGAACACCACGCGCTGTATAACACGATGACAGGTCTCGGGGTAACAGTGTTCTGAAGTTGTAACGCCCACAAGCACGGGGCCCGTACAGCATGCTACCCATCACGACATAATCAACCCGCCATCTACATTAATGGTTTGCCCGGTGATGTAGCTTGCATCGCCGCTGGCCAGGAATGCGACGAGCCCTGCCACATCTTTGCCCTCACCGGCGCGTTTCATCGGAATGTTGTTGTCTACCCACTCTGCCATGAGTTCGCCCGGTCCATAGTCACCGAGCATTTCGCCCCAGACGCGATCATTGTAATCCCACATGTCGGTGGTAATAATGCCGGGACAGATGGCATTTACTGTTATGCCATCAAGCGCCACTTCTTTTGCAAGGCTTTGAGTGATGCCCATGACACCAAACTTGGAGGCAGCATAGTGGGGTGTATAGATAAAACCATCTCGTGCTTGACCGGAGGCGGTATTGATTAGTCTGCCACCGCCTAACTTTCTCATGTATCGAATGGCTTCCTGGCAGCACAGGAAAACACCCTTGGTATTGACCTCCATGGTGTCGTCCCATTGTTTTTCAGTGAGGTCTTCGATTTTTGCAATGGTAATAATGCCCGCATTTTGTATCGAGATATCAATACTGCCAAACTCTTTATCAGCTTTGGCATACAGGTTTTTGACCTCTGTAAGTTCCGATACATTACACACAACCGGCAGTACAGATGCACCCGTCTCCGACATCAGTTTGTTTGCCGCTTCGGTGACGTGCTCTTCAATAGAGGCCATAACAACATTTGCACCCTCTTGTGCAAATCGTGTTGATATGGCGTAACCAATACCCCGATTACCACCGGTTATTACGACCGTTTTATCTCTAAATCGCATGTTTACTATCTCCAACCCAAATTTTTGGATGATATTGTCAATGCGGTCTCGCGTGTTTAATAACGGGCATTAATGGCGGGCTACATTACCAACAACAGAACCCGCCATCGACCAACAAATCGACACCAGTACAATAAGAGGATGCATCACTGGCAAGAAATATGGCTGGCCCTACCATCTCATGCACAGATGCCATGCGCCCCATAGGGGTCTGTTCTTCGAACTCTTTGGTTTGATGGACCATTTCGGGCCGTGTATTCATGGGAGTCGCGGTATAACCGGGGCTAATCGAATTCACCCGAACACCACCCGCTACCCATTCCATGGCCATACTTTTACCCATGTGAATCACACCCGCTTTAGAGGCATTGTAATGACACTGCTCGAGACCACGATTAACGATGACACCGGACATAGAGGCAATATTAATGATGGACCCTTTGCCATGCCGTAGCATTGCCTTCGCTTCAGCCTGGCAGGAAAAAAATATCCCTTTTAAGTTGATGTCCATCAAGGTTTGGAACTGATCTTCCAGCATGTCTTGCGCAGGATTGGCATTGGCGATACCTGCAGCGTTAACGGCAATACCCAAAGGACCCAACGATTTTTCAGTCCGGGCAACGGCATCATCCAGTGACTCTCGATTGGTGACGTCTGCCTGCAATGATAATCCAGTACCGCCAGCTGTGTTAATCATCTCTATGGTTGTGTCCAAACCACCATCGTCACGGCGATCAAGACACGCGACCTTGGCACCACATTGGGCCAGACCGAGGGCTATACACTGGCCAATTCCGCTACCTGCCCCAGTGACCAGAGCCACTGAGCCAGTTAAATCAAACAGGGCCGGGGCGTTCAGGGAATTATTCGACATAGCATGGTCTCGTGATCTATCTGACAATAGTGGTACATTAACGTGTGGCCAACTCCATCACAGAGACATCGTTGGCAGCGCCCCTTTCCAGAACACCGGTCATGCGCCCTTGCGCCATGACCATAACCCGGTTGGAAATTCCCAACACCTCTTCAAGGTCAGAACTCACAACAATCACGCTGATGCCCTTCTCTGCCAAAGCCACAATACTCTCGTAAATTGACGACCTGGCACCCACATCAATACCACGGGTCGGTTCATCAAGAATAACCACTTTGGGATCCTTGGCGAGCCATTTGGCCAAAATGACTTTTTGTTGATTGCCGCCCGATAACTCGTCGGCGCGCTGGAATGTTTGCCCTTTAACACCAAACCGGGTCGTTGTTGTGTTCGCGAAATCATTGACCATGTTATGGTTTAAAAACCCATTGCGCGATATTGCCGGAAAGTTGGCATAGGCAACATTGTCGGCAATCGAGTGATCAACGATCAAGCCTTGTAATTTTCTGTCTTCAGGCACCATAACCACCCCGTGACGAATGGAGTCTTGTGGTGTTTTGGGTGTGATGTCTTTGCCAAACAATTTGATGCTGCCGCTTTTAATGGGGTCTGCGCCGGTCATTGCCCGGACCAACTCTGTTCTGCCAGCCCCAACCAATCCTGCTATACCGAATATCTCTCCCTTGTTAACCTCAAAGCTGACCTGTTCAAACATACCCAGCGCCGACGTAAGATTTTTGACCTCAAAGCTACACTCTTCCGAGGGATGGGGAATAGCCGGAAACATTCGGTCTAAACTACGACCCACCATGCTTTCCACAATAGTGCGTACCGGCACATTGCCACTATCAAACTCCTGCACCTTATCACCATCGCGCATGACAACCACACGGTCCGATATTTTTTTAATTTCTTCCAGCCGATGGGAAATGTAGATAATGCCGACGCCATCGGCTTTTAACTGCTCGATCTGATCGAACAACAGCTCTGTCTCCGCCCCACCCAATGAAGCGGTCGGTTCGTCAAGAATCAGTAATTTGGCATCCAGTGCCAGCGCCTTGGCTATCTCGATGAGTTGTTGATTGGCAGTGGACAAACCTCGCACCAACCGTGACGGGGATATCTCGAGGCCCAAGCGTTCGAGCTGCGCTTGCGCCTGCCGCTCCATGTGGGCGCGATCTACGCAGCCAAACCGTTTTGGCCAGCGACCCACGAATACGTTTTCTGCAATGGACAGGTGTTCGAGTAAATGCAGTTCCTGATGTATAAGGCCCAGGCCCGTGTCGATGGCGGCTCTGGGATTGGCGGGCGCATAGGGTTCACCCATCCATGTCATCTCACCCGAACTGGGCGCGATGGTGCCGGCAATCACGTTTGATACGGTTGATTTGCCGGCACCATTTTCACCTAAAAGTGCCACTACTTCCCCAGCATAGATATCGAGGTCAATTCCGTGGAGAACTTCGGTTGGCCCAAAGCTCTTGCGAATCTGCCTCAAGGAAAGTAGTGGAGACTCCCTACTGGACATAAACTAAAGCTCTATCGCCGGAGCCTATGGGTGATCATCGATAAACTGTTGCACGTTGTCTTTTGTGGTCAACTCAGCATCGATGATTTGCTCTTTGGGTATGGTCTCGCCATTCGCAACAGCAATGGCAGAATCAACCGCTAGACGACCCATGGTGCGAGTGCTTTGTGTTGCCGTTACATCGAACACACCTTCTTTCAACGCCAGCAATGCGCCAACATCGCCATCATAGCCACCCACGTATATACGCTGTGACGCACCCGATGCTGCTACCGCTTTTGCAGCGCCCATAGCCAGACCATCTGCTTGCCCAAAAATGATGGAGACATTCGGATTGGCTTGCAGTAAGTTCTGCGTCAGCGCAAAACCCTCATCCTGAGACCAACGCTCGCTCCACTGCTGCCCGACCAGTTCGACACCGGAATGCTCGGCTATAGCCTGCTTACAACCCTGCGCACGATTAACCTCTGGTGTAACACCCTTCTGGCCATGAATCATGAGCATCTCACCCTCACCACCAGCCAGCTCAATAAGGTGACTGCACACTTCGTAGGCAGACTTAATACCTTCACCGGCTATAAATGTGTCTCCCGGCTCGGATTCTGCGTTGCGATCAACATTGATAACCGGAATACCGGCCGCACGCGCCAATCTTGTCGGTACTGTTGCAGCAGCCGCTCCCGCAGGGATATAGATAAAGGCATCGATGTTCTGGGTGAGTAGATCCTGCACCTGTGACACCTGTGTTGCGCTATCGTTGTTGGCATTCACAGTGATGACTTCGATGCCCAACTTTGCACCGTATTCTTCAACCGACTCCTGAATCTGAATAAAATAGTCTGCTGACAGATTCGGTACCGCCAAACCAATTTTCTTAACCTCTGCAGCGCTTGCGTTGAAAGACGTCGCTGCCGCCGTGACCATAGCCGCTCCGGCCAACAGTATTTTTCTGAATTTCATGCTTTTACTCTCCTCTCATGATTAAACATATTTGGTGATTAAACATTTTTGGTTCGTGAGCTTGTGACTCAACCGCACCAATCGTTACTTCTTCTTTTTAAACGCTTCAGCCGCTACGGCAGCCGCTATAACCACGCCAATGACCACTTGCTGGGTAAAAGGCGATACTCCTAACAGGTTCAAACCGTTTCGTAGCACCCCGATAATAAGCACACCAATAGCCGTACCTGTTAACCCTCCAGTGCCTCCCGACAAACTGGTACCGCCAATAACAACTGCGGCAATTGCATCAAGCTCATAGGTAAATCCAGCGCTGGGCTGCACCGAATCGAGGCGAGCACCCAGCATAATGCCCGCGAGCCCTGCCAATACGCCGGAGACAACATAAACACCGACGGTATGTCGCTTTACATTGATACCCGCCAATCGAGCTACTTCCTCATTACCGCCAATGGCATAGAGACTTCGCCCGCCGGATGTGAATCGGAGATAAATCCAGCAAACGACAAAAACGACAAACATCACAGCAACGGTTGTGGTGATATAACCGCCGTGCCTGATGAGCGCCATCAGGTTGAACCAGGCAGGAAAACTGATAATTTGATGGCCATCAGTGACCATGTTGGCAAGACCCCGTGCAGCCGACATCATGGCAAGCGTGGCTATAAAAGCAGGTACCCGGAAATAGGCGATCAGCGTACCCGAGATACCACCCGCCAGCCCGGCAACCGTTAACCCCACAGAGATTGCCAACCACATGGGCAAACCAGCCTCTTTGGCCAGATGCCCCATCACCATGATACAAAGCGCGAGAATTGACCCGACGGCCAAGTCGATTCCACCAATTAAAATAACGAACGTCATGCCAATGGCAAGAATGCCCAGCACCGTTATTTGGTCAAGGATGTTCAGGAAATTTCTGACTGTGAAAAAAGTGTCTGTCGCAAAACTTAAATACACAACCAGCAAGAGCAGGCCAATGAGCGGCCCGGTTGTGCCGGACAAGATGTTGCCAAGACTGCTCAGCACACCCCTTGAGCGATTATTGGTTTCAGCAGCCATTTGTTTCAAATGCCATTATTGATATGCCAAATAAATTCGTTCGCGACTATCACTCGAGGACTGCCTGTCCAGTGACAAACAGCCGAGTTATTTACCGGATGTGAATATATATTCGTGCTTCGATTTAAATACAGCTGATAACTTCTGTCAACGTTTA
The DNA here is from genome assembly GCA_937923745.1 of uncultured Granulosicoccaceae bacterium. Classification (GTDB taxonomy): domain Bacteria; phylum Pseudomonadota; class Gammaproteobacteria; order Granulosicoccales; family Granulosicoccaceae; genus CALDUO01. Next base: position 7,254 of record CALDUO010000172.1, read on the forward strand.
ATTAAATTAAGTCGCAAATATGCAGATTTTCGAAAAGCATTGACAGATACCCGGCTGCATGAAATTATCTGCCTGTATATTTATTCACTAGAGACCTTCACGTTGGACGTTCAGACCCTCCAGGATATGGCACGACAAATACGGCTAGACGACCTTAAAACTGTCTATCGCGCCAAAGCCGGACACATAGGCGGAGAAATGTCAGCTATCGATATTCTCACAACGCTGTACTTCCACACGCTAAACATAGACCCGACGCAGCCCAACAAACCCACACGGGATCGTTTCATACTCAGTAAAGGCCATACCGCCTGCGCGCTCTACACCACCCTTGCGCATCGTGGTTTCATTGAACTGGATGAACTGAGTACGTTTCTACAACCTCACTCTCGCCTAAACGGCCACCCAAACCGAAACAAAGTTCCCGGCGTCGAGACCAACACCGGCGCTTTGGGTCACGGGCTACCCATAGGTATCGGCATGGCCAAAGCTGCGCAACTCTCTGGTGAAGGCTGGCGAGTGTTTGTACTTTGCGGCGATGGCGAACTGCAGGAGGGAAGCAATTGGGAGGCTGCAATGGCCGCAGCGCATTTCAAACTCGACAACCTCACGCTAATCGTTGATCACAACCGGTTGCAACAAGGCGCAAGGGTTCACGACACCAATGCATTAGCCCCTATTGCCGATAAATTTGCAGCGTTCGGCTGGGCAACAACAGCAGTCGATGGCCATGATATCGCGCAACTGCGCGAGGCATTCGACAAGCGGTCAGCAACAGCAGGACAACCCACCTGTATCGTGGCAAATACGTTTAAAGGACAGGGAATATCCTTCATGCAAGACAAAGTAGAGTGGCATCACAAGGTGCCCAACAAGGAACAATATGAGCAGGCAGTTGAAGAACTACAGGCGGCGATGTGATTACTGACTTTGACACACTACACGACTGTCGCGACGCATTTGTCAGCACGCTGGAGAACCTCGCATCTGAAAACAACCAGATCGTTGCCGTTTGTAACGACTCTGTAGGTTCGAGCAAACTCGGCGGATTCCGCGATAAGTGGCCTGAGCGACTGGTTAATGTGGGAATCGCTGAACAGAACATGGTTGGTGTCGGCGCGGGCTTGGCCAATGGTGGCAAGATACCGTTTGTTTGCGCCGCCTCGTGCTTTTTAACCGGCCGAGCACTTGAGCAAATAAAAGCAGATGTTGCCTACACACACGCAAACGTGAAGTTATGCGGCATTAGTTCCGGCATGGCCTATGGTGAGCTGGGCCCTACCCATCATTCTATTGAAGACTTCGCCTGGACCCGTGTATTGCCTGGCATCACCATCGTCGCACCTGCAGACCCGTCGGAGACCAAAGGTGCGGTCGAATTTGCTGCCAATCATGACGGCCCGGTCTTCTTAAGGCTCTCTCGTGTCGGTGTTCCGAACATTTTTGACTCAAACCATCGGTTTGTCGCAGGCAAGGCAAACACAATAAGGCCAGGACAAGATCTAACCATTATAGCTAACGGCACACTCACCCACCGGGCTTTTCAGGCAGCGGAACTGCTGGCCAAACAAGGCATAGAGGCTCGTGTCATCAACATGGCAACACTCAGCCCCATTGATATTGATACCATTGTGTCAGCAGCAACAGAGACCGGCGCTATAGTAACTTGCGAAGAGCATTCTGTTCATGGAGGTCTCGGTAGTGCGATAGCGGAGGTGGTTGTGCAACAGTGCCCTGTACCCATGAAAATTCTGGGTGTGCCGGGTGTGTTTGCGCCTACCGGATCTGCAAATTACCTGCTCGATGAATTTGGTATGTCGGCAACCGGTATCAGCGAGGCGGCACACCAACTCTTTTATAACAAAGGAAAAAAGCGCATTGCCTGATAACGCTATTCTCTGCATAGACCAGGGCACGACCAATACAAAGGCGATTCTAATCGACAACCGCGGTCGCATTATGGCGCAAGGCTCGGCGGCCTTGACAATCTCACACCCACAACCAGGCTGGGTAGAACAATCAGCAGATCATATTTGGTCAAGCGTCATTACCGCTATACAAGCCTGCGTCGCCCAAGCCCAGACCGTTGCTATCGTCGCAATCGGTCTCTCGAACCAACGCGAATCTGTTGTGCGCTGGGACGCCTCATCGGGTCAGCCGATTGGCCCGGCGATTACCTGGCAATGCCGAAGAACCACCGACCAAACAGAAAAGCTGAAAGCAGACGGCCACAGCGACGAGGTGTTGGCCAAAACCGGCTTACCGTTAGACCCGTTATTCCCCGCATCAAAAATGCGCTGGCTACTCAATTTGGATGGCAGTAGCAACAGTTGCATCGGCACTATCGATACATGGTTGATCTGGAAGCTCACCAACGGTCAACGCTACGCAACAGATCGGTCAAATGCATCTCGCACGCAATTGCTAAATGTGCAAACGGGTGAATGGGATCCAGACCTTTGCACACTATTTGGTATTGACAGGTCCATGCTGGCCACAGTCACCGATAGCAGCCATCTGTTCGGCCACACCAAAAACGTCCCGGGTGTCAGCGACGGTGTGCCCATAACATCCGCGATCGGTGACAGCCATGCGGCCTTGTTCGGGCACGCGGCTTTTGCACCGGGCGAAGCCAAAGCCACCTTTGGAACCGGCTCCTCTGTCATGATGATCTCGCCGCAATTCTGTGTGCCTGCCAATGGCATGACAACCACCATCGCGTGGTCAATGAATGGCAACATCACTCACGCGTTGGAGGGCAACATACTCGTCAGCGCTTCGGTGTTCCCTTGGGTTGCAACACTGCTGGGTCTCGAAGGCGATGTAGACGAATTGATGCGACTTGCAGCGACAGTTGAGTCTTCAGAAGGCGTGTCACTGATTCCCGCATTGGTGGGACTCGGTGCACCACATTGGAATCCGCAAGCGCGTGGCCTGCTCGCCGGGCTGAGCTTTTCCACCCAGCCTGCACACATCGCGCACGCTGCCGCACTCTCAATGCCTCTGCAAGTGGTTGATGTTTTTAATGCCATGTACCGGCAAACAGCGGCCGCTGGAGGGCGCATCTTTGTGGACGGCGGGCCCACAAGAAATCAGTACCTGATGCAACACCTGGCCAATGTGTTGTCCCGGCCGATCACTGTGTGCGCCGACCCGGAACTGTCAGCGCTTGGGGCCGGTATGTTAGCCGGGCTGTGTATCGGTTTTTGGTCTGACATGGATGAAATCATCGCTCTGGATCGAGATCGTGTCACAATAGAGCCCTCGATAGGTGAGCAAGACTTGGCGAACATTCTGTCCGCCTGGAACGATGCTATGGAACAATGCAAACACACGCTCCACTAGGCCCTGCCGCTCTTGCCTGCCGTACCTTAAAACACGCCATATTCTATTTTTAAGATACAAATGTCTCGACTAGACGAACTCAGGTTTATGACACGGGTAGCACAACGCTACCACGTCGATGGACAACGTCAATCCGCAATAGCAAAAGACTTGAGCATGAGCCAGGCAACGGTGTCGCGCATGTTAAAACGTGCACAAAAAGAAGGCATCGTAAGAATCAGTCTCAATGTTCCGCAAGGCACCTATCCCGAACTTGAAGCCGATCTGCGCAACAAATATCAAATTGCAGAGGCTATCGTCGTCGATTGCTCTGAAGACCGCGACGGTGCCATCATGTCCCGCATTGGGGAAGCGGCTGCACACTTTCTGGAAACGACGATTCAAAACGATGAGGTTATCGGCATTTCGTCGTGGAGCCAAACCATCGTTAAAATGATCGATAACGTGCACCCGATGATCCAGGGAAAAGCCAAGGCTGTTGTGCAAACACTGGGTGGAATCGGTAACCCGAATGTGCAAAAACACGCAACACATGTCACCACACGACTTGCACAACTCACCGGCGCTGAATCGGTGATACTGCAAGCGCCAGCCGTCGCTGCGTCGCGTGAGGCCAAAGTTATTTTGCTTGGCGAGAATTTTGTGCGTGAGGCAACCGAACAATTCGACAATATTTCGTTGGCGTTTATTGGCATTGGTGCGGTGGAGCCGTCCGACATGCTCGCCCAAAGCGGCAACATTTTCTCTGCACCGGAATTAAAAAAGTTAACAGACAAAGGCGCTGTTGCCGAAATGAGCCAGCGCTATTTGAATAAGGAGGGGAAGCAAGTACTCACCCCGCTAAACGAGCGTGTGATCGGCATGACCCTTGAGCAGCTCAACAACGTGCCTCGTGTGGTCGCCCTTGCCGGCGGAAAATCCAAAACACAGGCAATTGATGCCGCACTAAAATCGAAGACCATCAATATTCTTGTCACCGACAGGTTTACTGCTACTCGATTGACCCGGCTATGAAACGCTGGGTTATCTCCAATACACAAAGCGCATAGCGCATAGGGCATAGGGCATAGGGCATTTTTACCAGCCACATTAACGTCATTCTACACAACTGCAACCGCGCGACCGGTACGTGAGGATGCAGTGATCGCCTCTATGAGCCGATGTGACTCCAGCGCTTCACTGCCACTGACCATTGGCGCTATGCCCTGCTCGATGGCGTCTATAAAATTCTCGATGACTCGCTTATGCCATTCGCATTTTGACGCTGTTGGATGAGACAGATCTACATCCGGGGTAACCGTTTCAGTGCTACCGTCTCGCCAGCAGAGCTCCATCGCTTTGGCACCTAACTGCAAACTGCCATACTCACCGTGCAGACCAATCATCTCTTTGCCGTGTGGAAACGTTGCAGTACTTGCGAACAACGATCCGGTCGCACCCGATTCAAACTGTAGCCCTGCAACAGCAAAATCTTCAGCCTCCATGTCATGAAGCGGTGTCGTGGCGGTCATTGCCTGTACACGCTTGACGGGGCCTGCCAAGCTGAGTGCAAGATCAATGGTATGAATTGCCTGTGTGATGAGCACCCCGCCCCCATCGCGGGCATAGGTACCGCGCTCTAGCTCATCATAATATGACTGGGGTCGCCAGAGTGGTGCCTCGATATTCACAAGGCCAATTTTCCCGAGTTTCCCCATGTCCAGATGACTTTTGGCGGCAATGGATGTGTCCCACATTCGGTGCTGAAACAACACGCCGAGCGTCACATCGGCCCGCGTGCACAGGTCGACCACTTGCTGTGATTCATCCATGCTACGCGCCAACGGTTTCTCCAGCAGTATGTGTTTCCCCGCTTGTGTTAACGACTCAATGAGATCTAGTCTGACACTCGGTGGGGTCGCCACAATCACACATTTGATAGTGGGATCTTCCAGCACCACAGACAGATCATTGGTAAATTGTGGCGCTGCACCGTGATAGAACGCCGATAAAGGTTGCGCACGCGAAGGCCGAGTGGAGACCACGGCCTTTAGCTGGCAACGCGATTGGAGAGCAGACAACGCCATAACATGTGTTTTGGCAATCATGCCTGCCCCTATTAGTGCAACGCCTGTCTGAGTCATATAAAGTAGAAAGCACTGTGGCTAAACGCACAACTTTGGCAGATCAAGCTAGCACGAATGGGACGGTATCGGCTAGTGATGGGCTTGAAGACCGGCGATGTATTGTATTGCCGGTACATTTATCGTCGAACAGAGCAAACTGCTATGACTGCAGAAAAGAATGTGCTAGAACGCCCTCTAACGCTCCCATGTGGCGCGGTGTTCAAAAATCGTCTGGCGAAGTCCGCTATGTCAGACTCTTTGGGCGATGGTGAGGGTAATCCCACCGCAGCACAGATACGCCTGTACGAACGGTGGGCAAACGGCGGTGTCGCGCTGGCGGTCATCGGCGAAGTACAGGGTGACGCGCGGTATCCGGAAAAACCAGGCAACTTGGTGCTTGGAGCAGATGTTGACCCCGCCACACTGAAACAGTTGGCTGCACGTGGCAGTGTGAACGCCACCCACTTGTGGCCCCAACTCGGACATGCGGGCGCTCTTTCGCACGAGCCGATCAGCCAACCCAAAGGCCCGTCACCGCTGGATATTAACGGACTCCGCTGTGAGGCAACGTTCAATCAGATGGAACAAGAAATTTCGTCATCGCTATAGCTGACCCATACAGAGTATCGACGTTTTCGTAAGCGATGCTTTTTTGACAAAGACCTAACCTGCATTGTTACAAAGCAGCCTGTACTCAATACCGCACCGTCACCAAAAGGACTTGGCGGACACAGACTCTGCGACAAAGGCGGCGCATCAGGAAATGCAAAAACATCAAAATGCCAACGCGTGCCCATCTTTAGCTGGAAGCCTAAGCCGAACCGTTTTAATATTGAATTGAGAAAGCATGCAACTGCGCAGCAGTAACCACCATCAGGATTTACACGACTGATCTCATTTTGCCGATGCGCCTGTAACGATTCGCCTGTAACGATGTTACTGTAACGACGCAACTGTAACGAAGCTGTTATAACGACAGTGTAAACAAACCAGAGAAACCCTATGATCTCATTTAACCAAGCGCTATCTGTTTATTCCAGACAATGGTCAATTCTGCGCAAACGCACATCCGCCCTGCTGCTGTGCCTGTTAACGTTCGGGGTTACCGGCAACAGTTTCGCCGTGGACGCGCCAGAGAATATCAGGCTCGAAGGTGATGTGATCCGCTGGGACCCGGTCGAGAACGCCGTCAACTACAACGTTTATTTTCTGACC
>CALDUO010000173.1 GCA_937923745.1 uncultured Granulosicoccaceae bacterium
TATGGGCAACAGTATGGGCAACAGTATGGGCAACAGTATGGGCAACAGTATGGGCAACAGTATGGGCAACAGTATGTGCGACAGTATGGGCAACAGCCCTGGTCATAGCACGGGCCATAGCACGGGCCATAGCACGGGCCATGGCGTGGGACACGGCATGGTTTCGGACAGCCATGCCGGTCAGCATAACGGCGACACAGGTGGTTACAACACGGGTGGTTACAACACGGGTGGCTACGACACAGGTCACCGCGGTAACAGCCAAAACAGGCGCCATAACGCAGGGGCCTCTGAGCACAGCCATTTGCATGAAGCCGAGGGCTTTGATCCTGCCGACTTTGTTCGTCCGGCCGCTGCTGCCGATGATTATCCGGCGCGTGAAGATATGCTCGACCCGGAAGTGCGTGGACTGGGGCAAGGCTCGACTGAGCAGTCAGCACGAGGAGCACGATCATCGATTGGTGAAAAGATAGAGGCTTTTGGCGCAAGACTATCGCCGCGCCGCAAAACCCGTGTAGCGGCCAGCGTACCCCGTGACCCGGATGGTAAAGGCGAATCTGGCGGTATGGAAGCCGATAAAATTATTTCGCTGCATGTGGTCACCCCAGCGGGGCAAATTATTCCCGGACAGCATTTACTCGATGTGTTCGAAAGCCGTGGTTACCATTACGGCGACATGAACATTTTTCATTCGCTGCATAACAACAAAACACTGTTCTCAATTGCCAAGGCGGTTGAGCCGGGTAACTTTGATATCAATGATGTCCAGAGTTTTGATACGCCCGGTGTGACGCTGATTCTTCAACTACCGGGTCCAGTGCAGGGCGATGTGGCCTTTGAAGTATTAATCAGCGAAGCGCATGAGCTTGCGAGTCTGTTGGGTTGTAAAGTGTTGGACAGTGATCGCAGCACGTTAGGCAAACAAACCGTGCAGCACTTGCGGGAGAGTGTGTACGAATACATGCACCGTCAAAAATACTTTAACAAGGCACCGAGTTAATACAACAGCGTGTATTGAGGCAGTAGCGCCTGTACGGGGTTTGTATCGTGCTAAAGCCGCGCCAGTCGTGTCGTCACCGGTCACTGTAGTTGTCATCATTGCAGTCAACAGCGCAGTCAACTTATAGTCACCGCGGTGATGAGCGTGGATCTACAGTGGCCATCATTAACACCGGTGCAGCAAGGGAACATAATTCGGTGGCGTTAGCGAATGGCCAGCAAGCGCGATAACAAAACGCGATAACTTTATGTAACCGGCAATCGTGGCAAAAAAACAAAAACCTGACATATCCAAAGAAATCGCGCAGCTTCGTGATGAATTGAACGAGCACAATCGGCAATATCACACACTGGATAAACCGTTGATCAGCGACGCTGAGTACGATGCGCTGTATCGCCAGCTTGTATCACTGGAAGAAGCCCACCCTGAGTTAGTCACGCCTGATTCGCCGACACAGCGTGTGGGTTCGGCACCGCTTGACGGATTCACTCAGGTGGAGCACACCGTGCCCATGTTGTCTCTGGCTAATGCGTTTAGCCTTGATGATCTCGCTGATTTTGATCGTCGTGTCAAAACGCGGCTCAAGCAAGACCTGCGCACCAAAATTGATTATGCCGCAGAGCCCAAGCTGGATGGGCTGGCGGTCAGTTTACGGTATGAAAACGGCCTGCTGGTGCAAGGAGCCACACGTGGTGATGGCGCACGTGGTGAGGACATCACACAAAATCTCAGGACTATCTGGTCACTACCGATCACGTTGACAGGTAAAACGCCTGCGGTGCTGGAAGTGCGCGGTGAAGTGTTTATGCGTAATGCAGACTTTGACGCTCTGAATAAGGCTGCCGAAAAAGAAGGCAGACCGCGCTTCGTGAATCCGCGCAATGCAGCGGCCGGTGCGTTAAGGCAGCTGGATCCTCGCAAAACAGCAGAGCGTAAATTATCTATCTACATCTATGCGATGGGTTTAATTGACGGCATGCCCAAGGGCGTTGCACAACCCATGCTGCATACTGACATGCTGGCTTGGTTTAAAAAGATGGGCTTACCGATCAATACGGAGAGTGATTTATGTCGCGGGTCTGATGCCTGTTTTGCCTATTACGAATCATTGAGCGACAAGCGAGCAGGTCTGGCTTATGCGATAGACGGTGTTGTTTTTAAGGTTAATGATCTTGCATTGCAGGAAAGCCTCGGACAAGTCTCGCGTGCACCGCGCTGGGCTATTGCACAAAAATTTCCGGCAGAGGAGGCCACTACGGTGGTCGAATCGATTGATTTTCAGGTGGGTCGTACCGGCGCATTGACTCCGGTGGCGCGACTCAAGAGTGTGTTTGTCGGTGGTGTCACGGTCAGTAACGCCACATTGCATAATATGGATGAAGTGAAGCGAAAGGATATACGTGCCGGTGATACGGTGGTTGTTCGTCGTGCCGGCGACGTGATTCCGGAAGTGGTCGCGATAATCCCCGAAAAACGCCCGAAAAAAACCACACGCACCACACTGCCCAAAGCGTGTCCTGTGTGCGGATCACCGGTGATTGAAAGCGAGGAGATGGCAGTCAGCCGTTGTTCGGGTGGGCTGGCCTGTGGCGCACAAGTCAAAGAGGGTATCAAGCATTTTGCATCGCGTCGGGCCATGGATATCGATGGGTTGGGTGATAAACTGATTGAACAGTTGGTTGATGAACACTGCATCGCCTCAGTCGCTGATCTGTACCGCTTGACCCAAGAGCAAATCATGGCGCTGCCACGACAGGGCGAGAAATCAGCGTCCAAAGTCATTGCTGCCATTGATAAAAGCCGCACGACAACCTTTGCCCGATTTCTGTTTGCGTTGGGCATACGCGAAATCGGTGAAACCAGCGCACGTCATCTGGCCGCAGAATTCGGTTCGCTCGAAAAACTGCAAAAGGCAGACATTGAACGACTGAAAAAGGTTGCCGACGTGGGACAGGTAATGGCGCAGAACATCATTGGTTTTTTTGACAACGTGCAGCAGCGAGAGGTTGTCGAGCAACTGATTAACCTTGGCATTCACTGGCCTGAGGTTAAACCTGTCGGCAGTACCACCGAATCTGCGGGGCCTTTGGCGGGTAACACGTATGTGCTCACCGGGACTTTGTCAGGCATGACACGTGATGAAGCGGGTGCACAATTGCGTGCGCTGGGTGCCAAAGTGACCGGCAGTGTTTCGGCTAACACCACGGCTGTGATCGCAGGTGACAAAGCAGGATCGAAAGCGACCAAAGCCGAAGCGCTCGGTATTGCGTTGCTGGACGAAGAACAGTTAATGACACTACTGGAACAGCATAATGACTGAGTCAAGACGCATTGCCATTCATGGCGCGGCCGGACGTATGGGACGCCAGCTTTTGTCGGTCATTGCTGAACAGGACGATTGCGTATTGGCCGGCGCGCTTGAGCATGCAGGTAGCGCATCGCTCGGTGTTGATGCGAGTGTGCTTGAGCCCCAATTACCGGCAGGTGTTGTCGTAACGGACAGGGTCGACGTGGCATTTGACGACTGTCAGGTCATCGTAGACTTTTCGATTGCTGAGTCCACGCTTGCATTACTTGATATAGCCATGACCAAACAATTGCCGGTAGTCATCGGCACCACCGGCCTTGATGAGTCAGGGCGAGCGCGGGTGGCACTGTGTGCACAGCACATACCGGTTGTATTTGCACCTAACTACAGTGCTGGCGTGACGTTATTGCTCGATTTACTGAAACGCACAGCATCAGCACTGGGGCAAGACTACGATGTTGAGGTCATTGAAGCTCACCATCGTAATAAGGTGGATGCGCCATCCGGTACGGCGTTGGCTATGGGGCAGGCTGTCGCCGACGGGCTCGGCCTTGATCTCTCGCAGTGTGCGGTTTACGGTCGGCAGGGCCATACCGGCGTGCGACCACGCGACATTATTGGGTTCGAGACTATCCGCGGTGGTGATATCATTGGCGACCATACCGTGTTGTTTGCCGGGGGTGGCGAGCGCATCGAAATTACGCACAAGGCATCTGACCGCTTGTTATTTTCACGAGGTGCAATACGCGCAGCCAAATGGGTCGTTGACCAGCCACCAGGCCTTTACGATATGACACATGTCATTGGTATTCACTCACCTGACAATGGCGCGAGCTGAATGATGTACGCCTTGCACAGGTTTGCTGGTTTTGGCAAGCGAGGCGGCTGACAAACTGACGCCTAAAATGTGGCCTGAAAACCCGGCAAGATAAAACAGGCCAGATAAAACAAGCCAAAAAAAACAGGCCAAAAAAAACAGGCCAAAAAAAACAGGCCAAAAAAAACAGGCCAAAAAAAACAGGCAAGAAGCTTTGGTTTTTTATTGCAAGCCAGTAGACGCGCGCGAAAAAACGCGATGACGCAAAACCATAATGCAACGCCCGGCGCCTCGTGTTGAGTCGCTGTCAATCGGTAGCCAGGCAGGCGTGGCACTTATTAACAATGACCAACGGAACATAGCATGACGCAAAAATCAGTGGCAGTTTTATTCCCGGGCCAGGGGTCTCAGTCCGTTGGTATGCTGTCGGCGCTGGCCGATGCGTATCCCGCTATTAAAGATACGTTTGCCGCTGCCAGTGACGCTCTGGGTTACGACCTGTGGGCGCTGGCCCAGGAAGGCCCGGAGGAGACCATCAAACAGACGCAATTTACCCAGCCCCTGATGTACGCCAGCGGCGTTGCGGTTTATCGCGTCTGGAATCAACTGGTACCCGGTGCGACCACTGTCATGGCGGGTCACAGTCTCGGCGAATTTTGTGCTTTGACCGCCAGCGGTGCGTTGACGTTTGAACAGGGCCTGCCGTTGGTGGCCGAGCGCGCACGGCTGATGGCCGGGAGCGTGCCGGAGGGTGAGGGTGGCATGGCGGCTGTCTTGGGTCTGGATGACGACGCTGTGGTGGCCGTGTGTGAGTCGGTGACCGGCGAGCGTATTGTCGAAGCTGTCAACTTCAATGCCCCGGGGCAGGTTGCCATTTCCGGACATCTTGATGCTGTTGAAAAAGCGTGTGAGGTGGCCAAAGAGCAGGGCGCTCGTAAAGCGATGATGCTGCCGGTCAGTGTGCCGAATCACAGTGCGCTCATGCAGGACGCCGGTGCCAGTCTGGCGACGATCATTGACAACACCGATTTTAAGGCGACGTCGGTGCCGGTTATCCAAAACACCGAAGCGTCAGTGGCTGAGGACAGCGGGCAGATGCTGGGCTGGTTAAAACAGCATGTCTATCGACCGGTGCGCTGGACACAGTCTTATCAGCTATTGCTGTCAGCGTACTCGCCAGATGTCGTCATTGAACCCGGTCCGGGAAAAGTGCTGACGGGACTTGCCAAACGCATTGATCGGGGTACGGTGGTGCATCCCATCGACACACCTGATGCACTCGAAAAAGCGCTCGAAGCTGTACGCTGACAGCGATACGTGTAATCTGAAATCATTTCATTGACGTCATTGACGAAAGGCACTTAATTTTATGTTGGACAACGAAGTCGTTCTGGTTACAGGCGCGAGTCGCGGAATTGGACTTGCCATCGCTGATACGCTCGGTAACGCCGGCGCCACAGTGGTGGGCACTGCCACCTCAGCGGCAGGTGCAGATGCGATATCGGCGCGGTTTAAAGAGGCAGGAATCACCGGCGTCGGCATGGCACTGAACGTGACTGACGCTGATCAGATTGCAGACGTGGTAGCGACGATCTCTGCACAGTATGGTGCTATCACCGTGTTGGTGAATAATGCCGGTATCACCCGCGACAACCTGATGCTGCGCATGAAAGATCAGGAATGGAACGATATTATCGACACCAACTTGACGTCGGTATTTCGACTGAGCCGTTTGTGCATGAAGCCGATGATTAAAGCGCGCCGTGGTCGTATCATTAACATCGCCTCTGTGGTGGGTGTCACCGGTAATGCCGGGCAGGCAAATTATGCTGCGGCCAAGGCCGGTCTGATCGGATTTGGTAAATCGCTGGCGCGTGAGGTCGGTTCAAGAGGCATTACCGTGAATACGGTAGCGCCCGGGTTTATTGTGTCTGATATGACCGATGCGCTGCCAGATGCGCAGAAGGAGGCCCTGGTGGCGGATATCACACTCGGCAGGCTCGGAACGCCAGAGGACGTTGCACAGGCCGTTCTGTACCTTGCCTCTCCAATGGGAAACTACGTTACCGGGCAGACGCTGCATGTCAACGGCGGCATGTACATGAATTGACAGCTGCTTGAAAAGCCACTGAACAGTCCCAGATTTAGCACTGGATAGCCATTCGCGGCGGGTATATACTGCCGCCAGAATTTCCGCCAGGCGTTAAGCATAGCTTACTCGCCCTGGTTTCCATTACAATAGGCCTATGGACGCAGGTTCTGCCGGGATAATCCCGCGGGTCTACCGTAATCATTTTCCCTGAGGAGGTTTTACCAACAATGAGCACTATTGACGAGCGCGTCAAAAAAATCGTGATTGAACAGCTGGGTGTTAAGGAAGACGAAGTCAAGAACGCCGCGTCTTTCGTAGACGACCTTGGCGCAGACTCGCTGGATACCGTCGAGCTGGTCATGGCTCTGGAAGAGGAATTCGAATGCGAAATTCCTGATGAAGAAGCTGAAAAGATCACCACCGTTCAGGAAGCCATCGATTACGTTAACGCACACAACGGCTAGTATTAAACACCGTTCTGTTTATGTAAACTCTGGCCCTGTAAACTGGCCCTGTAAATTGGGCATGTAAAAACGTGTGTCGGCAGTCTGTTGCCGGCACACGGTTATAGTGAATCAACTGCGCCAATAACCAGCGCCGATAACCAACGACAATAACCAGAGCTAATACCAGAGCAGATAACCTGAGTCTGTGCAGTAGCATCGGCAATCAGATAGGTTTTTGGTATCGCACGACCGAAGACACACACCGACGTGTCAGCAAGGTGCTTACGGCCAATGCTGAACGCGTCGCAGTAAACGTGAAGACAGTCAACATAACCCACAGGTTTCAGCGTTCCCCTTTGGTCATCGGTGTAACCAGTGGTCATTGATTCAACCTGTAGTCACTGACGTAACCGGTTATGCTCAAGGTGCGCTGACCGTTTTTTGGCCCTTTAGCGAATTGACCTTTTTTTGACCCAATGGGTTGCTGGTATCGGTCAACCAGTGTTGCTTTTGGGTCCCGAGAGTTAAATTGTATTCCGGACTGGATCAATCCTTTTCCAGCATCGAGGAGAAACCGGTTTGAACAAAAGAAGAGTGGTAGTGACCGGACTGGGTTTGGTGACACCCGTAGGTAACACCGTCAATGATTCCTGGGACTCCATCGTAGCGGGTCGCTCCGGTGCAGCCACTATCGAGCACTTTGATACCTCACGCCTCGGCACGCGTTTCTCCGCGTCCGTCAAAAATTTTAACGCCGAAGATTATCTCAGCCGCAAAGACATCAAAAAAATGGATGTGTTTGTGCATTTTGGGATAGCCGCAGCCATGCAGGCTATTGAAGACGCCGGTCTGTCTGCCAACCCCGATCACCCGGAACGCATTGGGGTGTCGATAGGTTCGGGTATCGGTGGGCTGCCCAACATCGAAGCACAACACAAGTCGTTACTCGAAAGCGGCCCCAGAAAAGTGTCTCCGTTTTTTGTGCCCAGCACGATCATTAACATGATTTCCGGCAATCTCTCTATTCAGTTCGGTTTTCAGGGTCCTAACATCTGTATTGTCACAGCCTGCACGTCGGGCACTCATAACATCGGTGAAGCCGGGCGCATAATCGAATATGGCGACGCAGATATCATGATTGCCGGTGGCGCTGAAATGGCCACCAGCGAACTCGGTATTGCAGGGTTCGGTGCGGCCAGAGCATTATCAACCCGCAACGACGCACCCGAACTGGCCAGTCGTCCGTGGGATCGCGACCGCGACGGGTTTGTATTAGGGGACGGTGCCGGTGTCATGGTGCTGGAAGAATATGAACATGCGAAAGCGCGTGGCGCTAACATTTATTGTGAGTTGGCGGGCTTTGGTATGAGTGGTGACGCCCACCACATGACGCTACCGGCTGAGGGTGGTGACGGTGCGCGACGCTGCATGGAAAACGCGTTACGCAACGGTGGTATCAATGTGAACGAGGTCGATTACATCAACGCACATGGCACCTCAACACAAGCGGGTGATCTTGCCGAGACACACGCGGTGAAAACCTTGTTTCAAGAGCACGCAAAATCCCTGGTGGTCAGCTCTACCAAGTCCATGACTGGACACCTGCTGGGCGCGGCCGGTGGGATCGAGGCTGTGTTCTCGGTATTGGCCATGCGCGACAGCGTCGCACCACCGACCATTAATCTTGATAATCCCGGGGAAGGGTGCGACCTTGACTACGCGGCTAACGAGGCAAAGCCAATGCCCATCAAGGTTGCTGTATCCAATTCCTTCGGCTTCGGTGGTACCAACGGCTCCGTGGTTTTTCGCGCTATTTAACGTGAGTTTTATCGCGTACCTGCCGCACTGTTGTAAGCTGCTTGCCACTTTTTTATTTGCCAGCTTGGTACCGGCCCGTTTGTCACAGGCCAGTTTGTTAACAGCTCGTTTGTCACAGGCCAGATTGTTAACAGCCCGTTCGACGTTGGCCATCTTGTTACCGGCCCTTTTTTTATCGGCCCTTTTTTTATCGGCCCGTTTCTTATCGGCCTGTTTCTTATCAGCCTGTTTATGGTCGGCCTGTTTATTGTCGACTCGCGGGTCCGGTGTCCGGTTTATTCACATCCGTTTTTTGGCCGTGCGTAACTTGCTTACCGCAACATTACCGGTCCATTTCTCGTTAGTGACGGCGCCACTGTTGGCTTCAACGGTTGTTGCGCAGTCTTTCAGCCTCGACCGATCAGCAGTTGCTGACCGGTATTTTGCCCGATCGGAACCTGCAACATGATTCTTCGCCTCTTCTTGTTATTAGTGGCGATTGTCGCGGTCGGTGCTGGCCTTGCCTTTGCTGATTACTCGGCGTTTTTAAAAAAAGAGCTCACCATCCCGGATGCGCCCGCTACATTTACCATCGAAAAAGGCTGGTCAGGCAAACGTGTGAGTCAGGAATTGGTCAAACGAGATATTTTGGACAAACCCTGGTGGCTGGATATCTATGCCAGAGCCGAAGGGTTGGCAGGCTCTATAAAAACCGGTCAATACACGCTAACCAACGGTATGACACCGCCTGAACTCATGGCGTTGTTTCAGACAGGCCAAACCCTTGAATATCCGTTTACCATTATAGAAGGGTCGACGTTTCGGCAACTCCTTGACAAGCTCGCCACGGCCGAAAGGCTCAAGCAAACAGACCAGCCGTTGGATGAGGAAGCGCTGATGACGGCGCTTGGCAAACCGGGTGTGCACCCTGAGGGGCAGTTTTTTGCGGATACTTATCTGTCGCCAAACATGACGCTCACCACCGACGTGCTCGCACGAGCCTCTCGATTACTGGATACTGTGTTGGCTGAGGAATGGGAAAACAGACAACCTGATTTACCACTGGCCAACGCCTACGAAGCACTGATCTTGGCGTCGATTGTCGAGAAAGAAACTGCGGTGGCTGCGGAGCGACCACTAATTGCCGGTGTGTTCTTATCCCGGCTGATAAAAAAAATGCGCCTGCAGACTGACCCGACCGTTATCTACGGTATGGGTGAAAGTTTCGACGGCAATATTCGGCGTCGTGATTTGACCACCGATACGCCTTATAACACTTATACCCGTGGAGGCTTGCCGCCAACGCCCATCGCGCTGGTCGGACGTGAAGCCATACATGCCGTGCTGAATCCGCAAGCGACCGATGCGCTGTATTTTGTCTCCCGCGGTGACGGTACCCATCAGTTCTCTAAGACCCTGGAAGAGCATAATGCTGCGGTTGCAAAATACCAGCTCAATAAGCGATAACGGATGACGGCAGTGGACACTCGTGGCTGTTTCCTGTCGCTCGAAGGTGTGGAAGGTGTGGGTAAAACCACGAACCTGAAATACATTGTCGAGTACCTGAGTGAACATGGCATCACCGTCGTGCAGACTCGTGAACCCGGTGGCACACTGTCCGGTGAACGCATTCGCGACTTGCTGCTCGACCCCACGGTTGACCTGCTTGATGATACCGAGTTGTTGCTGATGTTCGCCTCCAGAGCCGAACTGGTCAAAAAAACGATCCAGCCTGCTTTGGCAAGGGGAGACTGGGTGGTCAGTGACCGGTTCACCGATGCAAGCTTTGCGTATCAGGGGGGCGGGCGACAGTTGGGTTTTCAGCGCGTGGCGGCATTGGAATCCTGGGTGCTCGGGACCTTCAAACCAGACACCACGTTGTTCCTTGATTTACCGGTGCAACAGGGGCTGGATCGCCTGAGCGAGAGACCCGGCAAGGATCGCATCGAACTCGAATCAACAGCGTTCTTCGACCGTGTTCGCGTGGCCTATCATCAGCGTATTGCCGAACAGCCCGAGCGGTTTCGGATCATCGATGCCTCGCTACCGCTCAGCGACGTGCAGCAATCGATTAAAGCGGTGCTGGACGAAGTGATTCGACAGCACCCGCTGACAACTCGTCACGCAAACTGACCGGCAACGACAGGCAGTGACTTTGTATCCGTGGCAATCTGCATCATGGCATCTGCTGATAAACCGTTTGCAGCAGGGCAACTTGCCACATGCCCTGTTGATACACGGACCGGTGGGCGCCGGTAAGGCCAGTTTTGCAGAGCAGCTTTTGCAACGATTGTGCTGTGAGCAATACAGGTCATTGTCACCAGACGAGATTGCCTGTCTCGTGTGTCCAGCCTGTCAGCAATTTGCAGTTGGCTCGCATCCCGACATCTCCAGACTCAGCGCCAAAGAGGGTGAGAACAGCATTAAGATAGACGCTGTGCGCCAAATGATCGACTGGCTACAGGTTACGCCACAGTATGCGGGTTTTAAGGTCGCACTCCTGTCCGATGCTGATCTGTTAACCCGAGGTGCTGCGAATAGCCTGTTAAAGACCCTCGAAGAACCCGCCAGCAGTGATCTGATTATGTTAACCACCTCATCACCGGCAGAGCTGCCTGTCACAGTTCGAAGTCGTTGTCAGTCCATTAACCTCGGACATTACGAACACACATTGGCAGAACAGTGGCTGACAGAGCAAGGCATTGATGACAGTGCCTCCGCATTGCGGCTTGCATCTGGTGGACCACTGGCAGCGTTGGCCGCAATGGATGATGAACAACGCAAGAGTCGTGAGTTGCTGTTTGGCGCTTGGCACAACGTGCTGCTTGGAAAAGCCAGTATCGCCCGAAGTGTTGAGGCGGTGGCAGCGTTGCCGGTACGACTGTGTTTGCGACACTTTATGGGCTGGACGGCAGATTGTGTCAAATTGCAGATCAACACAGAGGCCCCAATTACCGATAGTGCCCGTAAATCTGCGTTGTTGCAGTTGAGTACCGTGCTCGATACTGAGACGTGGTTCAAGGTTTACGATGATTTATTGCATCTCTATCAGATTGACAGTGCCAGCTTTAAAACACCCACTGTGCTTGAGGGAATTTTTGCCGATATACGTCTCAAGATTGGCCAGTAGTTGGGTTGGTACCCGACTTGCGTGTCAAGACCGTATCCGCACAGGGCATTACTCATGACGACTGAACACCGTAAAGGCATTATCTCGTTTTCGATTTCTGACAAGGGCGCCTTGTATGCGTCATACATGCAGTTTTTACAAAACGGTGGCGTGTTTGTACCAACCACGACGCCCTATCAGTTAGGCGATAGTGTATTTATGTTGCTCAAACTGATGGATGCGAACAACCCGATCCCGGTTGAAGGCACCATTGCCTGGGTCACACCCGCTGGCGCACAAGGTAACAAAACGCAAGGTGTGGGTGTTCACTTTGGTGAAGAGCCTACGGCCAAGCGCACCATTGAAGACGTGCTCGCGGCTACGCTCAATAGCGATCGACCCACACATACCATGTAGATGGCATAACCTGCCAACGGCGAGCCCTGTGATAGGTTGCTCGGCTGTTGCACTGACAACTCTGCGCAGGGTTGGTGATTGCCGTCACTGTCTGTCGTTTCAACGGCCAAAGTTATGGTCAAAACAAGCTGGCCGATAACAAGTTGGCCGAAAACAAGTTGGCCAAGAGTAGCTGGCCCGGAGAAATTCGCTAAGAGTAGCTGGCCCGGAGAAATTCGCCAAGAGAAGCTCGCCAGTCACTAAACAGCAAACACCAGAACAGCAAGTACAAACCGGGTTAGCCTTCGAGCGGCAACTATTTTTAGTGCCATAAGTGCTATAGCCGGTACTGGTGATAACCAGTATTGGCGATAACCGGCAGTGAAATTACCGGCACCGTATTGCCAGCGCACCTTGCTCTAAAACCGTTATACTCCGCGTGTTATCTATTACCTACAG
The DNA here is from genome assembly GCA_937923745.1 of uncultured Granulosicoccaceae bacterium. Taxonomy (GTDB): domain Bacteria; phylum Pseudomonadota; class Gammaproteobacteria; order Granulosicoccales; family Granulosicoccaceae; genus CALDUO01. The sequence goes on from CALDUO010000173.1 coordinate 12,425, forward strand.
GGTGCGTCAGGGTTATGTCTAAAATACCTCATGTTTATGTGGCAAAAAGTCCGTTGCACGGCAAAGGACTTTTTGCCAAGAAAAAACTGCGCAAAGGTACTGTGCTAGGTGAAATTGAAGGTAAACCCACCACGAAAGACGGCACTTATGTGCTCTGGCTCTCCAAGAAAAAAGGCTTGCGCATTACCAATGATTTCCGATTTATCAATCATGGCAAACCGGCTAATTGCGCGTTGTATGGTGACGAGGTTGTGGTCCTCAAGACCGTCCGGCCCGATGAAGAACTGCTGCATGACTACGGTTGGTAACAACAACCGCACACACGTGTGGTCAGCCTGAGTAGACCCATGCGTTACTCCACGTTTATTTTTGATCTTGACGGTACATTGTCAAATCCTCTGCCTGGTATGACGGCGTCTATTAATCATGCGTTTGAGCGAGAGGGTTTTGATCCGTATCCTTCAGAGGCGCTGGCGACGTATGTGGGGCCTCCTCTGGAAAACACGTTTAAAACGCTAACCGGTAAAGACGACGATGCGTTAGTGCTATTGTTAATCCAACACTATCGAGAGCACTACCTCGACACGGGGTATCGGATGAACACGTTGTACGACGGTATTGTCGATGTGCTCGATGCACTGAGTGATCAGCGTATACCGGTTGGTGTCTGTACCTCCAAACCTGAAAAAACCGCACGACAAATACTGGACTATTTTGAGCTTGAAACGCGTTTCGAGTTTGTCAGCGGCGGTGATGTGGGTGTCCGAAAAGCCGACCAACTGAGCACTCTGTTATCAGGTGGCCTGATTGACGGTGCTGCGCTGATGATTGGCGATCGGGCGGTCGACATTGAATCTGCACAGGAAAACCGGTTGGCCAGCGCTGCGGTTCACTGGGGCTTTGGTGCCTTTGACGAACTGCAATGCGCCATTCCAACCCACCACATCAAAACGCCGGGTGTGCTGACAGAGCTGACGCGTCTGGCTGGCTAGTAGCCGGTAGCCAAGTTCCGCTGTAGTGTCCGTCGCGTGAGCCATTTTGCCGCTCTGTCACAGCGGTGCCGCTGTAAGCACCTCCGCATGACGTTAACGACCGATGGTGCTGTGCACAGTGTCTGTTACTCTTAACACCATGAATCCGATACGATTGGTGGGCCTCTTTTGTCTGTGGCTTTGGTTGAGCGCGTGCACACAACCGGATGTGCGTTGGCGACTGCAAGGCCAGACAATGGGTACCACCTGGCATGTGGTTGCGATAGCGCGTGTTGATGCATCTGACGTCAAACCAAATGCCGTGCGTCTTAACAAACCGGCATTACAAACAGCCGTTGAGCAGGAGCTCGTGCGCATCAACGCATTGATGTCGACGTGGCAAGCTGATTCCGCGTTAAGTCTCTTTAACGCAATTGAAAGTACCGAGCCGCAGAGGCTTGCACCCGAAATTATCCACTTGCTACGCGTCGCTCAAACGATCAGTGAGCAAACCAACGGTGCCTACGATGTGACTCGGGGTAACGTTTTTTCGTTGTGGGGATTCGGTGCAGACAATGCCGCTGGACACATGGCACCGGCTGCCAGCACCATCGAGCAGGCGTTGGCGACCTCCGGTTTTCGGCAGTTGCAGATACACGCAGACACGGTGTCCAAAGCGTCGCCGAGCCTCAGTGTTGATTTGTCATCTATCGCCAAGGGTTATGCTGTTGACCAAGTTGGTACTGTGCTGGAGGAGGCCGGAATATTCGATTATCTGGTCGAGATCGGTGGCGAGATTCGCACGCGGGGCCGGGCGCTGTCGGGTGGCCGCTGGCGAATCGGTGTCGAGTCGCCATCCGACGCATCCAAGCCTGAGCGAGGGATAGTGGTTGGGGACGCTCACATGGCAAGCTCGGGTGACTATCGTAATGTGAATGAAATTGAAGGACGCCGTATCTCGCATATCATGGATGGCAGAACGGGGCAGCCGGTGACACACAATCTGGCGGCTGTGACCGTGTTGCACGAATCGACAGCGTTGGCCGACGCGTGGGCGACCGCTTTTTTGGTGCTGGGATTTGAGGCAGCCTGGGAGATCGCAAGTCGCGATGCGCTGGCCGCAAGCTTTGCCTTGCGGGGCGCCGATGGTGTGGAAATCAGGTCCACGCCGCAGTGGTTATTCGGTCAGGAGAAGCGACCCCAGCACCACTGACATGTCATAATACCGGGATGAATCCGGATCAGACTGAATCGCTCATTCCCGCCTTGGCTGATGTTCCTGCGTCAGGTGCGGCTGACCCGAAACCTGCCGACTCCGCCACGACAACCACTGAACCTGCTGCTAACGGGCCGGTGTCCTTTGACGGCATTGCCGCGTCTTTCCGCTGGCAGGTGCCAGCCCGGTTTAATATCAGCGATTGGGTCTGTGAGCGCCATGCCGACGGGTCACATCGTGTTGCAATGATGGCCTGCCGTGAGGGTGCCGACGATGTCACCTACACCTTTGATCAGATCAACCGTTGGGCTGCATCGCTTGCCGGTGCCTTTGGCGCACTGGGTTGTGCGGCGGGTGACCGGGTGGCGGTTATTCTGCCGCAACGACTGGAAACCGCACTGCTACATGTTGCTGCGCACAAGGCCGGGTTGGTGTCGTTACCGTTGTCGGTGCTGTTCGGCGATGATGCACTTGCCTATCGTTTGCAAGACAGTGGCACTCGATTGGTGGTGACGACCGCTGAACGTGCCGGGGTTATTGCGTCAATCGCTGCGCAACTACCTGAGCTCAACACCGTGCTGGTGGTGCCGGATCAGCCGGTTTCCGATGAGACAGCCGCGACGGTTTCGGTCACGCTCGATGACCGGTCTGCGGTGACCCAACAAAATTTCTGGCAGGCGCTGCTCGCTGCTACGCCGCTGCAGACAGCTGCCGTCACGCAGACGGATGATCCGGCTTTCCTGTTGTACACATCGGGCACGACCGGACCACCCAAAGGCGCATTGATACCGCATCGGGCACTGATCGGTAACCTGACCGGGTTTGAGATGTCCCAAAACGGGTATCCCCGAGACAACGACATCTTCTATACACCGGCTGACTGGGCCTGGACCGGCGGACTCCTCGATGGCCTGATGCCCGCGTGGTTTTACGGCACGCCGGTGGTCGGATTTGATGCGGGTAAGTTTGACGCCGAGGCAGTGTTGTCGGTGATGTCGCGTCACCGGGTCACCTGCGCGTTTATACCACCGACCGCACTGAAAATGATTCGCGCCGAAGCCGGGCTGCTTGACCAATACCCGTTATCACTCCGGGCAATTATGAGTGCAGGCGAGGCGGTCGGTGATGCGTTATTCAGCTGGGGGCGGGAGGTGCTCGGACTCGACATCAATGAAATGTGCGGTCAAACCGAGCACAACTATGTCATGGGTAACTGCAGTTTGGTGATGCCGGTAAAACCTGGCTCAATGGGTAAGGCCTATCCAGGACATCGTGTGGCTATCATGGCAGAAGATCAAACATTGTGTGCTCCCGGGGTGGCGGGCGAAATCGTGGTGCATCGCGATGATCCCGTGCATTTTCTGGGGTATTGGAACAAACCCGATGCTACCGCAGAGAAGTACACTGGCGAGTGGTTTCACACCGGTGATATTGGTCTGATCGATGAAGACGGTTACTGTTGGTTTCAGGGACGGGCCGATGATGTGATCAGCAGTGCTGGCTACCGCATCGGGCCGGGCGAAATTGAAGACTGTGCGCTGCGACACCCCGCCGTTTTGCAAGCCGCAGCGATAGGCGTGCCTGATCCTGATGGCATCCGTGGTGATATTGTAAAACTCTGTGTGGTCCTAAAAGAAGGATACACTGACACTGCGGCACTCAAGACAGAGCTGGCCGATTGGGTCAGGCGTTATCTTGCGGCTTATGAATACCCAAGGCTGATCGAAATTTTTGACGCACTGCCGATGACAACCACCGGTAAAGTGCGTCGTAAAGCACTCAGGGACAGTCATGGCTACACCCAATAAAACACAGGCCACTGACGCATCACCACTGGCGTTTATCGAATCAGTCACACCGCCGCGTCGTCGTGAGGACGGGCTGACATTGCTGGGATGGTTCGGTGAAGTCACCGCACTCACACCGCGGATGTGGGGCACGAGCCTTATTGGCTACGGGCGTTATCAGTATCAATACGACAGCGGGCACAGCGGTGACTATTTTTTAACCGGATTCTCGCCGCGTAAAGCCGCGTTGTCTGTGTATATCATGCCGGGGTATCAGGACCTGTCGGAACCACTGTCTCGACTGGGTAAACACAAAACCGGGAAAAGTTGTTTGTACATTAATCGACTGAGCGATATCGACATGCGTGTGTTGGAAGAAATTGTGACCGCAGGTCTGCTTTACATGCGCACTCATTACACCACCAAGGATAACTGATGGCAGCCGCACGAAAACCACCGTCACTGGATGCTCGGGTTCAGGCCCGCATAACAGACTGTGTGACCACCGGTGGCCGAATGGCCGGTGTCGATGAAGTGGGTCGTGGTCCGTTGGCCGGGCCCGTGGTCGCGGCCGCTGTCATCCTTGATCCAACCAATCCGATTGACGGATTGGCCGATTCCAAATTGCTGACCGAAGATGATCGCATCAGGCTCGACACCGAGATCAGGGCGCGTGCGCTCAGTTACAGTGTGCAGTTGAGTTCGGTCGATGAAATCGATGACATCAACATATTGCACGCAAGTCTTTTGGCGATGAAACGGTCGGTCGAATCTCTTGATGTTGCGCCTGATTTGGTGTTGGTCGACGGAAATCGTTGTCCGTCGCTGAACGCGCCGAGTTGTGCGGTCATCAAAGGTGATCAACTGGTTGCGTGTATCAGTGCAGCTTCCATTATTGCCAAGGTAGCGCGTGATCGTATGATGGTTGATCTGCATCAGCGTCATCCGGGCTATGGTTTTGATCGGCACAAGGGTTATCCCACACCACAGCACCGGGCGGCGCTGCAATCACTGGGCGTGTTGCCAGAGCACCGACGCAGTTATGCGCCTGTGCGTGATGCGCTAGCTGCCATGACAGCCGATCACGTTCAGCAAACCGAGGTTAACTTGGGAACCGAACCCGTATGAGCAATACCTTTGTTCACCTGAATTTACACACGGAGTTCTCTCTCGAAGACAGCACGGTGCGTATTAAACCGATGGCTGCAGCGGTTAGTGTGTCAATGCCGGCGGTGGCTGTGACCGATCGCTTTAACATGTTCTCGTTGGTCAAGTTTTATCGTGCGGCTATCGGTGCCGGTATCAAGCCAGTTGCCGGTGTTGATGTGCGCATCAGAAATCCAGACGCCGTCGAACCATTAACCCGTGCCATTTTACTGGTGCAGAACAATACCGGTTATACCAATCTGGCGCGACTGGTCTCAATCAGTTATCAGCAGGGACAGGCGTCAGATGGTGTGCCACTGATTGAACGTGAGGCACTGTTTGAGAACGCGGCAGGGGTCATCGCGTTATCCGGCGGAATAGAAGGTGAGATTGGCACCGCGGTTATTCGCGACCGCAAAGCGCAGGCGCTCAAAGTCGCGCGCGAGTGGCAAGCAGCTTTTGGCGATCGGTTTTATTTGGAAGTCCGTCGCACCGGTAAACCTCGTGAAGCATTGTATAACGGTGTTGCGGTTGAATTTGCCAAAGAGCTGGGCTTACCGTTGGTCGCAACCAATGATGTACGTTTTCTTGAGGCGTCTGATCACGCAGTCCATGAAGCCCGTGTCTGTATTCAGGCCGGTTATGTGTTGGCAGACCCGTCACGTCCGCAGGGCGTGACCGCCGAACAGTACCTGAAAACACCGGAGCAAATGGCCGAGCTGTTCAGCGATTTGCCCGAAGCCATTACCAACACGGTTGAAATTGCCAAACGGTGTAACCTGTCATTAAAACTCGGTGTGCCGGTATTACCGGACTTCCCGATACCGACCGGAATGACTGAGGTTGAATATTTTAATCAGGTCGTCAAAGAGGGCCTGGAGGTTCGGCTCGACGAGCTCTATGACCGTAACGATCCAGCGTTTGCCGACAAGCGTGTCTCCTATGATGAGCGATTGGCCTATGAGCTGGGCGTTATTAATGACATGGGGTTTGCCGGATACTTTCTGATCGTCTCCGACTTCATCCGCTGGGCGCGCGAGAATTCGATACCGGTTGGACCGGGGCGAGGCTCGGGTGCCGGGTCACTGGTGGCGTACTCGTTAACCATTACCGATCTCGATCCGCTGGAGTACGACCTGCTGTTCGAACGTTTTTTGAATGTCGAACGAATATCGATGCCAGACTTTGATATCGATTTTTGTATGGACGGTCGTGATCGGGTTATTCAGTACGTTGCCAAAACCTATGGCGAACATCGGGTCTCGCAAATCATTACCTACGGCACCATGGCCGCCAAAGCGGTGGTGCGTGATGTGGGTCGTGTGATGAGCCATCCGTACGGGTTCGTCGATCGCATCGCGAAGATGGTGCCCTTTGAAGTTGGTATGACACTGACCAAAGCGCTCGAGGAATCAGAAGAATTACGCAATAGTTATCGCGAGGATGAAGAGGTCACGGCGCTGCTTGACATGGCGCTGGCGTTGGAAGGGTTAGCGCGTAACGCCGGTAAACACGCCGGTGGTGTTGTTATTGCGCCTACCGCGCTGACAGATTTTGCGCCGCTCTACTGCGAACCTGACGGCAGCAGTCTGGTGACGCAATTTGATAAGGACGACGCCGAGGCGGTCGGCCTCGTTAAGTTTGACTTTCTGGGCTTACGCACACTCACCATCATTGATAACGCGGTGCGTATGATCAACCGCACGCGTGAAGAGCCACTGGATATTGCAGCGCTGGCGCTCGATGACAAAGCGACTTACCAGTTGCTGACCGAGGCCAAAACAACGGCTGTGTTTCAGCTTGAATCGGGTGGCCTGAAACGACTGATCGAACGACTCAAGCCCGACAATTTTGAAGATATTATCGCGTTGGTTGCACTATACCGGCCGGGGCCATTGCAGTCAGGTATGGTCGATGACTTCATTGACCGCAAGCATGGCCGCAAACCAATGGCGTGGCCGCACGAAAACTATCAGCTCGAGTCACTGCGGCCCGTGCTTGAATCAACCTATGGCGTTATTCTGTACCAGGAACAGGTGATGCAGATACCGCAGATCATGGCGGGCTATTCGCTCGGTAGTGCCGACATCCTGCGACGTGCAATGGGTAAAAAGAAACCCGAAGAAATGGCCAAGCAACGTAGCGTCTTTCTGGAAGGGTGTGCGAACAATAACATCGATAAAGATCTTGCCGGCAATATCTTTGATCTCGTCGAAAAATTTGCAGGTTACGGATTTAACAAATCACACTCTGCAGCGTATGCGCTGTTGTCATATCAAACGGCATGGTTAAAGTGTCATTACCCGGCAGCATTTATGGCAGCGGTGTTATCGGCTGATATGGATAACACCGAAAAGGTCGTGGTGTTAATTGAAGAGTGTGCGGCGTTTAAGCTGACCGTGCTTGGGCCTGATATCAATCACTCCGATATTCGGTTTGATGCAGTCGGTGAGCGGGAAGTGCGTTACGGTTTGGGCGCCATTAAGGGCGTCGGCGAATCCGCACTGGCGCAGGTAATGACTGAGCGTGAAACGAACGGTCCGTTTAGCAGTTTGTCTGAGTTATGTCGACGGGTGGGTTCGGGCAGTCTGAACAAACGGGTGCTCGAAGCGCTTATTCGGTCTGGCGCTGTCGATGCGCTCGGGCCAAATCGTGCGTCGCTGTTCGCAGGTTTGCCCACCGTGATTCAGGGAGCAGAGCAGTATCACCGAAATATCGCGGCCGGGCAAAACGATCTCTTTGGGCTTGAACCTGCCGCTGATGAAAGCGAGGACGACGCCACGCCAATTCCTGTGGTTGCCGAGTGGTCCAAACGTGAGTTACTCAAAGCCGAGAAAGAAACGCTGGGCCTGTATCTGACCGATCACCCCATTTCAGAATATCTGGCCGAGCTGGGGCAATTCACGTCTGGACGATTACATGCGCTGTCTGAACGTGTGCCAATCACACCGGCCGATGCGGCGCAGGGACAAGGTCAGTGGCAGCAGCGAAATCGTGGTATTCCGGTTATCGCCGGTGGCATGGCAAGCGGGCTGCGTGTTCGTGAGACCCGAAGTGGCCGTATGGGCTTTGTGTCTATCGATGATCGCAGTGCAAGGGTTGATATTGTGTTGAACGCCGATATGCTTGCTCAATACGCGGATTCTCTGGTGGTCGACGATGTACTGGTAGTCGAGGGAGATATGTCCTACGACGACTTTAACCGTGGCTATCGGGTCCGGGCCAAAGGTCTTTACACGCTGGCTCAGGCACGTGCCCGATTTGCAAGACGGCTGGTCATCAATCTGTCGCACCGGCAGATTGACACGACGTCGCTCGATAACCTGCTGACCACGCTCGGCAATTTTCGCTCAGGTCGCACGCCGGTGTTGTTTGAGTATGTCAATGGCGAGGCGAAAGTGAAGATTCGCGCCGGTGATAGCTGGCTGATCGACCCCAAAACCGAGCTGATCGATGATTTGCATCGTATTGCCGGCACCGGTTCGGTTGAGTTGCAGTATTAATAATCACGCCGATTGGCGGAACGTCGTGTGGCGTGTGGTGTATTATGACGCCACTATCGTATTGTCTACCTTGTTTTTGAGCTTGCGCAAATGAGTCAGAACTTTCTGGATTTCGAACAACCCATTGCCGATCTTCAGGCGCGTATTCGCGAGCTGCAGTTTGCGACAGCCGAGACTGATCTCAATATCAGTGAAGAAATCGACAAGCTCACCCGCAAATGCGATGCACTGACCACGTCTATTTTTGCCAAACTCTCGGCGTGGCAGATTGCACAGCTTGCACGGCACCCGCAACGCCCGTACACCCGATTCTATATAGACAGCATTTTTACCGACTTCGAAGAGCTGCACGGTGACAGACTCTACGCCGATGATCAGGCCATTATTGGTGGTCTGGCGCGTCTCGACGGTCAGGCAGCTGTCGTCATCGGTCATGAAAAGGGGCGCGACACCAAAGAAAAAATATACCGTAACTTCGGCATGCCAAGACCCGAGGGCTATCGTAAGGCCAAACGTCTGTTTGAATTGGCTGAGCGGTTCAAGTTACCGGTCTTCACGTTCATTGATACGCCGGGTGCGTATCCTGGCATCGGTGCTGAGGAGCGAGGGCAGAGTGAGGCAATTGCCCGCAACCTAATGGTCATGTCGCAGCTAAAAACACCGATAATTTCTACCGTTATCGGTGAAGGTGGTTCCGGAGGCGCGCTGGCCATTGGTGTTGCCGATCGAGTTATGATGCTTCAATACAGTATCTATTCGGTGATATCCCCGGAAGGCTGTGCCTCTATTTTGTACAAAAGCGCCGAGAAGGCAGCTGACGCGGCTGAAGCGATGGGCGTGACGTCAGGTCATCTGTTTGAGCGAGGGCTGGTTGATCGGGTGGTCGAAGAGCCGTTAGGTGGTGCGCATCGAGATGAAGAGCAAATGGCTGCATCGTTGAAACAGGCACTTACCGAAGAGCTCAAGGGGCTTGCCGAGCAACCGCTCGATTCTTTGCTGACCAACCGTAACGCCAAGTGGCGCTCTTACGGCGAGTACAAAGAAGGCTAGACGCCACTTGATGATGGCATCGTGACGTCGCTTCCGTCATTACACAATGAGCCTGTCACCCAGGCGCTCACACATTTTCTGAAACGCGTACCGAAAACCCGGCGTGTGTTGGTCGGGTACAGCGGTGGGGTCGATTCCCACGTCCTGCTGCACAGCCTCAAACAACACCTCGATACCCGCCCTGACCTTGATCTCCTCGCTGTCCATATTAACCACGGGATGCAGTCGCAAAGTGGTGATTGGGTGAATCACTGCAAAAACCAGTGCCGTGCGCTGGAAGTCGCGTTGACCTGTATTGATGTGGACGTGTCGCTTTATCAGGCGCAGGGGCCGGAGGCCAGTGCTCGCATGGCCCGTTACGGGGCATTTGCGACTGTCATGCGAGAGGGCGACTACCTGCTGTTGGCACAGCATGCGGATGATCAGGTCGAAACCTTTTTGTTGCAGGCGCTGCGTGGCAGTGGTCCGGACGGTCTGGCCAGCATTCCGCAACAGCGCACCTTTGCGATGGGACACCTGTGTCGTCCGCTGTTGGGTTGTTATCGCTCGCAGATTGAACATTACGCAGCGCAGGCGGCGCTGCACTGGATTGAGGACCCCAGCAACGATGACACGATGCTGGATCGTAACTATCTTCGCAACTCAGTGATCCCGCTACTCAAAGACCGTTGGCCCTCGCTGAATCAAACCATCTCGCGTGCGGCGTCCCGTTGTGGTGCTGCATCCAGCCTATTGAAGTCCATGGCACAGGATGATCTGGACTTTTCGCGCTATGATCCGGCTGAGCAAGATCAGTTGTTACATGGCAGCATTGCTGTATTAAACGCAACACGGCTTGCATCGCTGGGTGAGGAACGTGTGTTTAATACGTTACGGTTGTGGGTCCGTGAAAACGGTTTGGCGCTGCCGGGTCTGGAGCACCTGAAACAAGTGGCCAACACGTTACTGCAAAACAGTGATGCAATCAGTGGCAGGGGCGTTGTGCATATCGATGGCTATGGCTTCAGGCGCTATCAGCAAGTGTTGCATTTGTGCCGCTTGGAAGATCAGGTGCCTGACGATATCGACACGGTGTGGGAGCCACCGTTTGCGCCACTGCACCTTCGTGCTATCGGGATCACGTTGGACTTGGCTGCGTGTCAGTCAATGGGCCTGGTGTTCGATCAAAGCACACCGGTAGATATCACCACGCGACGAGGTAGCGAAGTGATTCAGCTTCGGGGGCGGGGACACAAGGCGATTAAAAAACTCTTTCAGGAAGCGGGCGTTCCCCCGTGGCGGCGACAGCGTTACCCGCTGATGTATCAACGTGATCGGGTGATAGCGATATGGGGACTTCAGGTCGCTGACACCGACGGATAACCGACGACAAGCTACCGGCCTGCTGTGCTTGATCATTGCAGGCCCGGCAGCCAGCAACCGCAACAACCGCAACAACCGCAACAACTGTGGGGGCGACCTTAACACCTTTTCGCAATTGTGCCGGTATCCCGACTCGGGTATACTGATCTCCCATCCAGAGGCAGGCTATCCGTCTGCTTCCAGTCACCTGATACTCACATTTTGTTGTTCTGACTAAACGTGTTTTAGCGTTTACCGGATTTTGCGTGGCGTCTGTTGCCAGCCCATACCGCCCTGATGCGTGACTCGCCGATCAGACTGGTATGCGCGGGCTTTAGACCACTGCAGAGCGGTACTGCAAGAACCGGCATTAGCAAACGTGCTCAGGTTGTTTTCATTATTATTACACCTGTCACCGGCAGGCGGCACAAGCGTTGGACGTAAACTAACATGACCCGTTTTATTTTTGTAACCGGTGGCGTTGTATCGTCATTGGGTAAAGGGATTTCGGCCGCGTCGCTGGGGGCCCTGCTTGAGGCGCGGGGTCTGTCCATCGCCATGCTCAAGCTCGACCCCTACATCAACGTTGATCCCGGCACAATGAGTCCGTTCCAACACGGTGAAGTGTTTGTGACCGATGACGGTGCAGAGACTGACCTTGATCTCGGTCACTACGAGCGATTCGTTCGAATTAAAACCAGCCAGAGCAATAACTTCACCACCGGTCGTGTCTACGAAACCGTGATATCGCGTGAACGCCGCGGCGACTACCTTGGCGCTACCGTGCAGGTGATTCCACACATCACCGATGAAATAAAAAAACGTGTCATCGAAGGAGCGGGTGATGCCGATGTAGCGTTGGTTGAGATAGGTGGTACCGTCGGTGACATTGAGTCGTTACCGTTCCTTGAAGCAATACGTCAATTGGGTGTAGAGCTTGGGCGTGCGCGAACCCAGTTTATTCATCTGACCCTGGTGCCGTATATTCCGACCGCCGGCGAAATTAAAACCAAACCGACACAGCACTCGGTGAAAGAACTTCGATCTATCGGTATACAGCCCGATATTTTGTTGTGTCGTGTTGATCGGCCACTCCCTGAAAACGAGCGACGCAAGATAGCCCTGTTCACCAATGTGCAGGAGGCTGCGGTTATTGCAGCGACCGACGTTGACTGTATTTATGATATTCCAAGAATGCTGCATGCACAAAAACTCGACGCTTTGGTGACCGCACATTTTGGCCTTGAGCTGCCAGATGCAGACCTCTCGGAGTGGAATGCAGTGGTCGATGGTATTCGTAACCCGTCTCACAAAGTCACGATTGGTATGGTGGGTAAATATACTGAACTGACCGAGTCTTATAAGTCGCTCAATGAAGCGCTTACCCACGCCGGTGTAAAAAACCACTGTCGGGTCGATATCAAATACATTGATGCCGAGACGCTCGAGCAAGGAGATACTGCCGGACTTGAGCACGTTGATGCCGTGCTGGTGCCCGGGGGCTTTGGCCATCGCGGGGTTGAGGGCAAGATTATCGCTGCACGTTACGCACGTGAAAACAATGTGCCTTATCTCGGTATTTGCCTCGGTATGCAGGTTGCCATTATCGATTGGGCCCGTCACTGTGCCGGTATCACCGGTGCAAACAGCAGTGAGTTTGATCGCCAGACAGCTGATCCGGTTATTGCATTGATCACCGAGTGGGAAGGCAAAAACGGACGCACTGAAATTCGGGATGATGATTCCGATCTCGGTGGCACCATGCGCCTTGGTGGACAGGTATGCAAACTGCAGGAAGGATCACTGGTCGCCAACACCTATGGCAGCACAGAAATCATCGAGCGCCACCGGCATCGATTCGAGGTTAACAACAATTACCGCGGCGCATTAACCGGTTCGGGTCTGGTGATCTCTGCCGAGTCCACTGACGACGAACCACTGGTTGAAATGATCGAGCTCCAGGAGCATCCGTGGTTCGTGGGTTGTCAGTTCCACCCTGAATATACATCGAACCCGCGTGACGGACATCCGTTGTTCACCGGATTTATCGCTGCCGCTCTGACGCATCAGGAGAAGCTGAATGAAACTGAATAATATCGATGTCGGTATCGATCAGCCCTTATTTTTAATTGCAGGACCGTGCGTGATTGAATCACGCGAGATGGCATTCAGCACGGCTGAAGCATTGACCCGCATGACCTCTGATCTGGGTATTCCGTTTATTTACAAGTCGTCGTTTGACAAGGCAAACCGTTCGTCGGGCGAGAGCTACCGCGGACCGGGCATGGCCGCCGGGCTGGAGATTCTGGCAGCGGTTAAACAGGAATTTAAAGTGCCGGTATTGACCGACGTGCATGAAGACACACCTATTGATGAAGTTGCTGATTGCGTAGACGTATTACAAACGCCGGCATTTTTGTGTCGACAGACCAATTTTATTCAGCGGGTTGCGGCCTCCGGTAAACCAACCAACATTAAAAAAGGCCAGTTCCTCGCACCCGGTGATATGGTAAACGTCGTTGAGAAAGCCCGTAGCACCGGCAATGACAACATTATGGTGTGCGAACGGGGTGTCTCGTTTGGTTATAACAATCTGGTCTCTGATATGCGGTCGTTGGCAATCATGCGTAACACCGATTGTCCGGTTGTATTCGACGCCACGCACTCTGTGCAACTGCCAGGCGGACAAGGCACGTCGTCCGGTGGCCAACGGGAATTTGTACCTGTGTTGGCGCGGGCGGCTGTTGCAGCCGGTGTCGCGGGTCTTTTTATGGAGACACATCCGGATCCGTCAAAAGCACTGAGTGATGGTCCGAACGCGTGGCCACTTGGACAACTCGAGCCATTACTGAAAACACTGATGGCGCTTGATCAGTTGGTCAAACAAACACCGTTGGCCGAGGCCAGCCTGATTTAACAAAAGCGTTGGTGTTGATCCGCACAACGACCGGATCATGCTGAAAACACCAAGGGCTTTTGGACAACCTTTTTTGTATAACACTCTGCTGGGGAATCTCTGTCAATGAGTAATAAAATCACCAATATTGTCGCTCGGGAAATTATGGACTCGCGCGGTAACCCAACCGTTGAGGCTGATGTTTTTTTGGCCTCGGGTGTTATGGGTCGGGCTGCGGTTCCCTCCGGTGCCTCAACCGGTAAACGTGAAGCCCTGGAATTACGCGACGGTGACAAGACCCGATATGCGGGTAAAGGCGTACTGACCGCGGTGAACAACATTAACTCCGAAATACGTGATGCGGTCATCGGTGCTGACGTTGATGATCTGACCGGTATTGATCACACCATGATTGCGTTGGACGGAACCGGCAACAAAGACCGGCTTGGCGCCAATGCCTTGTTGGCTGTATCGCTGGCCAGTGCTCATGCAGCAGCGAACGCATCGGGCAAGTTGTTGTTTGAATATTTGGGTGGTGATTCAGCGGTGAAGTTACCGGTGCCGATGATGAACATCATTAATGGCGGTTCACATGCCGACAATAGCGTCGATCTGCAAGAATTTATGATCATGCCGGTTGGCGCGCCGAGTTTTCGCGAGGCACTGCGCTACGGTGCTGAGGTTTTTCATTGCCTGCGTGATGTGCTGCAGTCGCGTGGACTCAATACTAACGTCGGTGATGAGGGCGGATTTGCACCCGACCTTTCCTCAAACGAGCAAGCTATCGAAACCATTCTCGAAGCTATCGATAAAGCCGGTTATCGTGCCGGTGAAGATATCTTTCTGGCGCTGGACGTTGCGAGTTCCGAGTTCTACCGCGACGGTGTTTACGATCTTGAGTCTGAAGGCCGTCAGTTTGATGCAGCAGGGTTTACCGACTACTTGGCTGACTGGTGCGATCGTTACCCGATCATCTCTATCGAAGACGGCTTGGACGAGGGCGACTGGGATGGCTGGGAAATTCTGTCGAAGCGATTACGCGATTCAGTGCAGTTAGTCGGTGACGACCTGTTTGTCACCAACCCGGCTATTTTGGCGCAAGGTATAGAACGCAGCATTGCCAACTCTGTGTTGATAAAAGTGAATCAGATCGGCACGTTGACCGAGACGCTGGCGACAATAGATATGGCGCACAAGGCAGGCTACACCACAGTCACCTCGCACCGATCCGGCGAAACTGAAGATACAACAATCGCCGACCTGTCGGTTGCAACCAGTGCCGGTCAGATTAAAACCGGATCACTGTCGCGCTCTGATCGTATTGCAAAGTATAATCAGTTGTTGCGAATTGAGGCTCACCTCGGGGGACGCGCCGTGTACGCCGGACGCGATGCGTTTAACCAGAGCGTATAACAGCGGCGAGCGTAATGCGTTATGATTCAGTGTCTGGTGGTGGAACGGTAGTGTCATGAAAGTGATGTTGGGTGTCATGCTGATTGTGCTGGTGGGTTTGCAGTACCGCCTGTGGTTCGGCGACGGCAGTCTCCAGGAATTTTGGCGGTTGCATGAAATTGCGGAAGAAAAGCATGCCGAGGTAGCGCGGATGCAGAACCGCAATCAGGCATTGGAGGCAGAGGTTGCTGACCTCAAAGACGGTTTTGCAGCACTCGAAGAGCGTGCCAGAACCGAGCTCGGTATGATCAGCAGTGACGAGACGTTTTACCAGTTTGTGCGCGATAGCCGCCGACAGCCAGCAGGCGCTGTCAGTCCATAGGTAGAGTGTAACCCAAGGTAACCCGAGGTACCCAGGGTAACCCGCGGTGATACCGGCAGGCAGCCCGATGGTTACGTTGCCGTTGAACCGGCGACTTGTCTGAACTGGCCACTTGTCCGAACCGGCCGCCTGATTGAACTGGTCGCCTGACTGAGCAGGTACTTGGGCGATCAGGTGCTTGAGCGAGCAGGCGAGCTGGTCAACTTTTAACCTGTTCGCGCACGTTGGCAGATCTGATCGTTTCCCGATAACAACGTAGACGTCTTTCAATTCTATGCCTGCACGCCAGTCTCACGCGCCCATAGCTGTGTTGATCGCCGCAGCCGGAACCGGCTCCCGCATGGGAGGTGATACACCCAAACAATATCTGCCGCTCGCAGGCTCGCCGGTCTTGCTTCACGCGTTGAGGCCATTTGTTGCACATCCGCGTATTAGTCGTATCGTGATTGTCCATGATGCCCTTGATCGTCACCTGCCAGAGCTATTATTGCCCGGCGAGAAACAGATCGAGTGTGTGGCGGGCGGTGCGACCCGTGCCGCGTCGGTGCAGTGCGGATTGACGCATCTGTTGGCCGACAAAAAACCTGAACCCTGGGTGATGGTGCATGACGCTGCCCGACCGCTGATTACTGAGCCGGCGATTGATCGATTGTTGCAGTGGTTAGACGAATCGACACTGTCACCGGCAACCACCGCTGGCGGTGCATTGCTGGCACTGCCGGTAACCGACACCATCAAGATTGCCGAGGCAGGGCATGCCGTAAAAACGCCGGATCGAGCGACGCTTTGGGCCGCGCAGACACCGCAGCTCTTCCCGACCGTGGCGCTGCATCAGGCGCTGTCCGATGCCGAGCTGCGTGGCGAGACCATTACCGATGAAGCGTCGGCCATGGAGTGCAGCGGTCACCGTCCGACACTGGTGACAGGTGACACTGACAACTTTAAGATCACGCACCCCGACGACCTTGCGCGCGCCCAATTTGTGCTGGCCGGGCGAAACACGACCGGCGAGACGGACACGTCCGAGGAGATAGGTACATGAGAATTGGACACGGTTTCGACGTGCATGCCTTTGAGGCAGGTGATTACTTGATGCTGGGCGGAGTCGCGGTACCGTTTGAACAGTCGTTTCGTGCGCACTCAGATGGGGATGTTGCCTTGCACGCACTGACCGATGCGCTGTTGGGTGCTGCAGGATTGGGTGATATCGGACGGCATTTTCCGGATACGGATCCTGCGTACCATAAGGTGGACAGTCGCGAATTGCTCAGACACAGCATCGCGTTGCTGCACGAGCGTCAGCTTCATTGCTCAAGTGCAGATCTGACGATTGTGGCACAAAGGCCCAAACTGTCACCCTACATTGATACCATGTGCGGTTACATCGCAGCTGATCTGCAGCTGGATATAACACGAGTTAACGTCAAGGCCACTACCAGCGAACACCTCGGGTTTTGCGGTCGTGGCGAGGGCATCGCCGCGTTTGCGGTTGTATTACTTGAAGAGATTTAAAGTCATGTCAGAAATTGCAATTATTGGCGGTACCGGGTTGACTAATGTCGAGGGTCTTAAGATTCTGCGACGTGAAATGGTAAAAACCCCTTACGGCAATCCGTCGGGTCCCCTGGTGATGGGCGAACTCGATGGACGCGCGGTGACATTCCTTGCACGACATGGTCAGCGGCACTCGATACCGCCGCATCGGGTTAATTATTGCGCGAATCTGTGGGCGTTGCATTCAGTCGGCATCCGTCGGGTGATTGCCGTAGCGGCAGTCGGGGGCATAGCGGCGGAGTGCACGCCGGGTATGCTCGTGATTCCTGACCAGATTATTGACTATACGGTAGGTCGCCAAAGCACCTATTTTGACGAGGCTCCCGAGCGCGTTGTACACATCGATTTCAGTTACCCGTACTCCGAAAACTTGCGTCAGGCATTAATCTCAGGTGCACAGGCGGCTGGTGTCGGCGTGATCGGCTCAGGCGTGTACGGCGCCACACAGGGGCCAAGGCTTGAGACTGCCGCCGAGATCAAACGCATGGCGCGGGACGAATGCACGGTCGTTGGTATGACCGGCATGCCCGAGGCTGCGCTCGCGCGTGAGCTTGAGCTGGAGTACGCCTGTTGCGGTGTGGTCGTGAACCCTGCGGCCGGACTGACCGAAAAGCCTCTGGACATGGACGAGATCGCGGCAATGGTCGCGACTGGCATGGGCCATGCGCGAGCCGCTATTCTGCAAACATTGGCGACACTGAGCTAACCCTGCCGGAAACTCAAGTCACCTCAGTTTCCGATACCTGCACCGGACATGACAGAACCTGACCTGCCAATCATTGATCGGACACGCCTCGGTGCGGAGGCTGTGACTGTGCCTGAATTCAGCGTCGCACCCATGATGGAACTGACCGATCGCCATTTTCGTTTTCTGATGCGACTGATCAGCCGCAAAACCCGCCTCTACACCGAAATGCTGACTGCAAATGCCGTGATCCATGGTGATCGGGAGCGTCTGTTGGGTTATGACCCGGTGGAGCATCCGCTGGCGTTGCAGTTGGGTGGCAACGATCCGGCGTTACTGGCAGAGGCAGCGGGTATCGGTGAGCAGTTTGGTTATGACGAGATCAACCTCAACGTCGGTTGTCCGAGTGACCGGGTGAAAAGCGGCCGTTTTGGCGCAGCATTGATGGCCGAACCTGAATTGGTCGGACGGTGCGTGCAGTCTATGCAGCAGGCGGTAGCAGTGCCGGTCACGGTCAAATGCCGTATCGGTATTGATCGTGACGAGAGCATTGAGACACTGAATGCATTTGTGAACACGGTATCTGACTATGGGTGTCAGCATTTTGCCGTGCACGCACGAAAGGCATGGCTCGATGGTCTCAGCCCAAAAGAGAATCGCACCATACCGCCGTTACGGTACGACACGGTCTACCAACTGAAAGCAGCACGACCCGACCTGACTATCGTGATTAACGGTGGCATTGACTCATGGTCAGACATCGATACCCATTTGGCACAGACAGACGGTGTGATGATCGGTCGCGAGGCATATTACAACCCGGTGTTTATGTCGCGGGTCGACAGCTACCTCGACGGCAGTCCGTGGGTAGAACCTGATCTTTTTTCCATTGCACGTCAGTACGGGGAATACATGCAGCGCCAACGGGAAGAGGGCATTAATCTTTCCGGCATGAGTCGCCATCTGATAGCGCTGTTTCAACAGGTGCCCGGTGCCCGGGCATGGCGACGCCATCTGTCGAGTGGACATCGGGATACCAACTCGGCCATCACACTCGTAGAAGACGCACTGGCATTTTTGTCTCCACAGACCAACACGGGTTAAGCACGACGTATGCACGCAGGTCCCAGAACCGATGCACCACACAGCAACCGTCGTGATCTCAGTAATCTTCTAAAACTGTCGTCCTACATTTGGGACTATCGTGGGCGTGTGCTGCTGGCGCTGGGTATTTTGATGCTGGCCAAGTTGGCCACCGTCGGTGTGCCACTGGTGCTCAAGGAAATCGTCAACGCACTGGATGTCGACAGCGGCGACGCGTTATTGATTGTACCGTTGGGCTTGGTGGCAGCTTACGGTGCGTTACGGCTTGCCGGGTCGCTGTTCACCGAAATTCGTGATGCGCTGTTTGCCCGTGTGCGACTGGGTGCAATGCACTCGCTGTCGGTGCGGGTGTTGTCTCACCTGCATAATCTGTCGCTCAACTATCACCTCGAACGACGCACCGGTGGAATCAGCCGCGACCTCGAGCGCGGCACATCAAGCTTAAGTTCCATCGTGAACTCGCTGGTGTTTAATATCGTGCCGACGGCGGCTGAATTCTCATTGGTCGCCTTCATCCTGCTCGGTAACTATCACTGGCACTACTCAATTGTGGTGCTGGTGACTGTGCTTATCTACATCACGTTCACGGTGTTTTTGTCGGGGTGGCGCATGCAATATCGTCACGAGATGAATCGGCTCGACTCCTTGGCCAACGGGCGTGCTATCGACAGTTTGCTTAACTACGAAACGGTCAAATACTTTAATAACGAGACACTGGAGACGACGGCTTACCAAAAACACTTGGGTGACTGGACCAACGCCGGTGTCAAAAGCCAAATGACGATGTCTGTGCTGAATTTTGCACAGGCGTCTATTGTCGCTATAGGCGTGACGTTACTGATGGCGCTGGCTGCACGTGATGTTGCAAACGGTACGATCACCCTGGGCGACATCGTTTTAATAAACGCAATGATGCTGCAGCTGTTTGTGCCCTTGAATATGTTGGGCTATGTGTATCGTACGTTGCAGTATTCACTGGCAGATATGGATCTGGTTGTGCAGCTATTGGAACGACCCTCAGACATTGAAGACAAACCCAATGCACCCGAACTCGATGTAACTGCCGGTCGTATTGAATTCAAGGATGTTCATTTTTCGTATCTGCCTGAACGAAACATTTTGCGGGGCATCAGTTTTTCCATTGAGCCTGGTCAGAAAGTCGCAGTGGTCGGCCCGTCGGGCGCCGGTAAGTCTACGCTGTCGAGGCTTTTGTTTCGTTTTTATGAGGTGGATGAGGGGAGTATTTTGATTGACGGGCAAGACATCAGCCAAGTTACACAAGATAGCCTGCGCCGTGCGTTGGGTATCGTGCCGCAAGATACCGTGATGTTTAACGAATCAATAGAGTTTAATTTGGGTTATGCCAAAGCCGGTGCTTCCATGGAGGACATTAAGGCCGCGGCAGCATCAGCCAATCTCGACACCTTTATTGAATCGTTGCCTGATGGATATGCCTCCGTTGTCGGTGAACGCGGACTCAAATTGTCCGGTGGGGAAAAACAGCGTATGGCCATTGCGAGAGTCATGCTGAAGCGGCCACCTGTCATCGTGTTTGACGAGGCAACATCAAGTCTCGACAGCCAAACCGAGCAGGCCATTCTGGAGGGACTTCAACGGGCCTCGCGTGGTGCGACTTCACTGGTGATTGCACACAGGCTCTCAACGGTTGTCGATGCCGACAATATTCTTGTATTGGACCACGGTGTGATTGAAGAGCAGGGGACACATGAGTCGCTGCTCAAGGCTGGAGGTTTGTATGCGCAACTTTGGCGGTTGCAGCAGGACAGTTAGTCGCGTGGTGGTTGCCGCAGCAAAGCGTCGCCCAAAACCAGTAACCGCCTAACCGACAGCCACAACAGATGACAACGATGCAGGGGCGGGTCAGGCGCTTTTGGCTAACTGTAAAAATTCGTTGCGTGTGTTGGTGTCGCTGCGAAAACGGCCTAACATCGACGATGTCGTCATTGATGAATTCTGTTTTTCTACACCGCGCATCATCATGCACATGTGTTGCGCTTCGACGATGACGCCAACCCCCAAGCCACCGGTAACCTCGTGTATTGCGGTCGCAATCTGTTTGGTCAGATTTTCCTGAATCTGGAGCCGCCTTGCGTACATATCGACGATTCGTGCTACCTTAGATAATCCGAGGACTTTGGCGCGAGGCAGGTAGCCGACATGGCAGCGTCCGATGAACGGCAGCATGTGATGCTCGCACAGCGAATAAAGCTCAATATTACGAACTATTACCATCTCGTCGCTGTCGGACTCGAATATGGCACCGTTCACAACTTCGTCGAGTGTTTGGTCATAACCGTGGGTCAGAAATTGCATCGCCTTCGCAGCTCTTGCGGGCGTGTCTTGCAATCCATCACGGGACAGATCTTCGCCAATACCGCTGATAATGGTCGAGTAGGCTGTAACGAGATCAGTCATTTGGAACGAACTCCAGGCTAGGTCGTATAAGCCTGACACTATATCATTTATACACGCCGTTGAAGGGCGTGACTTTGGAGCGTATTACATGGGACTCATTTTTTGGCTGGCAGTGATTTTAGGGTCTCTGTACGCAGTCGCCCGATTCAGACCATCACTGCAACACGCCACTATCGTCGGTGGCATCATTCTGCTGGTCGCCTGGGTGTTGGGTTTACTGTCCGGATTCTTTGGACTGCTCCTGACAATCATTGCAGTAGCGCTTGGCGTACTGTTTAACGTTCGTAGTCTACGACTGTCTCTGGTCAGCACTCCGCTGCTAAAATATGTCAGAGCCGTGTTGCCACCCATGTCAGATACCGAACGTGTCGCGATCGATGCCGGTACGGTGTGGTGGGAAGCCGATCTCTTCCAGGGCGACCCCGACTGGCAGAAACTGCTCAACTATCCCGAAGCTACGCTGACCGAAGAAGAGCAGGCGTTTGTCGATGGTCCGACCAACGAGCTGTGCGCCATGATGGATGACTGGCAGATTACCTACGAGCTCAACGATCTTCCTCAAGACGTCTGGCAGTACATCAAAGACAATAAATTCCTCGGCATGGTCATCCCGAAAGAATATGGCGGGCTTGGGTTCTCGGCAATGGCACACTCTGAAGTGGTGATGAAGCTCGCGACACGCAGTGTCACCGGTAGTGTCAGCGTCATGGTACCGAACTCGCTTGGCCCGGCAGAACTCCTGTTGCACTACGGCACCGACGAACAAAAAAACTACTACCTGCCTCGTTTGGCGCTCGGCCAGGAAATCCCTTGTTTTGCCCTGACCGGCCCAACATCCGGATCTGATGCAGGCGCCATGGTCGATTACGGCGTGGTCTGTAAAGGCGAATACAATGGCGAGGAAGTATTGGGTCTTCGCTGCACATGGAACAAGCGATACATTACGCTGAGTCCGGTAGCCACGTTACTCGGTCTGGCGTTCAGAGCCTATGACCCTGACGGGTTATTGGGTGACACCGAAGACCTCGGCATCACATGCGCGATGATCCCAACGTCAACCCCGGGTGTTGAGATTGGCCGTCGTCACTTTCCGCTCAACAGCGCATTTATGAACGGACCCAACAGCGGCAACGATGTGTTCATCCCCATGGAATGGATTATCGGCGGGCAGCCCATGCTCGGTCAGGGCTGGCGCATGCTGATGGAATCACTGTCGGTGGGTCGCGGCATTTCGTTACCGTCCTCCGGTATCGCATCCGGCAAGGCCGTATCGCGATTTGTCGGTGGTTACGCGCGTGTCCGCAAACAGTTTAATCTGCCGATCGGTAAATTCGAAGGCGTCGAAGAGGCGCTGGGCCGCATAGCCGGTTACACCTACACCATGGATGCAGGCAGACGCCTCACGTGTGGTGCACTCGATCAAGGTGAAAAGCCGTCTGTGGTCTCCGCTATTCTCAAGTACTTTAATACCGAGCACATGCGGTCAGTGATCAACGATGGTATGGATGTCATTGGTGGTAAGGGTATTTGCATGGGACCTTCTAACTTTCTGGCCCGATCGTATCAGGGCATACCGGTGGGTATCACGGTTGAAGGTGCAAACATTCTGACCCGCAGCATGATTATTTTTGGTCAGGGCGCGATGCGTTGTCATCCGTGGCTGGTCAGCGAAATCAATTCGGCCTCCATGGAAGACAGTGACGCAGCACTCGACAGTTTTGATGAAGCGTTAAGAGGCCATATTGGCTACGGTATTCAAAACGGTGCCCGCGCCTTGTTTCACGGGCTCACAGGTGGGCGATTGCTGAAAGCACCGGTATCGGGTCATCAAGCCAAGTACTATCGGCGACTGTCACGCATGAGTGCTGCGTATTCCTTTTTGTCTGATTTTGCGATGCTGTTTCTCGGTGGTGGACTCAAGCGAAAAGAAATGCTGTCGGGTCGCTTTGCCGATGGCCTGATCTACATGTATATGGCCTCGGCTGTACTCAAGCGCTATGAGGATACGGGCCGCCCCAAAGAAGACCGTGCCTTAATGGAATGGTCGGTGCGGCATTGTCTGTTTAATGTGCAGGTAGCGCTCGACCAAATTTTGCGTAACTTCCCCAACAAATACGTTGGCCTGTTGTTACGTGGCGTTGTTTTTCCGCTGGGTCGTCGCTATCGCACCCCCAACGACAAACTAACGCGAGAGTGTGCAGCGGTATTGATGAGCGCATCGGATTCGCGAGATCGCCTGACCTCAGGTACTTACATCAATGATCGTCCGGATGATGTCACCGGCGCAATCGAGAACGCATTTAACCTGACGCTTGCAGCAAAAGATGCTGCCCGCAAACTGAAGAAAAGCCGGACACCAAGAGACTATCGTATGACCGATGCCGAGTGGTACCAGCATCTGCTCGATACCGGTGTACTGACCCAGACTGAGGTTGATCTGGTCAAACAGGCTGATGAGGCTACGGCAAGAGTCATTGCGGTAGATGATTTTCCGAATGATTTCCGTCAAAGCGGACCGGCACACAGCTAACGTTGCCGGTTAAGGTGGTGGCTGTTGTCAGCCACCACCGCATACTCAATAGCTGAAGAGAATTTTTCGGGTAGCTTTGTCGCCTGCGAGTTGCTACCCGCCAACCCTGTAGTTCCAAAACCGACATCGGGGTCTGTGGTTCCAACGCCATTTTTCTGAGGTATGGCCTCAGGTCTCTTGTCTAACCACATTGGGTCAGGCACATGGAATCAAGCACCTTGATTTTGGCAACGTGAATCTGGCAACTTGAATCTGGCACCGTGAATCTGCACCGTGAATCTGCACCTTGGGGTGAGGAATACCGGGTGACGCACGCTGGTTGTGACACGCCGGGAGTTGTTTTTAGGGGGATTTTGGGTGGGGTTGAAAGACTTCAGCGCGTAGACGAGCCCGTCTGCTGGTCTTCCACTGTTCATATTTGACTGATCGTTAGACAGGCTGCCAAATTGGTCACCAGATTGGTCGCCATAGTGGTCGCCAGATTGGCAATTAAAGCGATTGCCTCGATCAATCACAGAGCCGATCGGGTAGAGAACCCGATCAGCCCACGATCATTTAGCGGTTGTTTAACAGTGCCGTTTTCAGTTTTCCCTGCACTGGCTTTTCAGACAGCCAAATACCAAACAATGCCTGTTTAAATGGTAGCCCGGCAATCACACCAACGGCAGTGCCGTTTTTGCTAACCGTGGTGCCGGTACCCGGGGCGTAGCTCAATAAAAACTCGTCTTTTTTACTGATCTTCTCATCAAGCAGTGCAATCATCTGATCAATCTCAGCTTGCACCGCACTGGTGTCTCCGCCGGTTGATTGTTTGAAGCCACTTTTCAGCGCGTCGATCATTTTTTCTCGTGTGAGAAGACCTGACCGTACTCTGAGCCATAATGCCATCGGTTCATCGGCACTGGTGATAGCCGCAGCATCAGTACTGGTTTCAGCGAGATATAAGGCCGCGACATACAACTTAAACACGGCACGGGTCCTCATGCCTGCGCCATTTAGCACCAACGTTGAGTCTTCTGCACTCAACGTCTCCGGTACTTTGGTGCCGGAGACATCTTTTGCGCTAACGGTGCTGATGCTGAGTACAGTCAACGCCAGGATGAATGCGGTAGCAGCCTTTTTTGTCAGCAGGCAAGACGCGGCAAAGCCGCGCCTGTCGAAGGTAAGTTGCATCTTAGTTGCCCCTGATGACACTGGTGTCGGTAATGACCAGTGACGTACCCAGCGTTGCCGCAAATGTGGCTGTTTGTGTTTGCATTTCCACTGTCGCCGGAACACTCGCTGCCGGGCTCAAAATGGTGCCATGGTCTCCAGCGGTGAACTGAACAAGGCCAGCGCCTGCAACCGATGCCGAGGTGGGATTTAGCGGATCAAAACCCATGGTGCGTGCCAGTGGATCAGTACCGGCCAAGGGTGCACCGGGTACATTGTTGGGCACGGTTTGATCCGGCAGAGAATCGCCGCCATCACCGACGATTTCGGTCATGTGAATAGCGGCATTGGCTGCCGCCGCGGCACCGAAGTTGATTGCGTCTCCAGAATCAATCACCGTTTGTACCGCCGTCAGGAACTGCTCGAAGTCGGCCGTGCCCTGTTCGAGACCTGCGGCCGAGAGTCCTGCCAGCAGTGTTGGGCCAAATGCAGGTGATGCCACCAGCATACGGGCAAGTCCTGCTGCGGGCATAGCCAGCGTGGCAGCGTTGACTGAATCGTCGAATGCGAGGAACGTGGTCGATACCGTGCCGCCCAGCGAGTGTCCCACGACAGTTTTGCGACTGGTATCGAGCAGTACGCCGGGTACCGCGTCGAGGCTGGCGCTAAGAACAAACAAATCGGCGGCAGACTGGCGCAAGTTATCACGGGCGTTCAGCAGAAACTGTGGCGAGTAGAAGTGCGTACCACTGCTGTCGGCAATGCCGTCGGGGCCGGGCGCACCGGTGTCGTTGTTTGCCAGATCGATACCAAAGGTTCTTTCGACATCCGTTGGGAACGGTGATG
This sequence comes from uncultured Granulosicoccaceae bacterium, assembly GCA_937923745.1. Classification (GTDB taxonomy): domain Bacteria; phylum Pseudomonadota; class Gammaproteobacteria; order Granulosicoccales; family Granulosicoccaceae; genus CALDUO01. Next base: position 38,416 of record CALDUO010000173.1, read on the forward strand.
CCGTTGCAGACAGCGGATTATCGGCAGCGATACCGTGCATGGGTTGATCGATAGCGATCACTGCATGACCGGCCTGCGCCATGGCATCAGCGATGGCCAACATCACGGTGCGGTTACTGGTGATACCGTGAACAAAGATGGTGATGGGCCAACCCGAATCAGGCATGGTCTGGCCGGATGCGGCGTTAGGCACTGTCATTAACACCGGTACCGTTTGAGTGCTTCTGAGTTCGGGCAGGGTGTTAAACGCTGTCAGGTTAGAACCAGCCGGACCCGTCCAGTTGCTGCTGATTCCGGCAGGATCATTCGGATTTGCCGGTGCGGTCAGGTAGTACGGCAGGTCAATCGTTCCGATCAGGACATCAGCAATACCCGGCAGCGCGGCATTGACGTCATTGGTGGTTAAGCCTGTGGGTGCCATATTGACAGTGGAGCCAACGGTCTGATCTTTCACCGCTTGCAGCACCGGCCGGATGGACTGGGTTTTCATTGACCAGGCCTGGATCACCGACGCGGCCGGAATGCCCTGGGCGATACCCAGCTCGATCAGTGGTCTTGTCGCCAAACGAACAGGCTCAAGCGCTGCCGCTTCACCCACGAGTTCAGTGCGACCTGTGACTAGCCGGAAAAAACTGCTGGGGCTGGATGGCACGCCATTGAGGTTAGTCACGGCACTGGTGACGAGCATCATGTAGGTGGTGTTTTCTGCCAACGGTCTGATCGGAGAAATAGCCAGTGTGGTGCCGCCGGGCACAGACACGACTACATCGTCACTGGTCAGCTCACCGGCAACGCCAGTGGGTGTGCCGGTTGCATCGGTGGATAACGCAAAAACACGCACACTGTCACCCAAGACCGCAGACTCAGGATCAATAGGGTCACTAAAGGAGGTGGTGATGGCCTCGGTGGTTGAGAAACCGTCAAGCGCGTTTAATGCAACCGTCGGGTTGGAGATATCGCTCGCATCGACACCCTCGTCAAGCGGGATATTCAATGTGCCGTCAAGGCTGCCACCAAACAACAGGTTATTCGGGAATGGGATAGCCCCGGTGGATGGATCGAATGCCGCCTCGGACGCCTGTCCGGCCACTGCCTGCTCACGTGCTGCATTCAGGTCGGCTTCAAAATCGAAATCAGCGCTGTCAGTACAAGCGCCTAACGCCAGCGCCAGCGGGGCTACAATGCCGGGAAATAATTTATTCATGGTTGCAGCTCCTATTTGATAAGCCAGTTGAACTGGGCGCTGATGATGTTGGCGTCTGTGTCGTAAACACCACGAATGGTCGTGCCACCAGCGCTTTCACTGGCGTTGGCAATAGGGGTGTCATCGACGAACAGGTGAGCAAAGCCAACATCAACCGACATATTCGGGCGAAATTTGTAACCTGCACCAAACGCGATCCAGGTCCGGTCATTACCGGGTATACGAGCGGTTCGTAATTGCGGTGACGGCACCGGGTCTTCATCAAAGGCCCAGCCCGCTCGTAAGGTCAGTTTGTTGCTGTGCGCGTAATTAAGACCAGCAGACAGTCGAACCACGTCCTCATAGCCTTGCGTATTAAAGGTGTCAGGTTGAGCCGGGTTATCAAAGACGATACGCAGCTCTTCAAAGGAACTCCAACCGGTCCAGCTGACATCACCGAGTAACTCGACCTTGTCATTGAGTTGGTGTGCCAGAGACATCATGACCTGACCGGGCAGGTTTGCCTCGGCGGTGGCACCGCCATTGACGAACAGCGGGATGCTATTGGCTGCCAGCACGGCTGCCAGGCCTGGATTGGTTTCAAAATCGGCATCACCGTCTAACGAATGATCGATTTTGTGGCGATAGGCAACCCCGAGCTTGGTTTGAGCAGAGGGTTTGTACAGGAGTCCGAGATTGAAGGTGGCGTCAACGGAATCGCCGTTAATTTCAGCGTAACCGTCGTTGGCTCTTACGCCAGCCGCCGTTAACTGTGCACCGGCACATTGCGCGAGATCGACGCTGCCGCGACTCACAAGCCCGAGGCAGGTCGCGCCGGAGTCCACCGAGTTGCCGAGTGTTGCATTCATAATCTGCACACTGATGCCTGCGCCAACACTGAATTTTTCGTTCACCCGGTACGCAAAGGACGGGTTGATATCAATGACTGATACACCGGACTCGACCGCCTGGTAGCGACCCACCCAATCACGGTCGTATTCTGTTGAGTTACCGAACGGCACGCTGATGCCGACACCCCAACTCATGTTGTCATTCAGTGGTGCAACATAGTACAGGTTCGGTAAGAAGGTTGCGCCACCGGCATCAACGTTGGTGTCGCCGGGCACCGCGGTTAATCCAAAAGCTGCGTTTAGCGTGGAGCCCCGGTCTGCAAAGTCACTGTTAACACCGATCACGTGACCGGCGACGGCAAACTCACGGCTGTCCAGCTCAAGCATACCGGCGGGATTAAACCAGACAGTTGATGCATCGGCAGCAACAGCGCTGGCGCCAGCATAGGCATTACCCATGCCCGAGCCGCCTTGTTCAATCAGGGCAAAACCGCCCGCTTGGACGTTGGCTCCGGTCAACAGGGCAGCGATTGTGCCTGCCAGCAGTGTTTTACGCACCGCCAGTGGCTTGTGGGTGTTAGCACTCATACATCATAGTCCTCGGTGGAATATTGGATTACAGCCTTTTTCTGCCCGCTTGTTTTATAGCGCGATGCGGGTTTTCGATTGGCACATGGAGCGTCAGAAAGCATTGAGTGAAACACGGTGGACACAGGTTGCCGGATACACATCCGGGGTGTCCCATTCTCAATGCACAACATTCAAACGTACTGTCAGTTCCAGGTCTTAAACGGATCTGCTGGTGTTGACCATTCGCCATCCTACACCGGTACAGGTTGCGGTGTTGGACATGCGCGGTTATTCACTTGATTATTCGTTTTACTGTCAAATTGTTAGCCGGGTCAAAATCAGCATGAAGATCTGCCCGGTACTTCCAAACAGTTCGCACTACGTGTTTTCCAGCCGGTTAGGGTGTCTGACATTGGCCCGGTTTTGTCTGTGTTTCCCGAGCGACTTATAACCGGAGGCTACCCATGCCCGAGGCGACCTGTGTTGATGCCATTGCCAACAGTGTGGTCGGCATAGGTTCTGGTGCCGCGTTCTCGACACTTTCGTTTGGCATGCTCGTCTGGAGCGTGCAGTTGCTTCGGCGCACACGTTCTCCACTGCGGTTCCGGCGCACCATTGACGGCAGAGGCGGTAGCCTGGCAACAGGCAGGTGGTCAGTTGGAACGGCGATTGTGACTACTTATTCACTGGATCACCGCGTTCAACAAGCCTAAACTGGCGCTGGAGTATATAACAACTGCGTCAGTTTGTAGCGACACAAAATTTAACATTCGTAACAATTGCATACCGATGTCGACTTCGGGCATTTTATGTTCGGAACTGAGCTAAACCCGGCCGGTCCTTAGATAACCCACGTGATGATCAGAACACCCAAGCTCGTGAAATTATGTCTTGTGTTAACGTTCCGCAGTCGCGTGCGTGCCCGGGCCTGCGTGCAGTCAGCAGACCTGTCCCGGGCGTTCGCAGATTGCGTCGCGATGCCGGGCAGTGTTACCTCGCAAGCACACCTGTCGCTTCGGCAATGCGAGGGCGCTGAGTCACGTGTTATCCCCACTGCAGAAGGACCAGAGACCTTAGCCAGTTGATTGATTTGTTGTTTAGTCCAGCAGGCGGCGCCAAAGCGTTGAGCTTCGGGCAGATTGCTGATGTCAGCCAGTGGTTTTCGGCCGCAGGCTGGTCGTGGTGGCACCTGCTCATGGCAAGTGCGCTGGCGGCGGTGATCATCGGCTGGTCCGTCATCAGCAAAGGCACCGGTGGGCAAATCAGCACTGGTGGGCGGACCAGCACTGGTGGGCGGACCAGCACTGGCAGTCAGGGTGGCGCGCGTGCCTCCGGGCAGCACACCCCGATCAGCAATACAGCGCCTGCCGCGAACGGCGGCCTGTCAGGTGCGAGACGCGGTGTGATTGCGCTGCTTCAATGGCTGTTTATGACGGTGTTGTTGTTGATGCTGTGGCAGCCAGCTGTCCATATCGATTCGCTTGTGAAAGGCGACAACACCATCGCCGTCCTCATTGATGGCTCCCGGAGCATGTTATTGCCTGCCGACGCCACCTCATCGCAACCCACTCGGTTACAGGCCGCGTTACAAGCACTGAACAATACTGCAGGTTTCGACACATCATTGCTTGAGCAACTTGGGCAGGACTTTACGGTGTCGGTCAAAACCTTCGACCGTACCGTGCAAACGATTGGCGATGATGAACTGCGCGGCCTGGCCTCGACTGACAGAGTGGCGGGGGAGGCAACACGCGTTAAACAGGCATTGCTCGATACGGCGGCTGAGGCATCGCAGTCGCTGCTTGCCGGAGTGATTGTGCTTTCCGATGGTGCAGATACAGACACGCAGGAGACAACCTTCTGGCAGTCCTTGAGGGCTAGCTCCGTGCCGGTGTACACCGTTGGGCTGGGTGCGCTTGAGCATCACGATTTGATGATAGCCGATGTCGATATGCCGGCATCAGCACCGGCAGACACATTGGTCACAGCGCAGTTGCAGCTGCGCTACTCAGTGCCCGGCTCGACCGTGTTGCGTGTGACACGCGACGATCAGTTGCTGTACTCGGGTCGGGTGGACCTGCCCGAAGGCAAAACCGACATCCGACATAATGTGCGCATCAGGACCGGAGAGCCGGGTGCCTCGCAGCTTGAGTTTTCGGTTGAAACGCAGGAAAACGAGGTCAGTGTCGTCAACAATCAATACCGCCAACCGTTGTGGGTCAGTGATAAAAAACCGCGCGTTTTGTATATCGAAGGCGAACCCAGGTGGGAGTATAAATTTTTGCGCCGTGCGGTGACGGCATCGAGTCCCGTCGATGTGGTTAGCCTGTTGTACACATCACCCAATAAATTTTATCGCCAGGGTGTATCCGGACGACAAGAGCTCGAGGCAGGTTTTCCAACCGACGCTGAAACGCTTTTCGAGTACGACGCGATTATTATCGGCAGCCTTGATTCGGCGTTGCTCAGTGTGGAGCAACACCAGTTAATTCAGGACTTTGTCAGAATTCGTGGCGGCTCGTTGTTACTGCTCGCTGGTGCCAAGGGTATTGATGATGGCGGGTGGAGCCGCACGGCAGTCGGCCAGGCATTACCGATGACAGCGGCAACTCGTGACACCACCTATCGGCGCGAAAGAACAGCGTTGAGCGTCACGCAGGCAGGCGCAGCCGTCGACTGGCTTTCGTTAAGTGACAACAGTGACCCGCAGTCCGGCTCGAATCCGTCTGGTAATGGATCTGGCAACCAATCGGGCAACCAATCCGGCAATTGGGCGACGTTACCTAAGGTCGCAGATATCCAGTCAACCGGTACGCTCAAACCAGGAGCAACCGTGTGGGTTGCGGCAACGTCCGATGACAGGTATATACCGGTGCTGACCTGGCAGCGGTATGGACGTGGCAGAACGTTCGTGTTGGCCACCAGTGGCACTTGGCGATGGCAAATGTCGTTACCGGCAACCGATCAGCGACACGAGTTGTTCTGGAGCGGCTTGTTGGGTGAGTTGGCCGATGGTGTATTGCCAGGGATTGTCGTATCCGGTGCGACACGTGTGGTGCGAGACAACGACACATTGGCGCTGTCTATCGACGCTCGCTCAGGTAGTTTCGCTCCAAGCGCAAACCCTGTTCGTATCAAAGTCACCGGGCCAAACAACGTGACTCAGGCTGTCACTGCGCAAGCTGACCCTGCTGTGCCGGGTCGTTATCTCACCAATGTGTCGATGCCACGTTCAGGCTTATACACACTGGAAGTTATGGCTGACGATACTGAATCAACTGATAACAAACACACTACGCAACTGACTGTTCTGCGAGAAGCAGATACGGCCGAAGATTATGCGTTGGTGCAAAACAAGGCTTTTTTGTCAGAGGTTGCGCGTGTTACCGGTGGTCAGTATCTGACCCCGGGAGAGGTCGGGCAAATACCGGCCCTGGTGGCCGGTCACAGCGCGACGCAAACACGACAAAGCGTCTACCCGTTATGGCAATTGCCACTGTTTTTTCTCGTCTTGGTGCTCCTGAAAATTGGAGAGTGGTTACTGCGTCGAGGCTGGAATCGTCTATGAAGCGCGTCTGTCGCACACGATCAACAACTATCGCTATTGCTCTGGCCATCGCTCTGGCCCGAACTTTGGCCCGAACTTTGGCCCGTGCTCTGATACTGCCCGTCTTGGTGGTTTTGTTGTTACCGGTAACGTGGTCAGTTGCGGCTGCGGCAGACTATGTCGTGGTGGTGGAAGGGTTGGGCGGCAATGAGGACTACACGCAGGCGTTTGGTGACAGCGTTGCTGCCATTGAGGCTTCACTGAACGACTCCACAGCGGTCACTGTGTTTGCTGCTGCAGATGCCACAACTGACGCGGTTGCACACCACATGACACAACTGGCAATGACACTGACACCCACTGATCAGTTTTCATTGATGCTGATTGGCCATGGCAATGCGACGCAACGGGGCTATCGGTTTAATGTGCGTGGTGCTGACATCACCGACGCGCATTTGGTGCAGTGGCTTAACGAGCTGCCGGCAACGCGACAGTTAGTCGTGGTGGCCACCAGTGCCAGTGGCGGTTTGCAAAAAGCGCTTGCGGCGCCTCATCGCATTGTTGTCACCGCCACCAAAAGTGCGCAGGAACAAAACGCCACACAGTTTCACCGTTACTGGTCGCAGGCACTGAATGACCAGGCCGCTGACAGTGACCGCAATGAAATCATTAGCGCTGATGAGGCCTTTGAGTTTGCGACACAATCAGTGGCGTCTCATTACCGCGACAAAAATCTGTTGGCAACAGAACACGCCGTGTTCACCGCCGGTACTGATATCGTCTCCCGCCGTTATGTCATCAACCGCACCGGTAGGCTCGCGTCCCTTGAAGACGACAGCCAGGTCAGGGGCCTGTTGGTGCAGCGCGATCGTATCGAAGATGAATTTCATGCGCTGTTAAAAAACCGTTCTGACAACCCGTCGTGGTCTGACGACGACTATTACGCTCAACTCGAAGTGGTACTACTGAAACTGGCTCGCTTGCAGCTCGACATCGATGCTGCGGCTGGAGAATCGCCGTGAAGAACCGTGTAGCTACATTACGCTGTCTGTTGTACCTGATCACCTATATGTGTTGTCTGCCCGTTGTACAGGCGATGCCCGGATCGATGACTGTCGCCTACGACACGCTACGCTCGCCGGGCTTAAAAGCTTGCGATGACACATTGTTTGCCGGTGACCGTGATGCTGCGCGTGCGTGTTATGCACAATTGTCCACCAGTGACAGTGTATTGGAGCGAGCAGAATCGGCGCACGCGTTACGGGATGTGAAGCTGGCGAACAGACTGTATCGCGAGGCATCACGCACCGACGACCCCTATGTGCTGACCCGCTGGGGTTACCTCTTTTTGCAAACGCATCAAGTCAGTGATGCTGCTGCATTGTTTCGTGAGGCGATTCAGTTGCAACCGGGGTTTATTCCGGCACGTATCGCATTGGCTGAAGCGCAGGGTCGAGAATTTCAGGGTGAAGCGCGACAAAGTTTATACGACGTCATAAACGAAGATCCCGAGGCAATTGGTGCACTGTTGCTGCTGGCCCACATCGAACTCGAACTGCAGCAACTTGAGAGTGCGAAGCGGTTACTCGATGCAGCATTCGAATTGGCGAGCACCAAACAGATATCACCGTTGGAAATTTATGCCCTCTATGTGGCGCACGATATTCTCTCCGGTGAGTTGAAGAACGGTCGAAACACAACCGAGTGGATGGACAAGGCGTTGTCGCTGAATTCCAATTACTCCGATATATTTGTGATACCCGCGCACTTTTTTCTTATAACGTATCGATACCGTGAGGCGGTAGAGTTGTATCAGCGCGCAGTGAAAGCCGATCCCGCGCATGCTGATGCGCACTCCAAACTGGGCATCAATCTCTTTCGCATCAACGATATTTTCGGTGCGCGATTTCATTTGCAAAAAGCGTATCAGCTCGATCCGTTTAATGTGGAAACCGTCAACACCTTAAGACTGCTCGATGATCATGACAGCATGCGTGTGACCTGGACTGCCAATACGCCACAACCGCAAGATAAACGTCCCGATGAACCTGATCAACCCGATGACGGGCATGCCCATGGTAGCGCCAAACCGCTCGCGCGAGCACTGATCAGAATGGATCATGATGAGGCAGAGGCGCTGGAGCCTTATGTAAAGTCACTGACACAGGATGCGCTGGCGGTGTTAACAGAGCGTTACGCGTTTAAGTTACAAAAGCCGGTAACGCTGGAGCTGTATCATAACCACGATGATTTCGCGGTTCGAACTGTGAGCACACCGGGTGTCGGGTTGCTCGGGGTGACATTTGGTTATGTTGTGGCGATGGACTCACCCAAAGCGCGCGAGCAAGGCGAATTTCATTGGGGCAGTACTCTCTGGCACGAACTGGCTCACGTCGTCACCCTCGAAGCTGCCAACCATTTGTTGCCGCGGTGGCTCAGTGAGGGTCTATCGGTGTATGAGGAGTGGCACACCGGACCACTGCCTTCACGCGAGCTGCCATTGCAGGTTCTGCAGGTGTTGCAGGATAACGGCTTTTTAGGCGTCGATATGCTCGACAGCGGGTTTGTGCGACCCACCTATCGAGGGCAGGTAACCGTCTCGTACAATCAGGCGGGCCTGTTGTGTACATACATTGCCGATCGGTGGGGGCATGACGCGCTGGTCGGCATGCTCCATGATTATGGTAAGGGCCTGAGTACCTCCGAGGTGATTTTGCGTAACCTCAAGATCAGCACACACGATCTGGACAGGGAGTTTCTCGCGGCGATGCGTCAACAGTACAGTGTCATCCTCGCGAACCTCGATGAGTGGTCCGGTATACCGATGGTGATGGATAGTCTGATTCAAAGTGAGCAGTGGCAGCGGGTTGAACGCCTGAGCCGCCGTCAACTCGACCTGTACCCGGATGCCGTTGGCAACGACAGCGCCTGGTTAACGCTGGCAGATTCGCTCGATGCACAACAACGCTCCGACGAGGCATTGGTGACATTAATGGCGTGGTTCGAAAAAGGGGGGCATTTGCCGGAGCGGCTTCTGGATTTGGCATCGCGCCTGAAGGTGTCCGGAGCCGATAAAGATGCCATTCGTGTTCTTGAGGCACTGAACTGGGTTGCGCCGTATCATGCACAGGCGCATATTGATTTGGGTGATTATTACCTGCAGCGCGACAAGCCCCGAAAGGCACTGCGCGAATTTAATGCAACGTTGGGGCTGGCTGAGGTCAATAACAGTGATGCCTGGTTTGGTCGGGCACAGTCCTATCATGCGTTGGCGCAGCCCGCGCAAGCCAAACGCAGTGTGCTCAAAGCACTCGAAGCCGCACCGTTTCACCGGGAAGCGCAACACTTACTGTTAGATATTGTATCGGGAGAATCTGTTGAGTAATGCAGGCACTACGCTAAACACCGAAGACATCAGGGAACAGGCCTCGCGGTTCCGCGAGGTGAATGAACAGCTTCGTCACGAGGTCGGATCTGTGGTTGTCGGGCAAGATCATGTGGTCGAGCACTTACTGACAACGTTGTGGGTGGGTGGGCACTGTCTGGTCACCGGTATGCCGGGCACTGCAAAGACGTTGCTGGTGAAAACCTTAAGTGACGCGTTGGGCCTGTCGTTTAACCGGATACAGTTCACGCCGGATCTAATGCCTGCCGATATCACCGGCACCGATATCGTCGAAGAGGCGGATGACGGCAGCAGACAATGGCGATTTGTGCCGGGTCCTTTGTTTACCCACGTGCTTCTCGCTGATGAAATCAATCGCACGCCACCGAAAACACAGGCGGCATTACTGGAGGCGATGCAAGAGTATTCAGTCACTGTGAGAGGCACCGGTCACACGATCGACAAACCGTTTTTTGTGCTGGCAACACAAAATCCGCTGGAGTTGGAGGGCACCTATCCGTTGCCGGAGGCACAGCTTGATCGTTTTTTGTTTAACATCATGCTCGATTATTTACCGCGCGATGACGAACATGAAGTGGTCCGACGATTTACCGCCGGTGAAGTGCCCTCGGTTGCCAAGAGCTGCACCAATGCTGAACAAATTCGACAGTTCCAGCAACTGGTCAGACAGGTACCGGTGGCAGATGCTGTCAGTCAGTATGCTGTTGATTTGGTCAGGGCTTCACGACCGGAATCGGACGCAGCTCCCGATAGCGTAAAACGTTATGTGAAGTTTGGTGCCAGTGTGCGCGCCACGTTGTTTATTACGCTGGCGGCCAAAGCACGCGCGCTAATGAACGGGCGGTATCATGTTGAAAACAGCGACATCGACGCCTTGGTCAAACCGGTGCTGCGGCATCGTGTCCTTACCAACTATTTTGCAGAGTCTGATGGCAGAACCATCGACGATATTCTCGACGATTTGGTTGAGAGCTGTCGTGCAACGCAGGCAAAGGCTTCCTGACCTTGGCAGTCACGCCTGCCACATCGCGATTGATTGATCCTGCTGTGCTCGCACGGTTTGGGTCACTGGAGTTAGTGGCCCGTGCGGTGGTAGACGGTGTGCTCAATGGCATGCACCGTTCGCCTGATTTCGGTTTTAGCCAAGAGTTCGAAGAGTATCGGGCCTACAACGAAGGCGATGATCCAAGGCACGTAGACTGGAACGTGTATGCCCGCACGGATCGAGCGTTCATCAAACGCTTTAGCGGAGACACCAACACGACGTTAACGGTGGTTATTGACAGTAGTGCCTCAATGAATTTTGCATCGGGTGGCCTGACGAAATTTGACTACGCGCGGTATCTTGCCGCGGCTTTGTTTTGGTTGGCCAGAAAGCAGCGCGATGCGTTGGCATTGGTGGTTTTTAATGATGCAGTGACTGATGTGTTTCCGCCATCCACTCGTCCCGATGCATTTCAGCGGGTACTGGCTCTGCTGCAGCGCGCCGAGTGCGGTGCCAAGACTGACATGCCAGCGGCCATCAAACAGTTGGTGCCTCATAGTCAACGTCGCGGCATACTGCTGTTTTTATCCGATTTTTATACCGATCACGCAACGCTTGAGACGGCACTCGCACCGCTGGTTGCACATGGCCAGGAAATCGCGTTTGTGCAGGTGGTTGATCCCGAAGAGCGTGCGCCAGTCTTGCAGGAGGTAACAGCGCTCAGGGGACTAGAGTCCGGTCGGCAAATTGAAGTGTCTCCGGAGTATGTCAGTGGCGAGTACCGTGAGCGTTTTGCAGCACATGGACAGGCGATCAGTGAGCTCGCGGTTAAAACCGGGGCAGATTACGTACAGGCAGTCACATCAGAACCGGTGGATCAGTTAATTCTGAAGTATCTTGATTACCGGCGTCGTAGTGGCGCAGGGCGCCGCTGATGTCGCTACTCAGTCCGTTATTTTTATTGGGTGCCGGTTTATTGATTGTACCGTGGGTGCTGCATTTGCTGCGTCAGCGTAATGCACCCGTGCAAGACTTTCCAAGTACACGGTTCCTGGAACACAGCGATGCCGCCAGCTCAAAGTCCAAAAAACTGTCTTACAAAAAGCTATTGCTCTTGAGGCTTTTGTTACTGCTGGCACTGTGTTTTGTATTTGCGCAGCCCGTGATTCGCACGGTGAGCGACTGGATGGGCTCGGCAAGACAACACCATATTATTGTGTTGGATCAAACATTCTCGATGCAGGCCAGTGGTCGCTGGCAAGCCGCGACCGACGCGGTGGAATCTTTATTGAGTGCGATACCGGATGCACATCCGGTACAGTTGTTCGGCTGGACCGGCGCGTTAGTGCCACTGCACGATAGTCTGCAGGATCGATCGGCGGTGCAGCAAGCGCTCGCCTCTGCTCAGGCCGGTTATACGCAAGGCGACTTTGGCACGCTTATGCGCCGTTTGAATATCGCCTCTGCAGACATCTCGTTACCGGTTAACGCCTACCTTGTCTCCGACATGCAAGCCAGTGCAATGCCGCCACGGTTAAACGACTTGTTGGCGCCGTCGATTGCGGCCCTGCAATTAATTGCGGTCGGTAATAGCGACGCTGAAAACCGCTGGGTCAACGCGCGGGTGCGGAGTTTGTCAAACGACAGCTTTGCCATCGCAGCCACGCTGGTTGGCCCGCCAGAAACAGACAGCACGGGCACGTCGGCTACGCTGTTGTTGGACGGACGCACCGTGCAGACAGTGCCATTCACCGTGCAACCCGGCACCACGACACAAAGCGCAGAATTTGATCCGTTGGTTTGGCCCGTAGCCGGCGATATCGATGTTTACGATGTCGCCATCGAACCACAGGACGCGTTGCCTGCTGACGATGTACGATCGGTGGCCGTCGGTGCCGATGAACAGGTCAGGGTGCTGTTAACCGGCAGTGACCTTGATGCGAACAGTCGGTCATTGCGGTTTTTGCAAACCGCTTTGCTGACGGATGATCGTAATACCGTTGAGCGCGACGAACGATTAACCGGACAGCCCATTGGCGACTTTGATGTCAGCGTGGTACATATCGATCAACCCACCAGTGGTGACGTGTTACCTGCGTTATCCCAAGCGGTCAACAGTTATCGACTGGCAGGCGGACATGTGTTGGCTGTAATCGGTCGCGCCGGCGACTATCTGGTTGATGTGACGGTGCCGGCGGCACGTATCGGCACTGTTGACAGCACGCATCCAATGAGACTTGATGCCAACGGCTGGCGATCAGTAACTGTGTATCGTGATGTGCCGGTAGCGCTACCGTCATCGACATCTTTGGCGACTGGCGGTGCGGATCAATTTCGTGTCCTTGTGGCAACCGAGGCGGGGAGTCCTGTGTTAATTGAGCAGTCTGCCGGGCAGGCAGCGGGCAAGTTATTGTGGTTAACTTTACCGCTGGACGGTGACGCAAGTGATCTACCGCTGTCACCGGCGTTTGTGCCATGGTTGCATTCCGTGGTCGATTACATGGTCAGGTACGACCAGTACCCGCAACGATCAACGGTGGGTGACACCTTGCAGCTACGTGGTAACACGCAAATCTTTGATCCCGAAGGTCAGGCAATGCTCGGTGTGTCTGCATCAGCCAACGGCTCGACGGTAAGTCTGTCACGTCCGGGCGTTTATCAAATACAGGATCGCAGTGGGCTACAGGCAGTCACCGTATTAACCAGCGCGGCTGAATCCAACCTGACAGTGGCCTCGCCAACGCTACTGACGAATTGGACCGAGGGTATTCAAGCGTCGACAGACCCTAACGCAGTCAGTACAGTGGCTGGACAAAGTGGTGCGACAGGGGGGCAGTCGTCTTCAGCTGCTACCGACGCCAGCGCAACCGAGGCGCGAGGCACGTTGGTAAACCTGTCCCGATGGGTACTGCTGCTGTGCGCCCTGTTAGCGATTCTGGAAATCTGTTACGCCAACAGCTTGCTGTGGGTGAGGAGGTCTGCCTCATGAGTCAACGCAACGACAGTGCGATCAAACGGTTTGATCGTTATCTGAATGCGATTATGTCCCGAGAGACGGTTAGGCTGTTAATGGCAGCGGTAGTCAGAGTGCTAGTAGTGCTGGCCGGTATTACTGCCGTGGCGATGGCTTGTGCTCACTTTGTCGGTTACACCGAATGGCTTCTGAATATCACACGAATCGCTTTTCTGCTCTCGCCAATTCTGATATTTATTCGTTACTTCTGGCAGCCGTTACATCGATTACGCTACACAGAGGGTTCTCAAATACTGGCTTCGGCGCACGACGGGTTTGGAGAAAGGTTACAAACCTATCTTGAATTAAAACACGCTGATCGGCCGTCTGCATTCACGCCTTTATTGGCGGAAGACAATACAGCCATTGCAGCGCGGTTGCCGGTGCACAAAGCGATACCGCGTGCGCGTCTGGCGGCACCGCTGTTATTGCTGTTGCTGTCGGGTGGTGGCATCACCGCTTTTTTCCTGGCGAACCAGGATTGGCGGCAAAACGATGTTAAACACTTGTGGGCAGGGTGGTTAAAAGACGGATATATCGCGCCACGCGATATCGCCGTGAGTCCGGGTAACCAAACAGTGCTGTGGGGATCGGATGTCGATATAGCAGCGGTGCTGTCAGGTTTTGCCAGTGAGACGGTGACATTAACCATAACGCCTGATAACGAACCAGCTGCAACAACGGTGCTTTATCGCGAACCGCCGGTGACGCCAACGGACAACACGGTAGCTGACAGTGCCGCCGGCCTGCTCGAAAATACCAGTGCAGCTGGCGGTGACCGCTTTGGCTTTTCATTGTTTCGGGTGACCGAGCCTGTGACATACTCTGTGTCTACCGCGTATACCGCCAGCGAGATCTACACCATTGACGTGGTTAAACCTGCCACGGTTCTGTCGATT
>CALDUO010000174.1 GCA_937923745.1 uncultured Granulosicoccaceae bacterium
ACAAACAGACCAGACAAACAGACCAGTCATTCATGAAGCCGTTAAATTTCACCAAAATGCATGGGTTGGGCAATGACTTTATTGTGTTGAACAACCTGCAAAAAGACATCGACCTGTCGGCGAGTCAAATTCGGCAGCTAAGTGATCGCCACTTTGGTATCGGGTTTGACCAATTGTTGATCGTTGAGCCTGCATCCGTTGCCGACGCAGAATTTGACTATCGTATTTATAACGCCGATGGCGGTGAGGTAGAGCATTGTGGCAACGGCGCTCGGTGCTTTGCCCGTTTTGTACGTGACCAAGGGCTAAGCAACAATGCTGTTATCACCGTCAATACAATGGGTGGGGTCATTCGGTTGCGGGTGCTCGAAGACGGGCAGGTCACTGTGGATATGGGTGTGCCGGTGTTTGAGCCAGCGCGTATACCATTGGTTGCCGACACAGAGGCGGACGAGTACAGCGTCATGCTCACGTCAGAGTCAACTGCTACTGCAACCGGTCTTGTCAAAGTGACAGCTGCATTGAATTCTCCCGTGGTGTTTGGGTCTGTTGCTATTGGTAACCCGCATGCAGTGATTGTGGTTGATGATGTGGATACGGCGCCGGTTGAAACGCTTGGCCCCATGCTCGAAAGTCATTCGCTCTTTCCGCAACGCGTCAATGTGGGTTTTATGCAAATTGTCAGTCGGTCCCACGTGCGGCTTCGTGTCTACGAGCGTGGGGTTGGTGAGACCCGTGCGTGCGGCACCGGAGCGTGTGCCGCTGTCGTGGTTGGAAATAAGCAAAATCTACTGGACAAAAAGGTAGTTGTAAGCTTACCCGGCGGTGACCTTGATATTTTATGGCCGGGTGCCAATCAAAATGTTGAAATGACCGGGCCATGCACTACAGTCTTTGAGGGCCAAACAAGAATGTAGACATGCAACCAGAACAACACGCCACACTCTCACCGTACGATAACGGTATCGACGACAACAGCGTCCTTCGATACCTCACGCTAAACCCCGACTTCTTTAATCAACACGCTGATATTTTGTCGGGACTAAAAATTCCGCATCATACGGGTTCGGCGGTTTCACTGGTTGAAAAGCAAGTGAGTGTGCTCCGTAAAAAAGCAGTCACGCTCGAAAACAAGCTGACTGAACTCATTTCAGTGGCACGTGAGAATGAACAGCTGCATCAACGGATGCATGGCTTGGTTCAAGAGGTGATCTCTGCCACATCGGTTGACGAGATCATTAGCCTGACACGCGACTCCCTGATCGAAAACTTCCATGCCGATGACGTTCGGGTCATCCTGATCGACAAAATTAACGGCACGGCTCATCGTAATTTGCCTGAGCGGTATCTTGCGTTTAACGCACCTGAGCTCGATCTATTCAGCGCTATCTTCGACCGACTCCAGACAGTGTGTGGTCTGCCCGACCCGTGGCAGTGCGAGTTCCTGTTTGGCGAACGACAGTTTGAAGTTGGCTCTGCAGCCATCATCCCGTTATTTCACGGTAAAAACCTTGGTCTCGTTGTGTTAAGCAGCCATGATGCACACCGGTTCGATAGCGGTAAAGGCGTGATGTTTCTCGACCAGTTGGGCGAGGTTCTCGGCCGGCGTATTGCCTCTTTTTTGTAGTTCTCCGGGGGACGCAACCCCGAGAGTCATGAGGTTAGTGGTATGAGTGCATTTGAGACAGCTATCAACGATTACCTGCAAGACTTGCGGGTGGCACGCCGTTATTCACCGCACACGTTAAGTAACTATCAGCGTGATCTGAAAGGATTCGCGGCGGCCGCTGCCAAGCGGTCTTTGGAAGAATGGCAGGCCATCACATCGACCGATATCCGCGGTATGGTGGCGGAACTGCATATTGATGGTGTGTCGGGCAGAAGTCTGGCCCGAAAGCTCTCGGCCTTACGTGGGTTGTACAATTTTTTGGTCAAACACCAGCGTGCTGAATCGAACCCGGCAGCGGACGTTATGGCACCCAAAGACAAAAAGGCACTGCCGTCGACGCTCGATCCGGAAGAGGTGTCCAGACTACTGGCAGAAAACCTGAACGACCCAATGCTCAGCCGCGACCTGGCAATGTTCGAGCTCATGTATTCCTCCGGACTGCGGTTGTCGGAGCTGGTCAGTGTGAATCTTGCTGATATCGATGCTCACGTGGGGGAGATACGCGTCACGGGTAAGGGGGGTAAAACCCGCGTGTTGCCCGTGGGTTCGCACGCCATTGCCGCGGTCAACAAATGGCTCGCGTTTCGGCGAACGTTGCCGGGCGCAGGCGAGAAAGCCCTGTTTGTGAGTTCACGCGGAAAACGCATTGCACCCAGAACCGTGCAGATGCGCCTGAAAAAACTGGCAGAGTCGCAAGGCTTGTCACGCGACTGTTATCCCCACATGCTGCGCCACTCGTTTGCCAGTCATCTGCTGGAGTCCAGCGGTGATTTAAGGGCGGTGCAAGAACTGTTGGGGCACGCTGATATCGGCACCACACAAATTTACACACACCTCGATTTCCAGCATTTGGCGCAGGTCTATGACCGTGCGCATCCCCGGGCAAGAGCCGCCGGACATGCGGGCGCGGTAAACAGTACCAAAGCGGCCGGTGCTGTGTCTGATGATGCGATGCTAAAGGAAAACCAGTAGCGGCCTTAAAATTGAGGCTGATCTCCAATACAGCATTGGGCTCTGGGCTGCATGATTACCCTGCCTTGGCCGCAGCACACAGGCTCGAATGTTGAGACAGTCTCTGGTTTGACGCTACCGCGGCAACTGCCACCCAAGCTTGCCGGTTAGTGGGTTTGATTTTGTAACCGAAACAGCCCGAACTCTTCCAATAGCGGCGTTTCACGTCGTTTTTCCTGAATGTAGAATCGGTTGCCTTGTTCGTCGGTGACACTGTCGTGCAAATTAATCACGCCGGGGGTTGCCAATATCGTGTGCAGGTCGCCCACGGTGTCGGATTGGGTCATGAGCAGCACACTGACCGGTGTTGGCTCTGCTCTGTTGCCTGTAGCGTCTTCTCGGTTGTCGCCCGCACTATTACCCGTGTTGGTGCCCGAATGTTGGGCAGTGTCAGACGTGAGTTGCGCGACTCGTGCCTGATGGCTCAGAAACTGGACCCCCATGGCTAAACGCTGCTCCGACAGGCTGTTCATCCATTGCACCAAACCAACGTACCACACATGGCCGCGTGACTTGTGGTGGCGTTTGATGCCAATAACATCGCCCACCTCCACCCTTGCAGGCACTGGATTAAACCATTCCAGACCAATGCCCAGCCGGCTCTCGTTTACCAAATGCCATTCGCCGGGTCGGTGCTCGGGCAGATTGGGCCAGTACTCTACCGGCTCGGCTGAGGTTGCGGCTGGCTTGTCGTGGGTTTCAGCCGACTCGGGATGCGAGTCAGAGTAGATTAAGCTGGCTAACAGATTGGCAAGCCCGGACTCAACCTTCACGGCTTTATGAGCCACAGCGCGCGCAGTCTCACGAGCGTGTTCCCGATAGAACGATTCGCGCAGACTTGCCAGTGTGTGTTGAGTCAGTGTGTCTGATTCAAGACGGGGAACCAGTGTGGGTGGTGCCGACTGCGCTGCATGGTCTATGGCGCCCAACAATCGGTTGAGGTCGATAAATCGCGTATTTTTGTCTACGTCTCCGCTGTTGAATACGGCACTCTGCGGGCGAATATCCTGCTCGGCGTGAATGACATAACAACTGGGACTTTTCTGCCGGTCAGGCAGCACCGTCATGATCGGCACTTTCTCAAGGTTGGTGTGTAACCAGCGAAAAATCAGTGGTATCTGACGTGCTCTGATTTTATTGGGTGCGCATAGCGCCAGCAATTGCAGGTAGGTGTAGGCTCTCTCGAGGGTCCAGTCGAACCGATGTCCGTTGGTATCGTCGGTAAACTCCTGGCGAACAATGGCACTTTGTTCGGCCAACTGATACAGCTCGTTGGCGTCTTGCAACACGCCGTCCGGTAGTGCGCGGTACACCATCAAATGGTGTTCTGCGCGGCGTGCCAACCATTGAAGTGCCTGGTACATGCCGGTGGTTCGTGTTTTGGTCTGGCCCGGCAGTAACGATGCGTAGGTGTCGTTGACAATTATTTTGTGAGTGAACGCCATTTCCTGCAGCAACGAATCGATCAACTGCCAGGCTTTGGCAGACGACGTTGGCAGTGGCAGCGCGTGGTCTTTGTAGTGCTGCGCCATCGTAACAACAAGCCGCTCAACCACGGGTTTAAACAGTGACGCTATCTCTAGCCGTTGGTGGTTGGGTATGTCGAGTCGGTTGCTGTGCTTGAGTCCTTTGTAGAGCTCGTGCGCCTGCTCTGCGGTGTCAACCGGGTGCAGTGTATGGAGCAATTGTTTCACGGCAGAGGGGGATACCGGAAAGCTCTCGTCGGTCGCCTGTCTGCGGGCTGGAATCAGTAATGACATAGCCGTCAAGATTAGCACACACCCTGCAGAAACGTCACAGAACCTCTTCTGTGGCGGCCGTCACGATCTGCCGAACCGACAACGTGAATACCACGGGCTGGCAATGTTATCTGGTGTAAAATAGCCGTTCGTTTTTAGTGTAGTCAGGCGGGCAGCAGGTGGAGCAATATCGAGGCACAACGATCGTATCGGTCAGGCGTGGCAACCAGGTGGTAATTGGTGGCGACGGGCAGGTCACGCTTGGC
>CALDUO010000175.1 GCA_937923745.1 uncultured Granulosicoccaceae bacterium
GTGGCCATTCCCTGTACTTTTGCAATCACCGGTTGTTGCATTGACGCGATGGTTTTCATCACGCTGCCGCAGCGGGCAAATAACGACCGGTAGTAGTCGAGGTCTGGCGTGCTGTCTTTCGGGTCACGCATTTCCTTGAGATCGTGGCCCGCACAGAACGCCCGGCCATTGGCAGCAAGAATTACCACGTGAATAGCATCGTTGTCTGCAATGTCGGTGAGTGTTTGTTGTAGCGACGATAACAATGCTTCGGACAGTGCATTAAAACTGTTCGGCCTGTTTAGTGTCACCGTTGCGAGGTGGCCTGTGTTCTCGATGGTCAGTAGAGGTTCCTGCGAATCCATAGAATAGTACGCCATGTATAGAGAGGGTTGGAGCCGGTATACGATGTGTCGGCCTGGAAGCATCACAATGTAGCGAGAGTCTTGTTGCAGTGCAACTGCAGTTGGCAGGCCTGCCATACCAGCGTAAATTCTGTACGATCACCAGTGCCATTCGACTGCGGTGATCTGTGGTCACAGCGGTAGGGAGCTCGGCCAGATAAAGATCATTTTCGGTGTCTGGTCGTTAGTGCGTAACCTGACGTGTCAGTGATGATTCGGTACACTAGGGTAATCCCCTCACACTTGCAGACCGTGAAAGAAAGCCTCATAACCATCGCTGAGTTTGATCGCATCGCCGCAGAAAAACTGCCCTTCGCCAAAATGATGGGGCTGCAGTTGGAGTCGGTAGACCACGGTCGTGTATTGATGCGTGCCCACTACAATGATGCATTTTTACGTCCCGGCGGCACGGTATCAGGACCAGTGATGATGACGTTGGCTGACGCTGCGATGTATGCGCTGGTCCTGTCGCACATTGGCCCGGTAGAGCTAGCCGTTACCACTCAGTTGTCTATCAATTTTTTGCGTAAACCTGCACCAGGGGATATTATTGCAGAGGCCTCTCTGTTAAAGCTTGGCAAACGATTGGCCGTTGGTGAGGTCAGTTTGTACTCTGATGGCGAGCTGACAGATGATCACTGTGTTGCACATGTGACCACCACGTACTCCATTCCGCCCGAGCGTTAATCAGCTCTGCCTGATGAACGATTGTTATTCACTGACCATATCTGTCACCGAATACGAAATGAGGCGGATGACAAGATCGTCGTTCAAGAGTAGGTTTTAATCTGCACAGGAGCCAAAGCATGAGCGACTTTTCTGATTGTACGGTTTGCGTATTCGATGCGTATGGCACACTGTTCGATGTCCACTCAGCAGTCGGGCGTTATCGTGAACAATTGGCTGAAAAAGCCGATGCGCTGTCTTTAACCTGGCGCACCAAACAACTGGAATACACATGGCTTCGCAGTCTGATGAAAGCCTACACACCCTTTGATCAGGTCACCCGTGACGCGCTTGATTATGCGTTTGATTTACATGATGTAACCCGGCCTGATCTGAAAAAATCACTCATGAACGCCTATTTGCAGCTTGATGCCTACCCGGAAGTGACTGGGGTGTTGCAGCAACTGAAGGCTGCCGGTATCCGATGTGCCATTCTGACCAACGGGTCTCCCGATATGATAGACGCTGCAGTTCACAGCGCCGGTTTGCATGATTATATTGAATGTAGCTTGTCCGTCGATACTATCGGCGTTTTTAAGCCTGATCCAAGGGTCTATCAGCTCGCAGTCGACGCGCTCGGTGTCAAAACCCGTCAAGTGAGCTTTCAGTCATCCAATGCGTGGGATGCTGCCGGTGCAGCGCATTTCGGGTTTAATGTCGCGTGGATCAATCGGTTCGGGCAACGGCCGGAGCGTCTGCCTGCAACACCACACGCCGAGCTACTGGATTTGTCGGCATTACCGGACTTAATTGTTCGGAGCTGACAACTGCGTGATAACCGCGTATTCTAATAATGCAACTACGGCCCCTGATTTCCGTCTCGGGTTGTTTTTTTACCCGTGTATATTTTGCCCATGTAGGCGGGACCCGCGTACATGATTCCCATGCACTTATATTCCCATGCGCTTCATTCTCATGTACTGAAGTCATGGGCAGACTTGATTTTTGTAGTCCAGTGGCTTTAGTGGTTCCAATAACGTCGAAGTCGATTCCAGGACGCTGGTGACTTCAATGCAGCGTTGGTTAGGGTTGTGTGACAGATAAAGTTTGAAACAACACCAAGCGGTAACTGAGACAGATCACCTGCGATGGCTCAGCGTTATCCGAGGAAATAACTGATGACCAAAGTACTGCTAGATACTGATCCCGGGATAGACGATGCGCAGGCAATCGCTTACGCCATCGCACACCCCGACATTGAGTTGGTAGGTTTGACCACGGTATTTGGTAATGCCAGCATCGACATCACAACAGCAAATGCGCTGAAGCTGCTCGATTATTTCGGCGCCAGCGAGGTGCCGGTGTCGAAAGGTGCTGCGGTGCCTGTAGTGCAAGCACCGCGTCCGCACGCGTATTTCGTGCACGGTGATGACGGTATCGGTAATCTGGATATGCCGCCGTCACCGCGAGACACCTCGGTGTTTCCGGCCCCTGAATTCATCATGAATCAGGCCAGCCTGCATCGAGGTGAAATCACCCTCGTGGCCGTCGGGCCGTTAACCAATATCGCTAACGCGCTCGAGCTCGATCCGTCACTACCGAAAAAAGTCAAAGAACTGATCATCATGGGTGGAACGGTCGATGAGCCGGGTAATGTCTCTCCGCTGGCTGAAGCCAATTTTCTGGGAGATCCGCACGCGGCCGACCGCGTACTGTCGCAAAGTTGGCCGGTCACCATCATTGGGCTTGATGTGACGCATCAGATCATGCTGACCGATACTCATCTTGCGTCCCTTCGGGACGGTGCCGGTAAAACCGGTCAACTGCTGTGGGACAGCAGCCGATTCTATGTCGATTTTTACACGCAGTCGGGTGCTGCCAAAGGGGGAGCGGAGCCCGCCTGTGCCATGCATGACGCGACCGCGTTGGTGTATGTCCATGAGCGCGACTCGTTTGGCACCACCCATGGCCCGGCAAGGGTCATCGAAGACGGTGTTGCGGTGGGACAATTGGCCATTGACCGCAAACACTACGACTATTCGCTCGACCATTGGGAAGGACGACCGCCGACCTACGCAGCCATGACGGTCGACGCAGAGCATGTCCGCCGTGCTTTTCTCGACACAATTATCAAAGGTCATCGCGTATAGGGTCTGTTGCGCTAACCGAGTCTGGCAATCGGGTCGGCATCCAGTCTCGTTTGCAACTCGGTATTAAACCCCGCATAACCCCGCATAAAGCCAGCGCAATCGAGCGACCTGGCGGGCGCGTCGATCGGCCCGCAGTGTTCGTGCCTGTGGGTCAGACTATTGCGCAATGGAGAAGCCCGTCTGATTTCTCCTTCCAGAATATCTCCGGTTCGGGGGTAATCGCTTAATAATGCCAAATTCTTCACATTAATAGTCGGTAAACAACCGAAAACTATCGCTGAAGAACGCCTACTTTCAGCGTCGTTACGCGGTATCATGCGGGTATGAGAATTCTCGTTTTGACACTAGCTGCGTCCCTGTTTGTCACTGCCTGCGACTGGGTTGATTCCACCGGTGCGCAAGCGCCAGTCACGCCAATACTGCTCGATGAAAATCTGGTGGTGGAACTGACCGAAGGGTTGGTCCGCACGCTGGACCCGGGTGTCGAGAGTGGCGTGGTTAGCCGAAGCTGGTCACCACAACCACAGCGACAGGGCAACGTAGGCGCCTGCGAAGCAGGCGAAGACTTCGACAGCAGCGTTGCTGCCGCCAGCCTGAATGAAGCCTGTGTCAAAACATCGGACTGCCGAATCGACTTCGAACCGGTCACCTTCACCGACGACACCGGTACCCGCTCCATATTTCGCCTGCAGACACCCATATTAAAAGCGCCTGTGGGGCTCGTCTGGCCTCTGATATCCACCGACGCTGATGGCACCCAGAGCACAACCAACTACACGTTCTGCCTGATCGCCATTAACGAAGCGCCAGATGCAAACGACGACAGCTTTACCGTCGTCGAGGCAACAACGCTCGATACTGCCGTTGGCGGTATCAATTTGCTCAGCAACGATACCGACGACATACACGTACAAAACCAGCCGCTTAGAGTACTGGTCGACAGCAGTGGCAGTCCGTCACGTGCGCAGTCGTTTCAGTTACGCGAAGACGGCACGTTCACTTACGTGCCGGATCCTGCGTTGCCGGTGCCGGTTGGTGGTGCTGTCAAAGACGAGTTTGAGTATGTGGTCACCGACGGCAATTTTGAGTCGACCGCCACAGTCACCATTTCTGTGGTTGCCGTGGATGAGCCTCCCGTTGTTGCGGCCAGCCCGCTTGTCGCAGAGGTCACAGCGGGCATAGAGTCCACCATCGATTTGGCTCGATTTGTCACTGACCCCGAGGCCGGTGAACTGCGATTTGCGGCAGAGACCGGCACGTTGCCGTCCAATAGCGATTTCGAGTTGAGTGAAACCGGGCAACTGACCGGCACCGCCGCGCTGTCCGATGTCGGTGAGTGGTCGGTAGGATTCACTGCAACCGATACCGTCAATACAGTCAGTGGCACACTCGAATTCACTGTTGCCAACAATGAACCGCCGGGACAAACAGTGGGGTTCCCGGTGTTATTTGTGGATGAGGGCGAGAACTTTACCTTCGATGCTGCGCGGTTCTTTTCGGATCCAGAAGATCAGGCATTGAGTTTCGCGTTAACCGGTGCCGGTTCCAGCGTCACCATTGGCAGAGTATCGGGTCAGATCAGTGGCGTGTTCACCACACCGGGTGAGCAGCGCCTGACCGTGGTCGCGACCGACAGCATCAACCCGGGCGTCACAGGTTTCCTCGATGTTGAGGTTGAGCCTGCCGTGGTCATCCCCAATCAGGCCCCGACCTATCGTGGCACCATCGCCAGCCAGACCGTTGCTGTGGGTGAGGCCATTGAGCCCGTATCCGGCCAGTTTGCCGATGCTGATAACGACAGGCTCACCTACGCGCTAATCGGGCGATTGCCGCCAGGCGTCAGTCTTAACCCGGCAACCGGAGTTATCTCCGGCGTTGCAACGCAAGCCGGCGCGTTTAACAATATTCGTATTGTCGCCTCCGATCCCGACGACCTGTCAGTGCCATCAAACAGTTTCTCGATTGGGGTTATTGCCACCATACCGAATCGGGCGCCTGTGTATTCAGGGTCAATACCCAACCAGACCATTCGCTTGGGTGAGGTCATAGCGCCGATCGAAGGCACCTTTGTAGACCCCGATGGTGATCAACTGACGTATGACGTAAGCGCCGAATTGCCCGACGGTTTGTCGCTCAGCGCTGATGGTGTAATTACCGGTACACCGGAAGAGGCTGGCAGCTCGGGCAATGTACGCCTGATCGCCACCGATCCCGATGGCGCATCCACAACGTCCGACTTGTTCCGAATAGTGATATTGCCTGCATTAGCCGAACCGGAAGAAGCTAACCGGGCACCAACCTATACCGGATCTATCGTCGATCAGACGGTCGAGTTCGGTGAGGCCATTCGTACCATCAGGCCCGACTTCGATGACCCCGACGACGACTCACTGACGTATTCGTTAAACGGCGACCTGCCAACTGGACTGGCGTTTGTGGCATCGAACGGTCGTATTCGTGGTACACCGACCGAGCGTGGCAACTTCAATAACCTGAGCATTACCGCAACAGATCCTGACGGTGAATCGGTTATGTCCGATACGTTCAGTATTGTCGTGTCCTCCACATCAGCCAACGTCATCGAAACCGACGGTGTGGTGTCTATTGAAGCTGAAAATTTTGACGAGAATGCGGCATCGGACAGTCACAGTTGGGTGCCGTTTGTTGATGATGATGCCACCGGCACTATCGGTATGCGTACCACACCGGATAACGGAACACGCTCGCCCGACGGCTCTAACTCACCGTCACTGGTCTACAATGTTGAATTCACGGAAGCAGGCACCTTTTACGTGTGGGTTCGTGGGCTGGGTGTTTCAAGGGGCAACACCGTCCATGTTGGTATAAACGGTCGTGTGCCGGTCACGTCACGCAACATCGACTTTGGCACTTCGTGGGAATGGTCGAACAATGCAGGGGGCTC
This sequence comes from uncultured Granulosicoccaceae bacterium, assembly GCA_937923745.1. Lineage (GTDB taxonomy): Bacteria > Pseudomonadota > Gammaproteobacteria > Granulosicoccales > Granulosicoccaceae > CALDUO01. Next base: position 6,123 of record CALDUO010000175.1, read on the forward strand.
TCCCGCCACCATCGAAATACAGTCGGCAGGCTTGCACACCATTAGTGTGATCATGCGTGAAGACGGCGTTGCGTTCGACAAGCTGGTGTTAAACAGGAGCGCAACGTTCGAGCCGCTCGCGGACGGACCACCACAGACTATCGTGCTGAACTAGCGGCAACAGTTGCAGCAACACCTGTCACCCATAAAACACACAAGGGGCCACACAGGTTGAGCAGACATTCCATGAGCGCAGTACCGCCACCCTCGTGGCAGACGCACACAACCAATGGTGCTTGCTGGCAAACCGTGCTGGCGATATCGTGCAGCCAGTGCCCGTGCAGCCAGTGCCCGTGCTGCCAGGGATTGTGAAGCAGACTCCGATACACAATAACCCGGTCTTTGAATCAATGGCCGCGACAAACCGATCGTGATCAACGGTCTCAATCATCTGACGTTGGCTGTCAGTGAACTGAAACGTTCATTTAATTTTTACGTAGACTTGCTCGGTTTGCAGCCGCATGCAGCATGGGATGATGGTGCTTACCTGAGCGCAGGGGACCTTTGGGTTTGCCTCTCCGTGGGCCGGGTGTCACCAGCACGTGACTATACCCATGTGGCGTTTAGCGTTGAGTCAGGACAGTTTCGTCACTGCTGTGAGCGTTTAACCAACGCAGGTGTGAAGCAATGGAAAGCCAACAGTAGTGAGGGTGATTCTTTGTATTTTCTGGACCCTGACGGACATAAGCTAGAGCTACACGATGGAGACTTGGCATCAAGGCTTGTGTCAGTAGAGCAGGCCGGAGCGGGATACTCCGGCTGGACACGCTTTACGTCAGAGTAGCTGCTTTTTAGTTCAGCGTTGCGGCCATTCCCCGAACCACGTCAGCAGACCAGGCATCAAATTGTCCCCATCGCTGATACGCGCCGAGATCGACTGAAGTTGCGAGGTCTTCTGCAGTGACTCCCGCCTCAATGGCGCGTTTTACGCGGTTTTGCAGCTCGCGCAGGAAATAACCGTGTTGCACGGCATCGTTGCGGATGCCGATGTCGTTGTGGCCGGAGAGCAGGTACACAAACGGCAATCGTTTGATGGTTTCAATCGCATTAAACCAAGCCGGAAACTGTGCGGTTTGGAACAGTGCCGGGTCTGGTAGACGATTGACAGCCACCACATCAATGGCATAGAGCGCCTCTTCATCCGGGAACAGCGCGACTACCGTGCCGGTACCGGTGCTGGCGCCGGGGTAAACCAGCTGAACCTGTCGGTCGTCAAGGAACAACGTGAGCTGTTGTGCAAACGCCATGTTGATGGTTAGGTCTTCGGTAGCGTCTGCAGCAGCCTGATGCACAACGGTAACAGCGCCCCGTTTGGCAAATGCGCTTAAACCCTCAGCGCGTTCAGCGCTGGTCGCAAAGACGTAACGGACAGGCTTGTCGAATTCTGCCAGTAACTGAATGTACAGTGCATCAGCTTCTTCGGCGTTGCCCGGGTTGCCCACAATGAGTGCGGTTTCGCCTTCCAAAATGACGCCTGACCCAGAGGCATGATGAAACTGATGGATGTGCCCCCGGACATGGCTGATGGTGAGGTTTTGCTCGTCGGCCCATACTTGCAATGAAAATAATGAAAGGACGTTAACCAGAATTAACAGCAGTGCCGGGACACAACGCACCTGTTTGGTTCTCATGATCAGACTCCTGGGGATTGGGGGTTTTTTCGTGCGATAATCATCGCATACATGACCAGACATACGCGCAAAATATTGTTAATCAAACATTCCATGGGCTGGAATGTTGACCGCGTGTGTTTGTGGATGCAGGCCAATAACAAACCTTATCAGTGGTGTTATCCTGCCGAGGGTGATGCATTCCCCGAGCCAGAATCGGTGTCGGCCGTTGTGAGTTTTGGCGGTGCTGTCAGTGCCAATGACGGTAACTCCCTCGACTGGGTCCGACAGGAGCATGTGTTTATAGAGCAAGTGCTAAAACATAACCTGCCATTTTTGGGTATCTGCCTTGGTGGGCAGATCCTTGCGCGTATTTTGGGGTCAAACGTTGCTGCGCATCCGCAAGAGGCAAACGAAGTCGGTTTCCATCGTATTTTCCCGACAGAACACTCGGGATCATTTTTAACCAAACCACTCACAGTCATGCAATGGCACTCCGAAGGGTTTGAAGTGCCTGACGGTTGTGTGCGTATAGCACGGGGCGATCTCTTTCCCAATCAGGGGTTTCGATATGGCGATAACGTCTTTGGTTTGCAGTTTCACCCTGAGGTGAACCCGGCGGCTCTGGCCATTTGGCAACAACGCAACCGGCAGAAAAAGCCAAATCAGCTCTCTGACGATGTGCGTGTGCAGCACATGCGCGAGGCCATAGCGCACGATGCAGCTATCACCGAATGGGTGGACCAGTTTCTGGGTCAGTGGTCACCCTGACGTTCTATCGTTAAACTGACCCTCGCACATTGTTGATCAACGCTAAAGTGAAAACGCTTCTATGAGACAGTACTTTGTAGTGACGTCAGTCATTGTCATCGTTGCCGTGTTGTTGTTGGGTCTGGCGTCTCCAGGGTTCCTGTGGCTGCTGTTGCCCATAGCCGCGCTGGTGGGTATCGGCGTCTATGACATGTGCCAGAGCCGACACTCGCTGCGTCGTAACTTCCCGCTTGTGGGTCGGGGTCGGTGGGTGTTGGAGGGCATAAGGCCGTTTATCAGGCAATACCTGCTGGAGTCCGACACAGACGGTACGCCGGTCTCCCGAATGTTTCGCTCGGTCGTGTACCAGCGAGCAAAAGGCGAGCGTGACACGGTGCCGTTTGGTACACGGATCGATCTGTATCGTGATGGGTACGAATGGATCTCGCATTCGTTAGCTGCGGTGACGTTACCCGAGGGTCATGAAACGCCGCGGGTCATGATAGGCTGCGAGCAGTGTGGTCAGCCGTATTCGGCGAGTGTGCTTAATATCAGTGCGATGAGCTTTGGCTCGTTAAGTCAAAATGCAGTGCTTGCGTTAAACCGCGGAGCGGCGAAAGGCAAGTTTGCCCACAACACAGGCGAGGGTGGTGCAACGCCCTATCACCTTGAACCGGGTGGCGATGTCATTTGGCAAATTGGTACCGGTTATTTCGGTTGTCGTGACGACAATGGCAATTTTGATGACGAGAGCTTTGCCAAGCTGGCCAATCACCCGTCCATAAAAATGATTGAAATCAAATTGTCACAGGGGGCCAAGCCCGGTCACGGTGGCATATTGCCTGCGGCAAAAAATACCCCTGAAATTGCGGCTATTCGTGGTGTTAAACCCAACACCACCGTCGACTCCCCGGCGACACACTCGGCTTTTTCAACACCGGTTGAAATGATGCGATTCATACAGCGGGTGCGCGAGCTCTCTGGCGGAAAACCCATTGGCATTAAATTGTGTGTCGGTCGCACCAGTGAGGTGGTCGCGATGTGTAAGGCCATGATACAAACCGGTGTAACGCCTGATTTTATTACGGTTGACGGAGGTGAGGGTGGTACCGGTGCTGCACCGCTTGAATTCACCAACTCTATTGGTATGCCACTGCGTGACGGTCTGGCGTTTGTCTGTGACTGCCTTGTCGGGTTTGGTTTGAAAGGACAGGTTAAAGTCATTGCGGTGGGCAAAATATTCTCGGCCTTTCATATCATCAAAAATTTGGCCTTAGGTGCTGACCTCGTCTATAGCGCTCGCGGTATGATGATGGCGCTGGGGTGTGTGCAGTCTTTAATTTGCAACACCAACCATTGTCCTACCGGTGTCGCAACACAGAATCCGTCATTGACCAAAGGTTTGGTCGTCACCGATAAAGCGGAGCGGGTTTATCGTTACCATCATGAGACAGTGGCGAGGCTGGCAGAGATTATTGCAGCCGCAGGATTGACGTCTGTTGAAGAGCTCAACCGCACCCATGTCTATCGCCGAACGTCGCAGTCGACAATACAGCGTTATGATGAGTTGTATCCTTACGTGCCTGTCGGATGTCTGCTGACAGACACTTACCCGGATCGGTTCGAGCAGCCGCTGCGTGAGTCCAGCGCTTGCAGCTTTATGCCCCAAACCACCATTGCCAATTCCGATCAGGGCTATGGACCACTCGCCAGAGAGATCTGTTGATAGGCTAAAGCTCTGTGAGTACGCGGTGTCAGGTCACCCGACCGGCACTTGCGATGACCGGGTGAGGTTAGTGGTTGCAGCTTGCCCGGTGGGCCAGCCCCTGCCAATCCATTGTGACCCGTCAGTCCTGGCCCATCGAGCTCAGGTCAGGAAAGCTCTGATCGGGTGAGCTCTGATCAGGTGCGCTCGGGCCAATTAAACTTGCGCCAGTTTATGCGCAGGCCAGTTTAGGTCCTGCCAGGTTTAGTTCGGCCAGTTTAAGTCCTGCCAGTTTAAGCTCGGCCAGTCAAACTCGGGCTGGCCAACCCGCCTTCTTTTGATAGGTGCGCTCAAGTCGTCGAGCCTACAGCTATCCCGTCAGCAATTTCTGGTAATCGGGAAGATATGACATACTGCTGTTATGTCATTTCTCTACCAGACTTTTCCCCGCAACATTGCGATGCAGGCAGGCTGACCGGTGTCCGATTCCATCGACCTTCTGATTAATCTGTTTGTCTATTTGCTGGCTGCAGTCATTGCGGTGCCCGGGGCGCGGAAGTTGGGGGTGGGTGCCATACCGGGTTATCTATTCGCTGGCATTGTGATTGGCCCATGGGGGCTTGCGTTTATCCGCGATGCAGGTCACATCGCGCACTTCGCTGAGTTCAGTGTTGTGATGCTGTTATTCCTGATCGGCTTTACACTCAAACCGGCGACACTCAAAAAAATGCAACGCAATATGGTGTTGCTCGGCGGTGCACAAATGCTGGCCACCGCATTTTTGATTTATCTGATCGCATGGGCTTTTGCACATGATTGGCGTGAATCCATCGTAGTGGCCATTGCGCTCGCGCTATCCTCTACCTGTCTGACCACGCAGCTACTTAAGGAAAAAGGCTTAACTGACACAGAGGGCGGACAGTCGGCACTGGCCATTCTGTATTGTCAGTGTCTGTTGGTGATACCGATGTTGGTGATCGTGCCGTCGTTGGGGTTGGCGCAGCCACAGTCGGGTCTGGTGGGCTGGGTCGGTATTCTGAAAGCGGCTGTTGCAGTCGGTGTGTTGCTGGTCGCAGGGCGTTATGCACTGCGCCATGCGTATCGATTCATTGTCGGTTTACGAATGACCGAAATGTTTACGGCGTTTATGTTGTTGCTGTTAATCAGTATGGCGCTGTTGATGGAGTCGGTTGGTTTGTCGTTGGCGATGGGAGCATTTGTCTGTGGGTTGCTGTTCGCTGACGCTGAGTATCGGCACGAAATAGAGCGCACCATCACACCGTTCAAAGGTCTGTTGCCGGGGTTGTTTTTTATCTCGGTTGGCATGTCTGTTGATTTTGGTTTGATACTGCGTCGCCCCAGCGAAATTTTGGGCTTACTGCTGGTCTTGCTACTGGTGAAGGGGTTGGTGGTCTTCGCGATTGCCAGCGTTATTAATTTACCGCTGCGCCAGCGCGTGTGGAAAAGCGTGTTGTTATCCCAAAGTGGTGAGTTTGCGTTTGTGTTGCTCGGGCTTGCTACGCAATATCAGACACTCACCGATCATTTTGCCAGCACACTCACTGTGGTCGTTACGCTGTCACTGTTCACAACACCGGTGTTACTGATAGGCCTGAACTGGTTTGAACGCGGTATGGGCGTGGCTTCCGTACCGGACCGGCCTGCGGAGGTGACCAAGCCCGAGGTCATTATTGCCGGGTTTGGTCGTGTGGGTCAGATCGTCGCGCGAGTGTTGACAGCCAGTGATGTGCCAATTACGGTAATCGATCACGACCCGGCCCACATCGAAGAGGTTCATCAATTCGGCTACTCGGCGCATTACGGTGATGCATTACGCTTGAGTCTACTCGAGGCTGCCGGTGCCGGTCACGCCCGTGTGCTGGTGGTGGCTATTGATGATCCCGAGCGTGCCATTGAACTGGTGGCGCGTGTGTCAGAGCGGTGGCCGCACTTGACGCTTGTGGCACGCGCCTGGGACAGGCCCCACCAGTGGCAGCTGATGGACCAAGGGGTCACACATGTGCATCGCGAAACGTTTAGTGCTGCCGTATTAATAAGCGAAGATGTACTGCTGTCACTGGGACGCGACATTGACGAAATAGAGCGTGAGTCAGAGGCCTTCAGAGACCATGACCAGCGCCTGCTGCAACAGCTTTACGAGTCTTTTACAGGCGACAATCGGCGACAGGTGTCGTTGCGTGGTAAAGAAGAGTTTGTACAATTAATGGAAGGCGACCTGCAGCAGCAGGCTTTTGAACAACAGATTGCCGAGGAGGAAGATAATGGCTCGATCCGCTGATACAGACTCGATCACCAATTTGCTCAAAGCCCACAATGCGCCGTTATCAGCAGTTAAAGCCAATAAGCTGCTGCTTGAAAAGGGCATATTGATGGAAATGGAACGTGAGAGCGGGAGTCGTCCCGGCGTTATGAAAAAATACAAAGTGCTGACCGAGAAGGGGCTCGACTTTGGTGAAAATCGAGAAAACCCGCAAAGTCCGGATCAGACCTCACCCTATTATTATCGTGCAGGTTTTGCTGATCTGCTCAACCTGATCACTGAGCCGGAAGAGTAGGGTAGCGCACAGGCGCGGTGCCGGAAGCACTGTTTCCGGGCGCAGAATGCCGCTTTTTGGATCGCCTGCCATGGCACAACGCCACTGGCAGCATGCTACACTGCCAACACGATAAAAACCGAGGAAAAATACATGAAACCTATCAGCGTGAAGGCTGCCTTACCTGCCCTGAAATCAGTGGTGACCATGGCCATGGCTGCGTCATTGGTGGTCCTGTCCAGTGCCGCGTCGGCTGCCGATATTTCACCGGCTGTCGTGTTCGACATGGGTGGTAAGTTTGATAAGTCGTTTAACCAGGGTGTATACGACGGAGTTGAGCGATTTAAGAGTGAAACCGGCGTTGAGTACCGTGAATTCGAAGTCACTAACGAAGCGCAGCGTGAACAGGCACTTCGCCGTATGGCGCAACGTGGTGCTAACCCGGTCATCGGTATTGGTTTTGCCCAGGGCCCGGCGCTGGAAAAAGTCGCCAAAGAATTCCCTGATACCAAATTCGCAATCATTGATATGGTGGTTGATCTGCCGAATGTTCGTTCTATCGTTTTTAAAGAGCATGAAGGTTCCTTCCTCGTCGGAGTGCTGGCAGCCATGGCATCGGAATCGGGCAAGGTTGGTTTTGTCGGTGGTATGGACATCCCGCTGATTCGCCGTTTCGCGTGTGGGTATGAGCAGGGTGCAAAGTATGCAAACGCTGATGCCGAGGTAGTACAAAACATGACCGGTACCACGCCGTCAGCGTGGAACGATCCGGGTCGTGGTAGCGAGTTAACCAAAAGTCAGTTCGACCGTGGTGTTGACGTTGTCTATGCAGCAGCTGGCGGCACAGGCGTTGGTGTTTATCAGGCTGCAAAAGATGCCGGTAAACTGGCTATCGGTGTTGACTCCAATCAAAACTACCTGCACCCGGGCACCATGCTGACATCCATGCTCAAGCGTGTAGACGTTGCGGCTTACAACGCCTTTAAAGACGCAATGGACGATAACTGGACCTCTGGCATTCAGGTGTTGGGTCTTAGCGAAGAAGGTGTGGGTTGGGCGCTCGATGAAAACAACGAGTCACTGATCAGCGAAGACATGGCAGCAGCAGTCAATGCTGCTCGTGAAGCCATTATTGCCGGTGACATCAACGTGCATGATTACACCAGCGACAATACCTGCAACTACTAGGCTGACACGAATCACTGATTATTGAACTCACCGTTTAGTAGTCGTTCAGTGTCCTCTTCAGGTAAAGACACCGTCAGTCAAGGACCCGGCATTAATGCCGGGTCCGCCTCCTCACCATCACAGCCACCGCTGGCCATAGAACTTCGAAATATTTCCAAAAGTTTTGGCGCGGTTCGGGCCAACAGCAACATTGATCTCGTCGTTCGTAAAGGTACCATTCACGGTATTGTGGGCGAAAATGGCGCCGGTAAATCCACGTTAATGAGCATCCTCTACGGCTTCTATCAAGCTGATGAGGGCGATGTCCTGATTAACGGAAAACGGGTGCGTATCTCCAGTTCGCGTGATGCCATCGCCGAAGGTATTGGCATGGTGCACCAGCATTTCATGCTGGTTGAAAACTTCACGGTGCTCGAAAACGTCATGCTCGGTGCCGAGACTCACCGCTTGCTGGCACCCGGAGAAAACAATGCACGTGAAGAACTCCTGCGACTGGCAACTGACTATGGGTTGTCTGTCGACCCCGATACGCTGGTCAGTGACTTGCCGGTCGGAGAGCAGCAGCGAACCGAAATTTTAAAAGCGCTATATCGTCATGCAGAAATACTCATTCTCGATGAGCCGACCGGCGTCTTAACACCGCAGGAAGCCGATCAGCTGTTTCGCGTGTTACAAGCGCTAAAAGCACGTGGTGTTACGGTTATCCTCATAACCCACAAGCTACGTGAAATCATGGATGTCACCGACACTGTCTCGGTACTCAGGCTTGGGCAGATGGTGGCACACCGGAACACTGCTCAAACAAGCATGGAAGAGCTGGCCGAACTGATGGTAGGGCGCAAACTCGCGACGGCATCGTTCGAGCGTGTTAACCCGACCGCATTGCCGCCGGGTATTGAAGTTCGTGACCTCTCCTACGATGATCGTTTGGGTGTCAGGCGTCTCGACAATGTCTCCTTTCATGTTGGTCGTGGCGAAATCGTAGGTATTGCAGGTGTTGCCGGTAACGGTCAAAGTGAATTGCTCGAGGTACTGTCAGGCATTACCCCTCCCGTCTCCGGTTCCTTTGTGATAAACGGTCGCGAAACCTCGGCCGAGAACCCGACCTCACCCGGTGAAATGAGAGAACGAAAGGTTAATCATGTCCCGGAGGACCGACTCAAGCTTGGGTTGGTAAAAGCATTTACCGCGGCTGAATCCTCACTCTTGGGATATCACACAGACGCCAAATTTTCATTGCGTGGCCTGTTACGCCTCGACTCAATCCGCAAGATGTGCGAACGGCTCATGAAAAGCTCTGACGTACGTCCGGCCAATCCGCGACTACGTTCTGCATCATTTTCAGGGGGCAATCAGCAAAAGCTTATTCTTGCGCGGGAGCTGGACAAGCAGCCGGAGGTGCTACTGATCGGACAACCGACCCGTGGCGTGGATATCGGAGCAATCGAATTGATTCATGAAAAAATCGTCGCGATGCGTGACGGTGGTTGCGCTATTTTGTTGGTCTCGGTAGAGCTCGACGAGATCATGACACTCAGCGACCGCATACTGGTGATGTTTGAAGGGCGTATTGTCGGCAGTGTGTTGGCAAGAGATGCCGATAAAACCCAACTGGGCCTGATGATGGCCAATGCACACGACGTTGCCGATAAGCAAAGCGGGTTGTTTAACGACAGCCAAGCCTACGGTTCTGATGTTTCAGGTGCTGATCAGTGAATACGCAAAATGTACCGCTACCGGCCTGGATTGAAGTTGGCCTGATCCCGATACTCAATATTGTGATGGCGCTGTTTTTTGCAGGTCTCATTATGTTTGCTATTGGGGTTAATCCGGTTGAAGCGGTAGAGATTATGTTGTTCGGTGCGTTTGGTTATGATGAGGCCATTGGCTATACGCTTTACTACACCACCAATTTTATCTTTACCGGTTTGGCTGTGGCTGTAGCCTTCCATGCAAGTTTGTTTAATATCGGTGGCGAAGGGCAAGCCTATATCGGCGGATTGGGTGTGGGTCTTGTTTTTTTGTTGCTGGACGCCTATCTGCCACCGCTGTTGCTGATACCCATTGGTATTGCAGCGGCTGGTTTATTTGGCGCTGCATGGGCGTTTATACCAGCGTGGCTGCAGGCTTACCGCGGCAGTCATATCGTCATAACCACAATCATGTTTAATTTTATCGCCGCATCGTTGATGGTTTATCTGTTGGTGAACGTGCTGATAGCACCAGGCAGTATGTCACCGGAAACCCGTGAATTTGATGCCGCTGCGTGGTTGCCACAGATGCATGAAGTGTTTACGTGGTTTGGTCTTTCAATTGCGCGAACCCCATTGAATCTGTCGCTGGTGTGGGCGCTGATATGCTGTTTGTTTGTGTGGATCTACATTTGGCGGACGCGCTGGGGCTATGCGTTACGGACTGCGGGTTACAGTGAATCTGCCGCCATTTATGCCGGTATTAAACCCCGCAAGGTTATCGTCAGTGCGATGTGTCTGTCTGGCGCATTGGCCGGATTCGTTGCCGTAAACGAAATTATGGGTGTCCATCATCGTGTGTTGCTGAATTTTACTGCCGGTTATGGATTTACCGGTATCGCCGTATCGCTGATGGGACGTAACCATCCGATCGGTATTATTTTCGCGAGCCTCTTGTTTGGGGTGTTGTATCAGGGTGGGGCAGAGCTCGCATTTGAAATACCCAAAATATCCCGTGAAATGGTGGTAGCGATACAGGGTTTGATCATTTTGTTTTCAGGAGCGCTTGCGTTAATGCTCAGACCTTGGGTGGTTCGGTTATATCTGCTCGTGCGCCCTCTCGACAGTGAGCCTTCGACATGATCGATCTTCAGACGGTATTGGCGACACTGGATGCCACACTGCGGGTCAGCACGCCATTGGTGCTGTGTGCCATGGCCGGTCTGTTTTCAGAACGCTCCGGTATTGTTGATATTAGCCTCGAGGGAAAAATGCTGTCCGGTGCCTTTGCTGCCGGTGCGGTCGCTGCTGTGACCGGGTCGCCGGTGCTTGCACTATTGGTCGCAACCCTCGTTTGTATCGGGTTGGGATTGGTCCATGGTTTTGCGTGTATCACACATCGGGGCGATCAAGTCGTCAGTGGCCTTGCGATCAACGTGTTGGCATCGGGGTTGACCGTTGTGTTGGGTATTGCGTGGTTCTCGCAGGGTGGGCAGACACCGTCACTGTCATCGGACGCCAGATTTATGCCGCTGGTGTTGCCATTCGCCGAAGCGCTACAGACCGTACCCATTATTGGTCCGGTTTATCATGATCTTATTAGTGGTCATAATCTGCTGGTGTATGTTGCGTTCGTGTTTGTGCCGTTAACGTGGTGGATTGTTTATAAGACACGGTTTGGGTTGAGACTCAGAGCGGTGGGTGAAAATCCGTTGGCGGTCGACACTGCCGGTATCTCGGTCAGTCTGATGCGGTATCAGTCAGTGATGATCTGCGGTGCGTTATGTGGTGTTGCAGGTACCTACCTCGCCATTGCACAAAACGCAGCGTTTGTTCGGGAAATGACAGCCGGGCAGGGGTATATTGCATTGGCAGCCCTGATATTCGGTAAGTGGAGACCCGTGCCTGCGATGCTGGCCTGCCTGATGTTCGGATTTCTCGATGCAGTATCCATTCGATTACAGGGTATCTCGATCCCCGGTATCGGTGAAGTGCCGGTGCAGGCGATTCAGGCACTCCCCTACGTGCTTACAGTGGTGCTGTTGGCAGGGTTTATCGGTAAGGCGATTGCACCGAAGTCCGTTGGCGTGCCGTTTACCAAAAATCGCTAGCCAGCTCGATCCATAAGAAGTTCGCCCTTAAAGCTGCGCTGTGACACTGTGCGGTAGTACTGTGGTCCCACTGTGATTCACCCAGACTGGCCGCCACGGAGAAAGCAAAGAGCACAAGACATCGGTCGGTTGTTTTGATGTCCTGCCGCGACACTTTTTTCTGAATGCGTCCTATTTGTAGATTTTATTTAATTCAACCTTCATAATTTTTTGCGCTTTAGGTGATTTTTCTAATCGTGCGTGTATACTCATTAGAGTTACTGTAAGTCGTTCGACTATATTCTGTCGTCAATTTAGGGTGTCACTTGACTGAAAGTTTGCTGACAGAGGCAAACAAAATCGCAGCACAGACTTCTGTAACGGTTAAAGTATCTGATGTAAATCCCTAACTGAAACGATTGAACACACGTTTAGTCGAGCCCATCGTGATCAACTGGCGGGGCACGAGACATGAGTAACACTTATCAATTATTGGTTGATACGACAGTAAGCGTCGAGTCCGCCAATGTAACGGCGAGAGAGATACTGGCCGGGCTTGTAGCACGCGGTATGCTAGAGGCAAATTCCTCAGGCAACTGTTTGCCCGCATTAAAGTCCGACCCTCTCACTCAACACGATGCACGTTCGTCCCCGCCTGACACCAATACCCGCTCTGATCCGCACGGCAGTTCGACAGCCGGCGACGCGAGAGGAGTTAGCGAGAAATCAGCGTCTTTAAAACTGATCTCAACTACGGGCCCGAGATTGGGCTACCGACCGGGTCGACGCATCGCTGATCTGTATCACGACGCAGAGAACGAACCTTTCTGGAATTTGCAATTCTGTGGCGTTGAGTTTGTAGCGCAACCCCTGTTTAATCCGACAGCGTTGACAAACAGCGACGGGGAGGCGTCGTGTCCTTCGTGCCGATCAACGGTGAGTTTCGACCAGCCTGAATTCCTCGCGCAATTCAAGCGCGCTACCGTGCAGCGATTGAACCGGCAGACAGGTGATGAGGTGGTTTGTACCCAGTGTCATCACGCCAGTGTGGTGGATGCTTGGAAGGTAGTGCCGCCGCTTGCGTTTGGTAATCTGGCGATCCGATTCTGGAATTGGCCACCTTTTTATATGACACAGTGGTCTTTGTCAGTGCCGAGCGTGGTGCGCGAATACAGCGGTCACACCATCGTAGAGAGTTTCGGTCACCTCTGATCGGACCATACGGCAAACTCATTGCCGGTGGTATCGTTAAAGTGAAAACGTTGTCCGCCCGGAAAATCAAATATGGGCTGTGTGATGACGCCACCGTTGGCGGTCACTTTGGCGAGTGTCTCGGCAAGGCTATGGCTATAAAAAACGATCAACACGCTCCCGTTGGCTGGGTTAGCGTTTTGATCAGACTTAAAAAAACCACCATCGATGCCCGCATTGTCGATAGCAACATAGTCACTGCCATAGTCGACAAACGTCCAGTCAAACACGGCACCAAAAAAGGCTTTCGTTTTGCCAAAATCTGAAGACTGAAATTCGATATAGTTGATTTTTTCGTGAGCTGGTTTTTCTGTGGACATGAAACGAAACTCCGATAAAGCATGGGTGTTGAATCAATACACATTGCCACTCAACAGGTTGTCTGTAGACACGTTGGCTCAATATACGTTCTGAGACCACCTTGGCAGGGTCAGGCGTTGGTCAGTTTTGGCAAATTGATTCTTTGTATTTTACCGGAAGGGCCCTTGGGTAACATCTGCAAAAAGTAGATTTTATCGGGTCGCTTAAATGATCCCAGCACAGATTCGCACAAGTATAAAAGATCAGATTCATCAACCGATGAACCATCGCGTACACAGACTGCGGCCTCTATCCGCTGACCATAACGCTCACACGGTAATGCGAATGCTGCCGCCTCGATGACATCGGGGTGCTGATACAGCGCGTCGTCAATTTCTCGTGGTGCGATATTCTCACCGCCTTTAATAATCAGTTCTTTTAATCTGCCGGTAATGTAAATGTATCCATCGCTGTCGCATCGGCCAAGATCACCGGTCCTGAGCCAACCATCGGCGGTCAGAGCAGCGTCGGTTGCCTCCTTGTTTTTATAATACCGTTGCATGACGTTAGGCCCGCGCACCCATAATTCGCCTTCGGTGTTGGCCGGTTTTTTAACGCCATCGTCATCACAGATGATAACGTCATCCCCAAACGGGATACCTGGAGAGCCAACCCGCCGTTCACCCGGTGGCTGTGGGTTGGATAATATTTGTGCTGAGGTTTCGGTCAGTCCCATGGTCTCTATTAACGGCAAACCAAACCTCTCTTCGAATGCACGGTGTACCTCCGGTGATAGTGGTGCAGATGCCGAGCGACCGAATCTCAGGCTGTGTGTATCGGGCAGCACATCGTCACCGTGCAACAGATAAGAAATTTGTGTAGGCACCACGCTGAACCATGTGCACTGATATTCAAGGCACCATGACCAAAAACGAGTAGAGGAAAACCTGGGCGGCAGCACCACAGATCCGCCCGAGACCAGCGGCGCCATGACCGTTACGCACAGACCGTTAATATGGTAGAGCGGTAACACGCATAGCGCACGGTCGTGATCGGTGAGTTCATGTGCTGTGGCGGTGTTCTGCCCGCCAGCGAGTAGGTTTTGTTGGGATAACACAACGCCCTTGGGACGACCGGTGGTACCGGACGTGTACATTAGCAATGCATCGCTATCACTGTTTAATGCTGACAGGTCAGTCGTTTTTTGTGTCACTGAAGGTGGTGGTGACAGGTGACACGGTGAGCCAGTGCCCAAAGGGTCTTCACTGGTTAAGCCGTCACCGGTCAGGGTGATCACATGAGGCGGGCTGCAGTCAGGTGAGTCTGTCGTTAAGTGATCAAATGCCGCTGCCAATAAGTCGTGGTAGTGTGGTTGTGTTAACACCAGCCTGGTATCGGAATGTGCCAGCACGTATCCCATGATCTGTGGACCTGCTACCAGATTGACTGCTACTGCCCGATAACCACCGTACAAAATGCCCAGTAAATGGATAGCGGTGTCCGGGCTGTTATCGAATGCATACGCGACGCTATCGCCGGCGGCCAGTCCCTGTTGGTCAAGGTATTCGGCGACGACACTGACCCGTGTTAATAATTGACGGTAAGTGATGTGTTCGGCAACCGGATCACTGAGTGGACTACCAGTCGTTTTATTGGTTTGGCCGCCAGCCGGGTTGTTGGCTTGCTCATCAATGTGGACACCCAGAATAAACGGGGCGTCGGGTGACTGGGCGGCCCGATAGTCAATCAGAGATCTGATCGTGTGCGCGTTCACTTTACGTCAGACTCAGCTGGCATGACGCCCGTTGTTTGCCAGTACTCACCAAACACCTCATCGAGCGCGGGTTCGCGTGGCGTAATGGGGCGCACCACTTTGGTGATATTCATAAAATGTCGGTAGTTCAGGTTGTCATCTATCGAGTTGCCACCCCAACTGCCACAACCCATTGACAGCGAGAATGGCAGGCCGTTGTCAAAGGAACCGCCGGTGGCGAAACAATGTGCCTGATTCACGATCACGCGGCAGGTCGGTAATTCGTGACCGAGTGTCAGTGCACGACTGTCATCATTGGTGTGGACTCCGACCGAGTGCCCGGCGCCCTGGAAGTCGAGTATGGCAGTCAGTAACTGTTTGGCATGTTCAAAATCGGTCGCGGTATAAAGCGCTACCGCCAAGGACAGTTTTTCTCCGGATACCGGTGTGGTGATATCTGCTTGCTCTGTCTCTATGACCACAAACTTTGCCGACTCGGGTTCATTGACGGTGACGTCGGCAGCTTTTAGAAAATCGGGAAGATCGCGTGCAATCATATGGCGGTTCAGGTTGCCGTTTTGAAATAACGCATCACGCACTTGTGCAGCTGTGTCGGTATCAAGTAATCGGCCACCAGCGTGATGCAGTTCGGCCAAAAACGCCTCTCTGACTGACTCAAGCACAATCACGCCATTTTCAGATGAACACGAGGTTGCATTATCGAAGGTCTTGGATGCAGCTATTTTACGGGCCGCAGCGGCAAGGTCTGCAGATTCATCGACGATCACGGTGGCATTACCGGCGCCAACACCAATCGCGGGTGTGCCCGACGAGTAAGCACGTCTTACGTTGTCCTGACTACCGGTCACAATGATCAGGTCGCACTCTTCCATGAGTCGTTGCGTTTTGATTTTGGAAGAGGGCGCGGGGACCATCTGTACCAGATCGGGGTCGACCCCGATTTTGTTAAATTCTGTGTGTATCGCGTCGATGAGCTCGGCGCACACGGTAACGCCTTTCGGCGACGGTGAGACAACGATAGCGTTGCCACATTTGAGCGCGTTAATAATATTGTTGGTCGGTGTAGCGGCAGGGTTGGTTGACGGCACGACGGCACCTACCACCCCTATGGGTCTGGCTATCTCGGTGATACCCGTTGTGTCGTCATGGCTGAGAACACCACAGGTTTTGGCGTGCTGTATATCCCGGAGTAAACCCAGAGTTTTGCGATGGTTTTTCCGAATTTTATCGGCAACATTACCCAGCCCTGTGGTCTCGACCGCCAGCGCCGACAGACGTTGATTACGCTCCGGTTCCATCAATGCCCATGCTGCTGCAAGTGCTGCCTGATCAAACTTGGCCTGCGTACCTTGTGCGGCAAAAGTCACCTGTGCACGTCGCGCTCGCGCGATCATGTCGTCGACAAGCGTCTCCTCTAGGCCAGAAACAGTATCGTTTTGCAAGGATCTATCCTCAGTTGGATGACGTGAAGGCGGTGCGGGAGGTTAAACAACCTGCGCGGCAACTGTGCCGCCGCGCAGGGTCTGTCGGACGGGGATTGCCCTGCTATTTAAGATCAGCGAGCAGTTCGGTCAGGTACGCCTGACGTTCTGACCACATTTGCAGTACTTCGTCTCGATTCATGATTTTCATCGGTGAGCCGCCTGCTTTCATCTGCTTGGCAATTCTTGCGTTTTCGAACATTGCCGGTACTTTTTCGGCGAGCATGTCGATCACCTCTGGAGGTGTTCCTTTGGGTGCCATGATGCCGCGGAAATTAACCGACGAATTATCAACGTCATAACCGGCTTCCATCAGTGTGGGCACGTCTGGCAGGAATTCTTCGTTGCGCTGGATATCAGCGACCGCCAGAATTTTTACCGAACCGGCTTCACTGGCGCGAAATGCATCGGACAGGTTATTGATGCCGCCAATGACGTCACCGGCAATAACCGCCTTCATCGCAGCAGCACCACCACCTTTGGTCGGAATGTACGCAAGTTTTGATTCAATGGCTTTTTCAATTTGCAGTGCAGCAATGTGATGCCCTACCAGAAGGCCAGCACCCGAGAGCGTGAGTTTGCCGGGGTTCTCTTTGGCGAAATCGAGTAACTCATTGATGGTGTTGTACGGGCTGTCTTTACCGACAACGACAACCGCCGGGTCTGAACCCCAATTTGCAATAGGCTCAAACTCTTCGGTGGAATACTTCACGCCGCCATTGATGGACTGGGCAATAAAGTGCGGCACGTTGTAAGCGCCAAGCGTATACCCGTCGTTCTCGGCTTCTGTTGCAAACCAGTTCCAGCCAACACGTCCACCTGCGCCCGGTTTGTTGATAATGACGATCGGCTGACCTATCTGGTCTTCGTTGCCTGCAACCATGGTGACGATACGGGCCTGAAAATCGGTAGCACCACCCGCACCGTAAGATACCATCACAGAAATCGGGCGCTCGGGATATCCTTCAGCCAGTACAGGACCGGTAACGGTCGCAGCAGCGATTGCTGCCGGTACCAACAGTGACTTTAGTAGTTTCTTCATTCTCATCTCCAAGTTGTACAGCGGTTTTTTAATACAGTGGTGAAACAAGGCGTACTTACAAAAACATCCCGCGAGGGGTTTGTACTTTTAACAGCAACGAAAACAGACCATAGATGACAGCCATAAATACTGCAGTGACGACGATGCGGCGCACCCAGCTCGATAACGCCTTATGTGAGTGCGCGTCGTACCACGAGTAGAGCACAAAAAATGCAGTAGTGCCTGCCACGTAAAATCCGAGTGTTTTTGCTGCGTAGAAACAATAAACCACCATCACTAACACACCGGGCGCAATGGTTTTGAACGTGGCGGCAGAGACACCGGTGCCAACTTTGGCAAGTCCAAGAATAGCCCGAAGAAAATTCCAGATAGCCAGTAACAACATGACCACTGATATCAGGCGCGGAAACAGAAACGATTCGGCAGGTTCTCGTGTGAAACTGAGCACCGCGACAGTCAACGCCAGCCCCAGCACCAACGTGGCAGGGATAATGTGTTGTTGTAAACGAGTACTCATGATGCAACCTTTGATGATCGCGATGACCAGAAACTGTAGCCGATAGACAGTATGACCAGCACAATCAGAAAGAGGTTAAGTGTACCGGTGAGAAAGTATTGGGTGGCTCCGTCGGTTGCGTTGGCAATCATGCTGCCCTGAATAAAATTTGCCTCGGCAATAGGGCCAAGAATTAAACCCAGTACCAGCGGCGCTGCTGAAAATCCTGACTTCTCCAAAAAATACATACCGATGCCGAGCGACACCATCACGTACACATCACCCATGGATTGCTGTACCGAGTAAGAACCAAACACGGCCAATACCAGAACGGCTGCTGCCATAATGGCCGGTGGTATCCGTGCAACCCGCGCTGCGTAACCCGCAATATACAACCCGAAAATAACCATCAGTATTTGGCCGATCAGCATGGAATTGATAAAGGTCCACGCCACCTGTGGATGATTGGTAAAGAGGTCGGGCCCCGGAAATATGCCGTGTATTAATAAACCACCCAGCAGCACAGCTGCAGTGGGGCTACCCGGTATTGACAGAGTCAGCAGTGGCACCAGTGACGGGCCGACCATGGCATTGTTTGCGGATTCGGCGGCAATAACTCCGGTGGGGTTGCCGGTACCGAACGTGTCGCGATCTGCGGAAAATTTCTTGGCCTGATCATAGGCCAATAAGCCAGCTATCTGGCCACCTACGCCTGGTATCAGACCAATGATTGAACCCGTGACAGTACCAATACACAGTGCTTTCTTGCGGGCAAACAGAATCTTTAGTGAGTCGGCAAAAGACTGCTTTTGAATGGTAACCACTTGCACGTCTGCGCTTTGACGACCTTTGGAAAACATTTCAATGACCTGCGGAATTGCAAAAATGCCGATCAACGCTGCAATGATGTGAATACCGCCGGTTAACGCGTCGTGGAATATAAATCGTTCAGCGCCCTGGATATCGTCGTAACCGATCATTGATAACCACAGGCCAATACAACCGGACAATAGGCCTTTTACAAAGGATTTTGAGTCGAGAGAGCCAATAACGGTAACGCCCAGAATAGCCATCCAGAACAAGTGTGATGGTCCGAAAGCAAGCGCCCACTCGGCGAGCACGGGTGTCAGGAATATCAGTAATAGCACACCGATCACACCACCGATGCCAGACGCCAGAAATGATACGTGTAGCGCTTTGGCGCCTTCGCCTTTCTTGGCCATCTCAAACCCGTCAAGCGCTGTGGCGATATTCGCAGGTGCACCGGGAATTTTCAGCAAAATGGCACTGACCGCACCACCGGCCACTGTTGATGTATAGGCCGCGCCCAGCAAAATGAGGCCATGCACCGGTGTTAACTGAAACGTAAACGGTATCAACAGCGCGACGGCCATGGTGGGTGACAGACCGGGGGTGGCGCCAAGGATCAGCCCACCGATTGTGCCGCCCACCAATAACAGGAAAGCCATGGGTTCGAAAACCCCGCCAAAATACTGCAGGAATTCCATGAATAATCAGTTCGAATGAAAACGAGAGTGTCAGAATAAAGGATGAAAATAAAAATGCAAACGTTTTCATTCTGGCGTAATCTGAAGCGATGCAACGCCATAGATCCAGAAAAGGGACACCCGGAATCGTTGAGGTCGCGGCGCGCGCTGGTGTGTCGCCAGCGACAGTGTCGCGTTTTTACAATGACCCCGAGATTGTGCGTGTTGAGACCCGGCAGCGCATTATGGAGGCGGCGGCGCACTTGGGGTATATTCGCGACCGTTTGGCCGGAGGTCTGCACAATCGGGCCAGTGGCACGATGGGGCTGGTAGTCCCGACGATCAGCAACACCATTTTCTCGCAACTCATTGAGGCGTTCTCGTCACGGTTACAATTGCACGATCGCACGATGCTGATTGCCAGCAACAATTACAATGAAGCGCTTGAAGTCTCCATCATTCAGTCGTTGCTGGAACGCAGAATCGATGGTGTCGCACTCATTGGACACGAGCATGCACCGGAAGCTCTCGACATGTTATCGGTGAGGGATGTGCCGGTGGTGACCCTGTGGAGTTATCGGGAGGCGTCGGCGTTACCCTGTGTCGGTGCTGACCATGCGGCGGCGGCAAATAAAGTCACTACCCATTTGCTGGAGCAGGGGCATCGGGACATCACCTTTATATTCCCCGACCTGACCCTGAACGATCGTGCCAGCGACAGGCTTCGGGGTGCCCGTGCAGCCATGTCACGTTATGGCCTCAGTATTCCGGACAACCGACTGATTCGATGTCCGTATGACGTCACCCGCGCGAAAGCGGTTGCCGAATCGCTGTTTTTGTCGCCGTCGTTTTCTACCCGGGTGCCCACTGCTGTGGTTTGTGGCAATGACGTTATTGCGCACGGTGTTATGTATGCCGCGCACCGGCATAAGCTGCGTATTCCAGACGATATTTCTGTGGTGGGTATCGGTGACTTCCCGGGTTCTGCTGATATCGAGCCGGGCCTGACCACAGTGAGGCTTCCTGCACGTCGGATTGGTGAGGCTGCGGCTGATATGTTAATTGCCATGAGTCAGGCTGACACGGAGCATGTACCGGTCAGCCTGTGCCTTGAGACTGCGCTGGTGAATCGGCAATCGACTCGCGCTCACTCGATGCCGGGCGCACCCAAGTCGGCCAACACTGCTTCGGCCGAGTCCGCATTGTTAAAATCGACCACCTAAAAACCAAAGGTTAACGGTCAGATGAACTGCTCTGCACCCTTCTTGGTGCACTGATCGGTAAATCAGCCGGATAATAAAATGGGCAGATAAATTGGCCAGTTAAATTATCCAGATAAATTGTGCAGATAAAATGGCCAGATAAATTAGCCAGATAAATTGGCCAGATAAATTGGCCAGATAAATTGTGCTGATAAATTGGCCAGATAAAATAGCCAGATAAAATAGCCAGATAAACACATCGACTACCGTCAAAACATGCGTATAGTCACCTTTTTCTTTTCGCTTTTACGACCACTGGAGCGCTGTCATGACCGTAGATGCAACCGACGCCAACTCTCTTCAATCCTGTGTCCCTGACGGCGGCAGGCTACCAAGGCATGCCGTCGGTCGCAGCAGTGTCAGTATTCCTGCTATTTGTTTCGGCACCAGTGGACTGGGCAGCATGCCGGATACCTACGGATACGATGTCAGTGAGCAGGTGGCCTATGACACGATACAAGCCATCATCGAGGGTCCGTCGGGCTTTTTGGATACCAGTCGTAATTACGGATTTGGACGCAGTGAAGAACGTATCGGTCATGTCATTCGTGCTTTGGGCGGCTTACCCGATGACGTTGTCCTCTCAACCAAGCTTGACCGCGATGACAGTACCAATCGTTTTGATGCGGCCCAGGCGCGCCGCTCTATCGAGCAAAGTCTTGAGACACTCGGCGTTGACCGCGTTGATATTTTGCATTTGCACGACCCGGAACACGCACGGTCGGTTGACGAGATAACCGCGACCGGTGGTGCGCTGGATGAGCTGTTTAAAATGAAAGAAGAAGGGCTATGTCAGGCAGTCGGTTTGGCCGCAGGACGGGTGGATATCATGACACCGATACTGGCCGAGCGTGACTTTGACGTGCTCATCACCCATAACCGCTGCACAGTGGTCAACGCCAATGCCGAACCCATGCTGGCCTTGGCGGCCAAAAAAGGCATGAGTGTGATGAATGCTGCGCCCTATGCCGGTGGAGCCTTGGCAAAAGGCACCGACAGTTTTAAACGTTATGTGTATCAGGACGCAACGCCCGACATGCTCAAACCCATCCAAACTATCGAAGCGTTATGCCAACGTCACCACGTGCCGCCGGGTGCTGTGGCGTTACAGTTTTCAATGCGGCACCCGCAGGTTACCTCTACTATTTGCGGTGTCAGTAAACCCGAACGCATCGCACAGACCCTGGCGTGGGCAACGCATGAGATACCCGCCGCTTTGTGGGAAGAGCTGAGCCAGCTTGAGCGCTCGACAGTAGACCCCGAGTCTACGCGTCAATACTCCCTTGGTTAATGCTGATCGGCCAGCGAAGTCTGCCATAGGCATGCTCGTCCAAGCGTTATATCAGCCAACAGGAACAGACAGAGCCAAGCCTTATTTGTGACATTCGCACATCTTGCATTACTGATCTTCATCAACGCCTGTTGGGGCTTTAATTTTATCGCCGGAAAAAT
Source organism: uncultured Granulosicoccaceae bacterium (assembly GCA_937923745.1). GTDB lineage: Bacteria > Pseudomonadota > Gammaproteobacteria > Granulosicoccales > Granulosicoccaceae > CALDUO01. The sequence goes on from CALDUO010000175.1 coordinate 28,296, forward strand.
AGGCACTGGGCTCTTCGGACCGTTGCTGTTCAGTGGCTTGCGGTTTCTGGTCGTGTTGCTGTTGTTGCTGCCGTTTATCCGACCCGTGCGTGGACAGATGACGCAGATTCTCAAAATTGGTGTCGTGATGGGTGTGTGTCATTACGCGATAATGTTTTATGCCATGTCCATTGCTGACAACATTTCGGCAATTGCGATTGCCGCACAGCTGGCGGTACCCATATCAACCCTGATGGCGGTGGTGTTTCTTCACGAAAAAGTGGGGGTTACCCGTTCTATTGCAATTGCGCTGTCATTTGCAGGTGTTGTACTGATTGGTTTTGAACCGATCAGTGGCGATCATCTGTTGTCAGTGGCGATGGCAACTTTAGGTTCTGTCGCAATCGCTGCGGCGTCTATTTGGATGAGACAACTTCAGTCTGTAGGTGTGTTTAATCTTCAGGCGTGGATTGCGCTAATAGCCGCGCCGTCCCTGTTGGTGTTATCGGTGGGTGTTGAGGCACCTGATCTTGCGTTGCTGGCAGGTATGCGTTGGCAGGATTACTGGTCGCCAGTCTACTCGGCCATTGGGGCTACGATCATAGGCCATGGCTCGTTTTATTATTTGCTACAGCGTTATCCGGTCAATCAGGTATCGCCGTTTATTACGTTATCAACGCTCTTTGCTATTTTATTTGGTGTGACACTAATGGATGATGTGCTGACACCGCGCATCATTGCAGGTGGCGTGTTAACGCTGATAGGGGTGACGATTATTGCCAAGCGAAACGCAAAAAAAGATACACCAACCAGTCAACGGGTGCCGCGTTAACGCGCCGGAGTTGTTAGGCGGTAATACCGCCGCTATCAGCGATTCTATCAACGGCTATCGATGGCTACCAACGGCGTTGGGGTCAGTACGCGCTGGCAACGCCACCATCATCGTCTTCACCAAGCAACTGTCGTATATCGCTGACGCTCTTGGCGGCAGCGGCAGATAACATACGTACATCGTTGAGTAACGTCACCAGAGAAAACCCCCAGTCTACTGCGCGTTTAGCGTATTCAGGGCTACCGCAATGCATGCAGGCCCTGATGCCAGCTGAGTTCGCAGCTGCCAGAATGTCCAGAATGACCGCTTCCATCTCGGGTTCCGTCCGATCAAACCCCGGTGGCAGTCGACCATTGGTCACGCCAAGTGTCAAATCGGCAGGTCCAATATAGAGCCCGTCAAGGCCAGGTGTCGAGGCAATGCTTTCAAGGTTACTGACCGCTTCTGCTGTTTCGATCATAGCCAGAGCAATCACCTCTTTGTTGGCGTGCGAGTAGTAGTCGCTGCCATGCGAGAACACAGCTCGGGCAGGGCCAAAGCTTCGTGTGCCCTCGGGCGGATACCGCAGGTACGACACGAACGCCTCGGCTTGTTCCCGGTTATTGATCATTGGACATATTATCGCTGCAGCACCGGCATCCAGTGATTTCATAATGGCAGCCGGGTCGAGCCATGGAACTCGCACGATAGCGTCGACGTTACGCCCCTGAATCGCCTGCATCATGGCAATGCTGTCGGCGTAGTCAATCAGGCCATGTTGGGTGTCGATCGTGACACTGTCATAACCCTGGGCCGCCACAATCTCGGCACTGAATGAATTGGCGATGGACAACCAGCCATTCACGACGGGTTTGTTTTGTGCCCACAGTGTTCTGATTTGACTGGGTTTCATACAAGGTTCCTGTCTATTGGTGACTCGACTTACGATGGCCGGAATGTGTCGAACGCGGCAGCCCGATTAACAGTAGAAGCTGACAAGCAATTGCCGATATCGATACAGTATAGTGGATGCGGGGTCAGACGATAACACGCAAATACGACAACGTTTCGCTCGGTGCCGAGTCGGGCGCCCGGTTAAAATGTCAGCGTGTGGTGGCAGGCTTTTGCGCTTTCGTTAATGCCCTGTGTAAAGCCGGAACCTGTAGCTGGGCCAAAACCGGGCCGTGGTAAAGTCAAGTGATTGGGCCAGTCACCAAGCCAGATACATGGCCAGCCACCAGACCAGAAACCAGACCGGTCACCGCGTGGTTGTTGACGTCGGTGCTTTAGGGGGTGTTCACCCGTTTGCGATTAAGCTGATTTGAGTAAATCATCTGCATCCTGAACGGGTGCTGCGTTGTCGCCAGAGACCAAAGACTCAAAGTTGCTGTCAGCCCATTGGGCAATCAGGCGACAGAGCTTGTTGCGATCTTTTGCTAACGTGCACAGGTGATCGGAGTCAGGCAGATACGACATATCCATATTCGCTGATTGTGACGCTTGGGGAAACATGACCGGTAGCTGCTTGTGCGAATTGATGAATTCGCTGGCACCACCGGTGTAAATGAATTTAAGTTTCACGTCCCGTCGTACCAATTCTGTCAGTTGTTGGTCCATGGTGTTTTGGTCCATCTGACTGCGAAACTCGACATCACTGTAGTCGTCTTCGTCTTTTCCATGTAAATGCCGTTCGATTAAATGCCGCCACTTTTGGGTACTGAAAAGACGCGGCAGGTAATGGAACAGAAAGTGTCGTGGATAAAAGCCGACCGATCTAAACCCTTTGGCATCCAGGAAGACGCAGCCAGTGACGCGTTTGTCTGCTGCGGCTATTTTAAGAGCATCATCGGCGCCTGAGCACAGACCACACACGATAAATTCACCGATACCGTACTCGCTTGTCAGATAGTCCATCGCCTCACCGATTTCCGAGACAGATCGCTCAACCAGTGAGTAGGTGGGCAGGGCAGGTTGGCTGTCGCCGACATCCCCAAGATCAAATCGCAGTGCGGTAAATCCAAGCGTGTTGAGTTGTCGCGCTGCCTGCACGTAGAGCCTGTGTGGGCCAACATGATGCAGTAAGCCTGCGGTCAGGAACAACACGGCCGGTGCTCCGATGCGTGGTCGCTCTGGTTGACTGACAATGCCAAACAAACGTTCTTCAGGGCCAAACTGGCAGGCTATTTCATGCATTACGATAATTCACCGTCAGTAGTTCCACGACTTTCTGCTGCGTCGTATGTGGCAGAATGGCGTTGTCAATCTGCTCGGCGTTGTGCCAATGACATTCGTCACCGGTGTAGTGTTGGGTAAACCCGGGTTCGGTGATTTTTCCGTGGTGTTTATCGTCGTTGGCAGACAAACTGTTTTTGGTCCATACACAATGCAAGTGCCGGGCATTGGCAACAATTCTTTTTTGCAGGTGAATGTCCCGCGCTTGTGATTGCCAAACATCGTTGTAGTGAAAACCCAGCATCTCCCGTGACGGTTCCTGTTTTGATCGTCGTCGGGCGCGGCGAAACCGGTCAAGGTCAGCCAGCATATCGTTGTGCATGGTAGCCAGCGTTTGCAGGTGCTCTTCGCCTGAAATTACCGGGTCCCATAAAACCAGCCGATCAAATTCATGTGACACCTGCGATAACAACGTACCGCCAAACCGGATGCCTGCAGCAGATATCCGTGTGCAACCGCTCACCATTCGCAGGTGTGCGATGGCAGTTTTGATTTCTTTGGTCCATGCCGCAATTGTTGCGTCGCTGTCCACACCACTGGAGTCGCCGGTACCACTGTAGTCAAACCGCAGCACATAAAAACCGCGGTCGGTCAGACGGGTGGCCAGCTGACGCATGGCGCGATGGCTGCGCATGTACTCATGACCAACGGCATGACACAGCACCACGGCATGTGTTGCCTGTGGTTGCGTGGGACAATGAACATAAGTGAACAGTGATTGATCACCAACGCGAATAAACCGTGAGTCAACTCGGTTAGCCGGTGTGCTCTGAACAGATTCCTCGGCAAGCAGCACCGAAGGCCTGTCGTCAGGATTGATCGTCAGTGCAATTTGTTCCAATGATTCGCTGAGCAGCAGTCGAAGTGGCAGCGTGACACTGTATCGTTCACGCACTGCACGTATAAAAGACACAGCCAATAGCGAGTGACCGCCGAGGTCAAAGAAATTGGTATTGCGCGCCGGTGTGTCGATGCCCATAAGCTCTGACCACAGTGTCGCGACTGCCTGTTCGGTGTCGGTCTCCGGCGGATGGGTCAGCGCGACCGTATCTTGTCGGTCAATAGCCGAGGGTGTTGCCGGTAACGCTTTACGGTCGACTTTGCCGTTGGGCGTCTCCGGAATAGACTCGAGTCGCTCAAAGTGTTGTGGCAGCATATAGTCTGGCACGTGCAGTTTCATATGCTGTTTGAGGTCGGCAAGACCAATCGATCGTCCGTGCCGGGTGGTGTACCATGCGACCAGTCGTTTGTCGGTGGGCGTTATGGTCGAGAGCACCACCACGGCCTGGATAATATCGGGGTGGCGCGCCAACACCGTTTCAATTTCAGCGGTTTCTATACGATAACCGCGTAGTTTAATCTGGGTGTCTATACGGGTGCAGTACTCCAGTGTGCCGTCAGCATGCAGGCGACAAAGATCACCGGTGCGGTAGAGTCGTTGGCCTTCTATTTCAACAAACCGCTCATCGGTGAGCTCTGGTTGATGCAAATAACCCGGACTCAATCCAGACCCACCAATACACAGCTCACCGGTTGCACCTATTGCAACAGGTTGATTTTGTTTGTTCAACAGATGCACGGTGGTGTTGTCGATAGGTGTACCTATTCTGACCGGTGCTGCGCTGTCAGTGATTTGTTGGCAGGTTGACCAAATGGTGGTCTCGGTCGGGCCATACATGTTCCATAGTTCAGCGGTGCGCGTGGTTAACGGCGCGACAAGGTCACCCGGCAGGTTTTCGCCGCCGGTCAGTGCTTTTAAATTCGATTTTCCTTGCCACCCGGATTCCACCAACAGACGCCACACGCCAGGCGTTGCCTGCATGATGGTGATGTTTTCAGAGGTCAGTGTGTCGGCAAGTGCTGCGCCATCGAGCAGCGTATCCCGACTGCAGATGACAACCGAGGCACCCAGCGTCAGTGGTAACAGTAACTCCAGAATAGCAATATCAAACGACAGCGTGGTGACAGCAAGCAGTCGATCATCTGCTGTGATACCGGGGCGATGCTGCATCGCATGCAGAAAATTCTGCAAATTGTGATTCGAGATTTGCACCCCTTTGGGGTTGCCGGTAGAACCAGATGTGTAGATGACGTAACAGATCTGATTGGGATCATAACGTTTAACCGGGTTACGGGTCCGTTGCGTCGCGATTTTGGCCGTTTGTTGGTCCAGAAACAGAATGCTGGTTCGTTTGTCGGGCACATCGACGTCAACATTTGACTGGGTGATAAGCAGTCGGACACCTGCATGCCCCATCATGTAATGCAAACGTTGTTGTGGCAGGCCCGGATCAAGTGGCAACCATGTGGCGCCGGCTTTTTGTACAGCGATGACCGTCGTTAACATAGCCATGCCGCGTGGCAAGCAGATGCCAACAATATCACCCGGCGACAACCCTTTGGTCAGCAGATAGTTAGCCAGCTGATTCGCCTGCTCGTTCAGTTTTTTGTAGGTCAGTGACTTGTTACCGAACGTGACTGCTTTTTTGTCACCCTGGTCAAACGCGGTTTTTTCAAAGAGGTTTACAAACCCGTCGGAGGCAGCATGATGTCGTTTGGTGTCATTTACCTGTTGCAGTAACCGCTGGTCGAGCGGCGAGAACAACGAGACCGACTTCAACGAAAGGTCAGGCTGCTTACAGGCTTGTGCCACGACATTCAGGAACTGGGCAACCCTGTGTTTCATCGTCTCGTTGCCAAACAGATCCGAGTTAAACGAGCATTCGAGTGTTAACGAATTGTCGGTACACGCGAAATTAAAAAACCATTCGAAATTTTCAAATTCGCGCGGTAGTGACTGATAACTGCCGTAGTAATCGCCCAGCTCAATTCGGGGTGTCTCACGGTCCATATTAAACGTATTGGAAACCAGCGGGATTCTGGATCTGTCGTAGGGCAGATTTAATTCACCGATCAACTGACTGAAGGTGAACTCCTGATGTTCGTATGCGTTCATCAGTTTTTCACGGACCGATTGCATCAGAGACGACAGCGTATCGTCATCTTTGATTTGATATCGGATAGGCAGCATGTTGACACAATGTCCGACTAACCCGTGCAACCCTGCGACCGACTGACCGGACGCCGGTATACCGGTGATGATATCCGTGCGATGCGTAAGTTTGTGCAGGAACGCGACGTAACAGGAAAACAGCCACGAAAACCGTGTGCATTTTTGAGCGGTTGCTGCCTCCTGAATGCGATCGCATAACTCGGCGGTCAGAGGAACGTCAAGCCGGCTGCCCGCAAAGGTTCGTGTTGCTCCACGTGTTCCGTCAGTGGGTAAGTCCAGTGCATCCGGCTTGTCTTCAAACTGGTTTTTCCAGAAATCCAGTGCAATTTTCGCGCGCTCTGACTGCTGGTGTTTCGTGCAGTGTAAAACGTAGTCTGCGAAGGGTCGGGACTGTGGCAGTGGCGGCTGCTCGATGCCGAGTTGTCGGCGAAAAAACCATGCAAAGTCATTCATCAATACGCCGTGCGACCAACCGTCAGCGATGATGTGATGCAGCATGATGACCACGGTTGTGCTCGCCTGTTCGTACACAATATGTGTTCGCCACAATGGCTCCATCGTCAAATCGAAAGGACGGGTGACCAAGTCATGGCAAACAGACGCCAGTGTCGCTGTTGTTTCGCCGTCTTCGCGAAGATCGGTGATCGGGGCATAAAATACCTGGTGATCCAGAATAATCATCCGTTCACCTGAGCGGCTAAACCGTGCCCGAAGTGAGTCGTGACGTTTGGACAGGCTGTTTAATGCCAGCTGGACTGTCTGTTGACTGACAATGCCATCGATACTGATTAAAAAACCTTCATTAAAGGCGCGCGATGCGTCGGGTCCGAACTGATCAGACAGCCAGATTTCATGCTGAGCCGGTGTGGGTGGCAGCGCTTGAGTGATTGTCATCGACGCCATGTCACTGCGTTGTCGGTCAGTGGTAATGGCTTGACTGGTTGAGTGAGAGTTTGTGTTCATCATCAGGCGCTTTGATAGAAAATAAGTGCGTCGGAATCTTCGGGGTCTGTCATAAACCACGCGGCTTCGCCGGTGTCTGTTAATCCAAGTACAGCATGTTCTGTTGGCGGATGATCGATAGTTGAAATACCCGCAGCGCGGTACGCGGCTACAGCTTGCTCCGACGTAGGGTAGGCCGGCGTATCGCTGTTAGTTGGCGCAGAGCTCGACTGCTGCTCGCTATCGTTCGTAATCTTCGCTGAGGTGACTCGCTGGTCTTCTGATCGTGGCGTTGTAGTACCGACCGGGTTATTCATCAGCGTTTGCTGTTTGTGTAATAGCGAATGGCTAACCTCATCGTTAGCGGCGCGCAGTCCAGCGACGTTGGTCCGTAAAACGTTTGTTGAATTTGCACCGCGCAAGAGGTCCAGCTGCTCATGCATAATTTGCAACTGTGCGGTGATCAATGCTTCTATGTCACCGGCGTCAGCGTTTTCGGTCGTTACATGTTCACTAATTGGTGGTTGTCCTTGATTTTGTGTCATAACGGGCTGTTCTGTATCAGGTGTTATGTGTGTTGTGAGTGGCTCTTTGGTCGCTGGCTGTAGTGACTCAATGTGTTTGCTGAGTAACGACAGCGTGCAATACTTTTCGCTTAAATCACGAAATGAGACGTTAATGTCGAAGGTGTCTTTTATCAGATGCCCTGTGCGCGTCATAAACAGTGAGTCGAGTCCTGCATCAACGAAGTCAGTGTCTTCGGTGATATCGTCGAGATTAATGCCGGACGACTCGGTCAACAGTCGGCGCAGTTGTACCTGAATAGTCTCAGGTGGTGGTGTCTCAGCGTGTGGTGCCGGTATGGCCGTAACGGCTATGTCACGAACCGGTTGCGTGAGCACAGGGTGACGCTTCGCTGGCTCTAACCAGTATCGAGTGGGTTCGAACGCATAACCGGGCAACGGCATGGGTTGTCCGGATCCTGTGTCCATCAGCGCTTCGAGGTCCAGGTCAAGATGATTCACCCATAAACTGCCAGCGGCGGCGAGCAATGCTATCTGCTCTTGCCGGGGTTCGCCGCTGCGTGGCAGTGATGCCACCGCAGGCCTGGTTGGCTGTGCAACACCCGTTGAATGTGTAGAGTCTTGAGTGGCTGATGACTGGCGCAGCATTTGTGTGGCCAGTGCAGTGCCTGTTTTACCAGGTCCTATTTCCAGGAAAGCTGCGTCGGTATCGTTAATCAGTGTATTGATACCGTGTGCGAATTTCACTGGCCGTCTGATATGCATGGCCCAGTAGTCAGCGCTGGTTGCCTCGTGGTCTGTGATCCATGTGCCGGTGGCGCTGGAGACAAATGGAATCTTGGGTGCGTGAAGCTCAGCCGTGCTCACTATTTGTTTAAACGGTGATACAGCGTCGTCCATCATGGGCGAATGAAACGCGTGCGAGGTGACGAGCAGGCGACACGGCACATCGAGACGCCGATAGTGTGCCTCGAGTGCGTCAATTGTCTCTGTGGGTCCGGCAATAACACACTGGTCAGGACCATTGATCGCAGCTACCGACGTGGTGGGTGGCAGCGCATCGCCCAGAGACTCCTCCAATGCATCCACACCTAACCTGACACTCAGCATGGAGCCTTCAGGCATTGACTGCATGAGTCTGCCGCGTTCACTGACCAGTCGTATGGCGTCATCCAATGAGAACACACCCGCCAAATGAGCAGCCAAATAGTCCCCGATGCTATGGCCCAATAATGCGCAGGGCGTGACGTTTGCACTTTTCCACAACGCCGCCAACGCATAACCCAACGAAAACAACGCCGGTTGGGTGTAACGGGTCTGATCCAGTTGACTCGCATCAGACGAGAACATAATGGCTTTTAAATCAACAGCAGTTTGTGATTCGTAGACCATGAAACACTGATCCAGTGCGTGCTTAAATTCGGGATATCGACCATAGAGATCCTGTCCCATCCCTGCGTACTGTGAGCCTTGTCCCGGCACGATGAACGCGACTGACGACGATGGTCTGCCCTTGTGAGTTGCCGCGGATACCGCATCACCTGTACGGGTAATCAGAGCCTCGTGTCCGGGCCCGGTCGTGATCACTGAAAAGCTACGGTGGTTGAATGGCGCACGATGAGCACGCAGTGTTCTGGCCACCTGCTGCGCGTCAGGACATGATGGTTGGGTGTTACAAAACAGTGCGCGAATCTGTGTTGCATTACGTTTGCAGGCGTCGATGGTTTTGCCGCTGTGTAGCAATAGCTGTGGCTGTCCCGCCGGTGCCGTGGCGGATACCGCTTGATCAGTCGGTGTGATAGCTGTGGTGTGGCTAATAGATGGCGCTTCTTGCACGACGACATGAGCGTTGGTGCCGCCAACACCAAAAGAGCTAACCCCGGCAACCCGTGCTTGTCCGTTTTCTGTGGTCCAGTCTTTTAACGAGGCATTCACATAAAACGGCGACGTCTCAAAATCTATCCTGTGGTTTGGTTTGGTGTAGTTGATGCTCGGTGGAAGTTGTTGATGTACAAGTGCGAGGCAGGTTTTGATGAACCCGGCAACACCTGCCGCTGCGGTGACGTGACCTATATTACTTTTTACTGATCCCACCGCGCAGTAACCGGTGGCGTCAGTGTATTGCCGATAGGCCTGTGTCAGTGCAGCGATTTCAACCGGATCACCAACCGGCGTTGCTGTTCCGTGCGCTTCAACATACGACACAGCAGAGGCGGGCAGCCCTGCTGATGTCAGTGCGTCTGTAATAACTTGAGCTTGCCCTTCAATGCCGGGCGACATAAAACTCATTTTGTCGCCGCCATCGTTGTTGATTGCAGCACCCCGAACAATGGCGATTATTCGGTCACCGTTGGCGGTAGCGTCACTGAGTCTTTTGAGAACCACGACGCCAGCGCCATCGCTAAACAAGGTGCCGGAGGCGTTGTCATCAAACGGACTGCAGTGTCCGTCACGACTCATAATGTCACCGTCTTGGTGAACATGACCGGCGTTGACGGGGCTGGTGACTGAAGCTGCACCGGCCAAGGCCATGTCACAACGACCTGCCTTGAGCGCGTGAAAGGCTTCGACAATAGCGACCAATGAGGTCGAACAGGCCGTATGCAAACTAATGGCGGGCCCTTTTAAATTTAGCTTGTGCGCAATACGCGTGGCGACATAGTCTTTTTCGTTGCCGATGGAGGTTTGCAGGACACCCAGTCGGTTAACGATTTCGGGGTGTGACAGTACATTGTGCGTGTAGTAGGTGTTGTTGTTAACACCGGCATAAACCGCAATTTTGTTGTTCTTCGGAACGACGACACCGGCATTTTCCAAAGCATGCCAGCACAGCTGTAAAAGCACACGTTGTTGAGGGTCCATAACAGTTGCTTCGACAGGATTGACACCAAAAAATTCAGCGTCAAAAGTGTCGACCTCATCGAGAATACCGCGTACTGCTACGTAATTTGGATCATTGGTTAACGAAGATGAAAGGTTGTTATCGAGCTCGTCGGCGGTAAAGTGCGTCAGAGTCTCTTTGCCGTCGATCAGGTTCTGCCAAAAAGCTTCCACCGATGATGCGCCCGGAAAACGAGCCGCCATACCAATAACAGCAATATCCTCGTCGGCAAATTGCTGTGTTCGGCCGTCAGTGTTGTTGTGGGCGTTGGCCGACGTGTTGCTACCGCTGTGGCCGGTGGATGTGCCGATCGTCACAGTGCTGTCGCGTGTTGCCGAAGCTGCATCGGCGGCTCGGGGTGCTCCTGCGGTGCTGCCAATTGCCGCGTCTGCGTCTCTTGGGGTAATTTCCCGGGGTTGCAGTTTTCTTAAATTTTCTGCTAGCGCGGTTATAGTGGGTGCCTTAAACAGATCCACAATACCAACGTGATAACCGGACTCTGTTCGGAGTCTGCCAAGCATACGAACAGCACTTATTGAGTTGCCACCCAGCTCGAAAAAACTGTCGTCGATACCCACGCTGTCAATCCCGAGGACATCGCACCATAACAGTGACAGCATTTTTTCCTGCTCACCGACAGCCGGTACAAACAATGTCGCAAGGCCCGGTCTGACCGGTTTAGGTTGAGGTAATGCCTGACGGGCGATTTTTCCGTTGGGTGTTACCGGCATTGCATACACATGCTCAAAATAGCGCGGCACCATATAGGCCGGTACATGCTGCGCCACGTATTCTGATAGTGCTGACGCAGACACAGGTTCCCGGTTTACCGAGGTGTACCAGGCTACCAATTGGGGTTCCCGGTCGGCAGATGCTGACAACCCCACGATGGATTGTTGTACAGCGTTATGTTCCGACAGCACAGACTCAATCTCACCGGTTTCAATGCGAAAACCGCGTAACTTAATCTGGTTATCGATACGACCGATATAGTCGAGCGATCCGTCCGCCAGCAGTCGGCATAAATCACCGGTGCGGTACAGTCGCTCACCACTGAGGGAGACGAATCGCTCGTCGGTGAGATCGGGGCGATGCAAATAACCCTGGCTGACGCCCAACCCGCCAATACACAGCTCGCCGGTGAGTCCTATCGCAACCGGATTGTTGTGGGCATCGAGAATACGCACCGTCGTGTTATCAATGGGCTGCCCAATACGAATGGGTGTCTGCGCATTGGTGATTTTTTGGCAAGTTGACCAAATGGTTGTTTCGGTAGGTCCGTACAGATTCCACAGTGCATGGGTTCGCTGCAATAAGGGTGCGACTAAATCCGGTGGCAGACTTTCGCCGCCTGCGAGTGCGTTTAGATCCTGTTTACCCGTCCAGCCTGACTCAAGTAACAATCGCCAAACCGTGGGGGTTGCCTGCATCACGGTGACACTGTGCCGGGTCAGTGCGTCAGCGAGTGCGTGGCCGTCCAGTACTGTATGGCGATCACAGACCACGACCGAAGCGCCCACCGTGAGTGGCAGCAACAATTCGAGTATTGCAATATCAAACGACAATGTCGTTACAGCCAAAAGCGTATCGTTGCGATCAATGCCAGGGGTAGATTGCATCGCCATTAAAAAATTCTGTAAGTTTCGATGCGTGACACGCACCCCCTTGGGTTTGCCGGTGGAGCCTGAGGTGTAAATGACATAGGCCGTGGCATCTGCATCAAAGGCTCTGGCCGGTGAAGTGATTGGCTGGGTATTCAACGACGCCTCATCGTTGTCGAGTAAGACAAGGCGTGTATGAGTCTCTGCCCAGATATCAGCAACGCTGGATGCTGTGACTAACATCGACACTCTGGCATGATCGACGGTGTAATGTAGCCGTGACTCCGGATGATCAGGATCCAGTGGTAACCAGGCGGCTCCGGTTTTTTGAATAGCCAGCATGGCTGTCACCATCTCGATACCGCGCGGCAGACAAATGCCGATAATGTCTTGCCGTTTTGCACCACAGGTGATCAAGTGATGCGCCAGTTGATTGGATCGGATAGCGAGTTGTTCGTAGCTCAGCGAACCCGTGTTATCCGCAACAGCTGTTCGCTCTGCATGGCGCTCTACACTGATGGAAAACTGCGCCAGGAAACCCAGTGTCGGATCCAGTGGGACAGTCGTGTCATTCACACGGCTGATCAGATCCTGATCGCGCTGTGTGATCAGCGAGATTGTATCCAACGGTGTGTCGGGTTCGTGACTGAGTTGCGTCAGAACTTTTAGGAATTGATCCAGTCGATGCACGATCGTGTCGTGGCCGTTGAGCTGCGTGTTGAATGTGCACTCAATGCATAGCGTGTCATCGGTTGCTTGCCCGTTGATGGGCTTCAGATGAATGAGCCAGTCTGGTTGCAGCGTTGTGTCACCGGCTGTTGCGCAGTGGTAAAAAAAGCCGGTAGAGGTCGGGTGTAATTCACTTGCTACGGTGGCAGTGTCTGCTGCCCGCGCTGCGGCCGTTAGTAAAACATCCTCGGATGCAGCGTTAGACCATTGCTGGTTGATCTGCGTTAGCAGTGAGGCCAGTGTTGGGCCGACAGAGGTGACTACGACCTGATGGCACGCGCTCGCTAACGAATCAACGGCTGAGGGAAGCTTGCGAAGCTGCGCGGCGGTAAACGTTATATCCTGACTGCCAGTCAACTTGTACAAAAAAGCGGCGTAGCAGGCAGACGTCCAGACAGCCTCAGTGGTGCCTTGTTCTGCCGCGGCTCGATTGATCAGTCGCTGCAATGCTTCGGCAATCGGCATCAGCACCGTTTCAAATACTGGTGCCGCCCCCGAATTCAACGCGTAGTCCGAATCAGAGTGAGCTTGTCGGGAGTAATGCGAGCGAGGGTAGTCCGTGGGCAAATCTGCCATAACGGCAGGTGCCGTGGTTGTGCCTGACTCTGCCGTAAAACCTGCTCGCAGATCTGGCACAGACAGCACCTGCGATTGGCGGTCAGAGCAGGCCGCTGTTGGCGGTTTTTCGGGTGTTGGACGACTCAACTGGATATGCTCACTGATTGCCGGGGGTGTCCCGGTCCGAAGTAACGTAAACGTTCACGGTTGTTAGCGGCCGTACTCTTATTAAGTACAGGCGGAACCGATGATTTTCCGCTTCTTGTCGTCGTTGAGTGGCCCTGGTGTGCTCGTGCTTTAATCTCCAGGCAGTTTTTAAACGATATGGCGCAATTTCATGACATTTTTAGTCATTTCGGCGCTATTTCGGTGCTAAATCGGTATCGATCTGACGCGCTTTTATCAAGTTAGCTGAATGCGAACTGGTTCAACCCAGCTGTGGACAGCTGGCGTGGGGCGCTTTAGTCTGAGTGCATTGTCGAATAACCCGAGAATCGCCGATGACTCGTCACACCAGCAAACCCACGTCAACACATGTCAGCGGTTCATGCCTGTGTGGCCGGGTGCGCATGCAAGTCGCTGAATTCGATACCCAGGTGGTCGCATGCCACTGCAGTCAATGTCGAAAGCAGACTGGCAGCTATTACCATGCGGCGTCGGTTCTCGACAGCAATCTCACGATGGAAGGTCGTGAATTTGTGAAGGAGTACGCAGCGTCCGATTTTGCAAAGCGCGGGTTTTGCAGCGAATGCGGCTCTGCGTTGTACTGGAAACAAAATGACGCCGACACGACATCCGTGATGGTCGGTCATTTTGATAACCCAACCGGTCTGCGTACCATCGGACACATTTTTGTGGACGACATGGGTGATTACTACACACTCGACCCCGAGCTTCCGCAATATCCGCAATCGGATACCTAATGCACCTGAACGATGCCGCGGGGCGGCCCAACTGACATGAAAACCCGTGACATCTTCATTGCGACTGTTGTACCCGTTAGTTGGGGCATCGGGTTGGTGGTAGCAAAACCGGTGTTGGCAGATTTCCCGCCCATCCTGCTTATCGCGCTGCGTTTTTTGGTCGCAGCCGTACTGCTATTATGTCTGGTACGGCTTCCCCGGCGCTTGTTGTGGCCCATGGCGCGTGTGGCGTTTGTGGGTGCTACCATTCAGTATGCTTTTACGTTTTATGGGTTGAAGTATCTCGACGCTGGCACCACCGCTTTAATCGTGCAGGCAGAAGCGCCGTTTTTGGTGTTAATCGCCGCGCTTTGGCTACGCGAACCCATGACTGCCCGGCAGTGGGTTGGTATGGCGATCGCGTTTGTTGGATTGTATTTGGTATCCGGTCAGCCGCAAGTATTGGGCACTTGGTGGGCTGTGCTGTTGGTGTTGGCCGGTGCTTTCAGTTGGGCGTTGGGTCAGGTCATGGTCAGGCAGTTGGGTGATGTCGGCGGGCTCACCATCACTGCAGGGCTCACAGTCACTGCGGCGCCCCAGCTTTTTCTGGTGTCCTGGATTGTCGAGTCTGACCCAATCATCCATATCACCAATGCAGGCTGGCAGGTTTGGGGTGCAGTGATGTACCTTGGTGTGGTGATGACGGTGATCGGGTATGGCTGTTGGTATCATGTTTTGGGTAAATACTCAGCCGGTCGTGTGGCGCCGTTTTTATTGTTAACACCTGTATCGTCTGTGTTGGGTGGGTACTGGTTGCTCAACGAACAACTAACCCCAATCACGTTGGTCGGTGGTTTTATTATCGTGTCGGGTGTTGCGTTGCTGGCATTGGAACCCGGCAACGATAAAGTAACGAAACACAATCAAACGGCACCGGCGAATACACGCTAAGCCCATGTACTGATGCAGGGGTTTATGCACACATGAGACAGCACATCCATGACTGACGACGAGATTCAACTGCACTTGGCATCCCGACTGGTGGGTTGGCGCTACACAGACCGGCATCTCGAAAAAACCTATGCCACCGCAACATGGAAAAGCACAATGATGGTGGTTAACGCGATTGGACATCTGTGCGAGATCGCGTGGCATCACCCCGAACTTATCGTGACATACAATGCTGTTCGGGTAAGACTGAACAGTCACGATGTCGGCGGCGTGACGCTGCGTGATATCGAGTTGGCCGAAAAGCTTGATGCATTTTTGTTGTGGCAACCCGATGCTGCGGCCAGCGGCGCGACGGCTGGCTTAACCGGTTTGCCCGATAATCCGCAGCACCGTTATATTCTGACTGACACAATGTCCTGATGCCTACCGCCAATAGCCGCCCGTCATGAGTCATCCATTGCAGAGCACAAACGCCGTACCGTTTTTTGCGCTTGACGGAAAAACCGCACTGGTCACCGGCGCCTCATCAGGCCTTGGGCGACACTTTGCGATGGTGCTTGCAGCAGCCGGTTGCCATGTTGTTGCACTCGCCCGCCGGGAAGAGCGGTTGCAGACTCTGGTTAACGACATCACCGAGGCCGGTGGTTCTGCACACGCACTGGTGCTCGATATCACCAATACCGAGGCACTGACTGCGGCGCTTGATGACCTGCACGCAACGCATGGGGCCATGGATATTCTGGTTAACAATGCCGGTATGGCGAAACCCGATTATTTTCTTGATGCCAGTGATCATGACACGGATACCGTCACAGCATTAAACCAAACAGCGGTTTGGCGTGTATCGCAACGGGTGTGTCGACACATGCGTGATACTGGTGTACCGGGTTCCGTGATCCATATTGCATCCATTGCCGGTGTCGGGGTGACAAAGGGTATTGCCAGTTACACCGTCAGCAAAGCGGCAGTGGTTCAGTTAACGCGAGTCATGGCACTGGAGCTTGCAAGGTTCGGTATTCGGGTGAATGCGATAGCGCCGGGCTATTGTTCTACAGAGCTGAACGAGTCTTTCCTGGCTTCCGCACAGGGTGAGGCGTTAATCGATCGTATTCCGTTAAAACGCGCGGCGACGCTCGATGATTTAACCGGTGTTCTGTTATTGTTGGCATCCGAACGCAGTGCCTACATGACTGGCACGGTGATACCGGTCGATGGTGGGCATGTGTTGTCTGGTTTATAGTGCCCCTGTTAAAGCTTACGCTGAGTAGTTTACGTCGAATAGTTCGCGTATCTTTTTTCCTGTTACCCAATTACGGCTAATGCCATTATGGACTTTACCCTGTCACCGGCCGATGAAGCGAGACGACTCAGTGTTCGCCAGTTTGTCTCGGAACATATTGAACCGCTTGAGTCAGTGCCCGATAGTTTTGATGAATTTGAAAACATAAACCTGACTGCGTTACATGAACTTCAGGGGAAAGCCAAGGCCGCTGGCTTGTGGTCACCGCAGGCACCCACCTCGCGCGGCGGGCTGGGGTTGTCCATCGTCTCACGTGTGTCTTTTTATGAAGAGGCCAACCGCTCTATCTTTGGCCCGGTGTGTTTTAACTGTGCAGCACCCGATGACGGCAATATTGCTGTGCTGGCCAAGGTGGGTACCGAAGCGCAGCAAGATCAATGGTTACAACCGTTAATCGATGGCTCGGTCCGTTCCGCGTTTGCGATGACAGAACCGCACCCCGGTGGCGGGTCAGATCCGGGTATGATCAAAACCACTGCAACCCGGCACAAGGGCGGGTGGCGAATCAACGGACACAAATGGTTTATCACCGGTGCCGGTGTCGCGTCTCATTTTATTGTTATTGCCCGTACCTCAGACGATGCGCGGCGAGGTCTGACCGCGTTTTTGTTTCATCGTGATCAGCCCGGCTTTCGAATCAAACGCCGCATTCCGATTATGGGTCCAGAGGAACACGGCGGGCATTGTGAAATTGAATTCGACAACATGGATGTGCCGGATGAAAACCGGTTAATGGAAATTGGCGACGGGCTCAAGCTTACACAAATCCGCTTAGGACCGGCAAGGCTCACGCACTGTATGCGTTGGTTGGGACTGGCCAAACGTTGTATGTCGATTGCAGCCGATTACGTCAGTGAACGAGAGGGGTTTGGGATTCGTCTCGCCGATCGTGAATCGGTGCAGTTAAAAATGGGGCAGGTTGCGCACGATATTCAGATTGGGCGGTTGCTGGTCATGCACGCTGCATGGAAACTGGACCAGGGCGATTTCTCGCGGAAAGAAATTTCCAGTGCCAAACTGCACGTGGCCAACACACTGCACACTGCTGTCGATACTGCTATTCAGCTCAATGGTGCCCGTGGCTATAGCAAAGACACCATTTTGGAATGGGTCTACCGGTATGCAAGACAAGCACGTTTGGTTGACGGTGCTGACGAAGTACATCGTATGGTATTGGCCCGTTTATATCAGTCTGAGCGAGATGATTATTGGCATTGGGATACTAATGGTTAATGTTTTTTCGCACAGCGCAGCCGATTCTGGTGCGATTGGCTCGTGACTGTGCTTCACTCTGGGTTTGCTGTCAGATATCGGCTTACGCAAAATTGAGCATTGAGTATCGTGATAAATTCCGGTTAACAAAACAGTCGATAATTCAACAGATAAATCAGTGACCACAGGTATTCAACAGAGCGTCATACCCCAGCGATTTTCTGCGTTAGCCGACTGGATCGCCAACGTGTTTGGCTGGCGCGACGTGACGCTCGCAGCAGTCACACCACTCAGTGGTGGCGCTATTCAGGAAAATTGGTGGGTGCAGGTGCACTCTGACGGTCAGTTACATGACTGGGTCTTGCGCACCGATGCACCGTCAGCTGTCGCCACCAGCATGACACGGCAGCAGGAATACACGGTGCTGTGTGCGGCGTTTGAACATGGGGTGCGAGTGCCCGAGCCACTACAGTATTGTGACGATACATCAGTGATAGGCTCGCCGTTTTTTATCATGCAAAAAGCAAGTGGTGTTGCACGACCTGCGGCAATACTGCGTGACCCGGTATTACCTGATTTTGGTGAGGCACTCGGGCAAACACTCGGCCGTCAGCTGGCAAAGATTCATACCATCAGTTACGCGTCTGACGCGCTCAACTTTTTACTCACCGATGTGCCACTGAATGGATCAGCGTCGCTCTACCGAATTCAACAGTATCGCGCTGCGTTGGATCGTTTGCCGGAGCGTTATCCCGCTATCGAATACTTGTTGACCTCACTGGCACAGTTAGCACCGGCCACCACGGACTGGGTGGTGTGTCATTGCGATTACCGCACTGGCAATTTTCTGGTACACCAGGGTGAACTGTCAGCAATACTCGATTGGGAATTCACAGCGCTCGGCGATTGGCATGAAGACCTCGGCTGGTTTCTCGCCCGGTGCTGGCGGTTCGGTCATGATCATTTGGCCGCCGGTGGTATCACCGCATCACCGGTATTTCTGAGTGCATACGAACAGGCGTCTGGCCGACAGGTAAATAACGAGACCCTCATCTGGTGGCAATGCATGGCAGAAGTGCGGTGGGCTATCATCGCGCTACAACAGGCACAAAGACACAGTAGTGGCGGTGAAGACTCACTCGAGCTTGCGTTAACTGGCAGAATGGTACCTGCCATGGTGCATAATGCGTTGGTGCAACTTGAGCGCAGGGCAGGCATAACCTGCGACACTGTGACGTCGGGCCCGAAGCCGCACGATTCAGCGACAACAACACCGACAACAACACCGGCAACACCTACCGAACGTTTGTTACACACGGCAGTCGCAACCTACAACGGGTCATTAATGCCGGCGCTGCCAAGAGATCAGCGGTATAACGCGGCAATGGTACGTCGTGTCATGGCGATTGTTTCGCGAGAGCTCAACACAGCACACACCGACTATCGGTACAGCTGTCAGCAACAGGTGTACGAGAGTGCCGGCTTAACCGAGGTTGGACAAACCTTATCGTCTGCACAGATACCCCTGCTGGATCAGCAACTGGCGATGCTGTTTCGGCAAGCGAATGGGGTGGATACCAATGAGAGGGCTGTAGACAGTATGGCTGCAATTCAGGCTGACCTGCGGGCTGGCAACACACCGCTGTTACATCAAGCGTTTGCTCAACAGTGTCTTGCTGAGCTGGCCATTAACGACCCATCGTTTATACCGATAACCGTGGCGGGTGAACAACACACGACGGAGACGCAGACATGACGCTATTAACTGTAGAGCTGGATGATCGTTACGACCTCTCTGTCGACCGTGTGTTTATAACCGGCACCCAGGCGTTGGTCAGACTATGCCTGATGCGTTCCGCACTCGACACACAAGCCGGGTTAAATACGGCAGGTTACGTATCCGGTTATCGTGGTTCACCGCTGGGTGGACTTGACCAACAATTCCCCCGTGCTGCATCAGTGTTGGACAGCTGCAATATTCATTTCGAACCCGCCCTGAACGAAGATCTTGCCGCCACTGCCATTTGGGGCACTCAGCAGGCAGAGTTACGCGGTGAGGGGCAGTACGATGGCGTCTTTGGTCTATGGTATGGCAAAGGACCCGGTGTTGACCGTTCGGGTGATGCGTTGCGTCATGCAAATCTTGCCGGTACGTCGCCGCATGGTGGAGTGTTGGTGCTGACCGGTGATGACCATACCTGTGAAAGCTCCACGACGTGTCACCAAAGTGAGTACGCCCTGCAGGATGCAATGATACCTGTGTTGAACCCCGCGAGTATTCAGGAAATCATACAGTATGGTTTACACGGTTGGGCGCTGTCTCGTTATGCCGGTGTCTGGTGTGGGTTAAAAGCCGTCAAAGACAACATTGAATCAACGGCCTCTGTCGATGTCTCTCTGCACAGTTTTAACAGCGACTTACCGCCAACCTCCAGGAAAGAAGGGAGCACAGAAGATGACACAGAAAATAGCCTGAATATTCGGTTGCGGGATACACCGCAGTTACAGGAGCAGAGGCTGCATCAGCATAAACTCAAAGCGGTACAGGCTTATGTACGGCACAACCAACTGGATCGTCGTATGTTTGTCGGTGGTGGGCAGCCGCGCATCGGTATCGTCAGCACCGGTAAATCGTGGCTCGATACCGTGCAGGCACTGGAAGCGCTGGGCATTGATGACACACGGGCGCAGGCGCTTGGTATAACCACTTATAAAGTGGCGATGTCATGGCCGCTTGAACCCAGTGGCATTGTGTCGTTTGCAACAGGACTTGACCTGATTATTGTGGTTGAAGAGAAACGCGGACTCATCGAAGAGCAGGTGAAGTCCCTGCTGTATCACAATGCGCATAGGCCTGTTGTTATCGGTAAACAAGACGAGCAGGGTCAGACGCTGTTCCAGTCAGAAGCCGCGTTAAATCCAGTGCAGATCGCGTTAGCGATTGGCCAGCGTATTTTAGCGGCAGGCCTTGATGAAGTGGTGCAGCAACGTGTTGCAGATCTACAGACCTTAATAAACACAGAACGTGAGTCGTTAGCGGTGCTGCGTAAGCCGTATTTTTGTGCCGGTTGCCCACACAACTCATCCACGCGTATTCCTGACGGTGCCCGAGCCTACGCCGGTATTGGCTGTCACTATATGGTGCAGTTCATGGACCGTAACACGGAAGGTTACACCCACATGGGCGCAGAAGGTGCCAACTGGATTGGCGAGTCAAAATTCTCGACCCGTCAACATGTGTTTCAGAATATGGGTGACGGCACTTACAACCACTCGGGCATTATGGCCATTCGGGCAGCGATATCTGCCAATACGCATATGACGTTTAAGTTGCTCTTTAACGACGCTGTGGCAATGACCGGTGGACAGGCGCATGAAGGTGGTTTAACTCCCTACGATATTGCCCACGATGTCACAGCAGCCGGTGCGACCCGCGTCGCATACGTGACTGATCAGCCCGAACAGGTTGACCGCCAAAGGTTACCGGCAACGGTAAATGTTGATCATCGGGATAACCTGATATCCGTACAGGAATCACTCGCGCAAGCGCCGGGTGTCACTGTGCTGATCTATGAGCAAACCTGCGCCGCTGAAAAACGCCGTCGGCGAAAACGCGGCATCATGCCTGATCCGCCGAAACGATTGTTTATTAACGATGCGGTTTGTGAAGGGTGTGGTGATTGTGGCGTTAAATCCAATTGTGTGGCTGTCGTACCGCTGGAGACACCGTTTGGTCGTAAGCGCGAAATTGATCAGTCGTCGTGTAATAAAGACTACTCCTGTGTGAAAGGATTTTGTCCGAGTTTTGTCTCCATTGAAGGTGGTGCATTACGTCGCCCGGTGTCATCCACAGCCAGCGCTGCCACTGCATCATCTGCTGCAGTGATACCGCCACCTGCGCAGCAACCGTCACTGGAATCCCCGTATGCCATCGTCTTAACCGGTGTCGGTGGTACCGGTGTTGTGACCATAGGTGCGCTGCTGGGTATGGCGGCGCATCTGCAGGGTTTGGGCTGCGGCATCATCGATATGGCTGGCCTTGCGCAAAAAGGCGGGGCGGTAGTGTCGCATATCAAACTCTCTGCCACTCCCGAAGATATTCATGCCATTCGTATTGCCGCAGGCGGTGCCGATCTTCTGTTGGGATGCGATTTACTCGTTGCAGCCAGTGATGCGGTGGTACGCACGCTGGATCCCGAGCGGAGCCGGGTGATCACGAACACGCATGAAATGATAACCGGCGAATTCACGCATAACCGACAGTTCTCATTGCCAACAGACGCGATGCACGCTCAGCTGGAGTCAGCTATTGCCGATACCGATCGATTGCTGCGTGTCGACGCCACACAGATGGCAAAGACACTGCTCGGCGATACCATTGCTGCCAATCTCTTTTTACTCGGCGCTGCGTGGCAACGTGGCTGGATACCTCTGCAGCTCGATGCATTACAAAAAGCCATTGAGCTCAATGGTGTCGCTATCACGTTAAATCAACAGGCGTTTGAGTGGGGTCGGCAGTTTGTACATGACCCTGACGCTGTTATGGCGCAGGCCAATGCCCTGCGACCGGTGACAGAGACGGTGGTGACGTTACCGCAGACACTGGATGCGCTGATCTCGCAGAACAGCGAACAGTTGGCCTTGTGGAAAAATCGCGCCTGGGCGCGGCGTTATGTCGCATTGATCGAGCGTTGTCGCGATGCAGATACCGCGAAGTCCAAACCGTTTACCCGTGCCGTGGCAACACAGGCACACCGTTTAATGAGTTACAAAGACGAGTACGAAGTGGCGAGGCTGTACACTGACGGGCGCTTTTTATCGAAGGTGTCGCAACAGTTCGAGGGTGACTACACGCTTAAGCTGCACCTCGCGCCACCGTTATTGAGTCGTAAAGACAAACAAACCGGTCATTTAATCAAACGTGAATTCGGCGTGTGGGTGTTAACGGTGATGTCTGTGCTCAAGCGCTTTAAGTTTTTACGTGGCAGTCTGTTTGATCCGTTTGGATACACAAACGAGCGCAAACGCGAGCGGGCTTTATTGACCGATTATCTGCGTGACCTTGAACAGTGGATCAGTCTGTTGCCCGATGCCAATAACGAGACGTATCAGAAATTGGTCGCGCTGGCGAGCGCCCCAGACGCTATTAAGGGCTTCGGCCATGTCAAAGAGGCTGCGATGAACGATTACGATAACACCCGCCAACTACTCAAAGCCGACCTTAAAAACGGTCGCCACAGTCATTCGGTCGACAGCGCGGCATGACCGACACGGCAGTCATACAAGAGCATCTGCCGTACACCCTTGACGACGTCATAGGGGCCAGAGCCAAAATTGGGTTGGTGGTGCTCGCGTCCGACTACACCATCGAACACGAATTCAGGCAGGTGTTTACGGTGCCTGGTGTTGACTACTATCAGGCACGTATCGAAAACTCCAATTCGGTGACGCCGGACACACTCGCAGATATGCAACAGCGAATATCAGCCACTGTGCAGTTGATATTGCCAGGTCATCCGCTGGATGTTGTGGCGTATGGCTGTACGTCGGCGACGATGGTGCTTGGTGAATCGGTAGTGGCCAACGAAATCAAAAAAGTACAACCCCATACGAAAGTTACAACACCCGCCACTGCTGCATTTGCAGCGTTCGATGCATTTTCTGCCAAACGTATAGCCGTGTTGACCCCTTATCGACACGACGTCAATGTGCTGGTGCGAGAGTACATGATCAGAGCCGGTTATGAGGTGCCGGTGTTCGGTAGTTTTAATCAGGAATCTGACCCGATTGTTGCGCGAATTGACGAGGCAAGTCTGATCAGCGCGATTCAGTCACTGACCGAAAAAACCGCTGTCGATATGGTCTTTGTGTCGTGCACCAGTGTGCGATTGTTAAGCAGTGCTGCTGCCATTGAACAGTCTCTTGGTATACCGGTAACGTCGTCTAATCATGCACTGGCGTGGCATTGTTTGCGACTTGCCGGTGTTGATGACACCATGAGCCATCTGGGGCGGCTTTATGAACAAACACTGCCTGTCACATAGCGTATGAGCATGAAGGTAGCATTGATTGGTACCGGCATGGCAGCAAAGCCGCATGCGCTTGCGTTACATGACCTGAAATCTTCATTGAATGTCACCGGTGTTTATTCCAGAACGCCTGCGCGTGCTAGCGCTTTTTGTGAAGAACATGGCTTTTTGTATCGTTCATCGTTAGACGCGGTGCTCACGGAAGGCTCGCCGGACTTCGCTATTGTTGTGACGCCACCGGATCAACGCGAGACCATCGTTAAAGCGTGTATCGCAGCAGGCGTTGCCGTGTTGATGGAGAAACCGGTCGAGCGTACCACCGCCGCCGCAACAGCGCTGGTGACACTGTGTGAGCAGCATCAGGTGCCGTTGGGCATTGTGTTTCAGCACCGGTATCGAGAGGCGTCCAAAACGCTGATGTCGTGGATAAAAGACAACCGGTTGGGTCAGATTCATGCCGTGCAGGTCAATGTGCCGTGGTGGCGTGATCAGTCGTATTACGATGAACCCGGGCGCGGTACTTATGCCCGCGACGGCGGTGGCGTGTTGATCAGCCAGGCTATCCATACCCTCGATCTGTTGCTTGCGCTGTGCGGACCGGTCAGTCGTGTGCACGCGTTATCGGCAACCACGGGTTTTCATCGACTTGAAGCCGAGGACTTTGTCGCCGGTGCGCTGCAGTTTCGCGACGGTGCTATCGGATCATTGATGGCGACAACCGCCGCGTGGCCCGGTCAGGCTGAATCTATCGTGTTACACACGGAGCAGGGTACCGCAACGCTCGCGTCTGGCGAGCTGCGTTTACAGGCGATGGACGGGACAGTCAGTGTCTTTGGTGATTCGGCAACCACCGGTGGCGGCAGCGACCCGATGGCGTTTCCGTTTGCGTGGCATCGCGACCTGATTGCCGATTTCGCCGACTGCATTCAGGCGGGGCGCAGCCCCACGGTGACCGGGCGGCAGGCGCTCGCAGTACACCATCTGATCGATGCGCTGATCAGTTCATCCAACCAACAGAAAGCCTCTCAACCCGCAGAGTGACGCGTTACAATAGTCGCTTTAACATTAACGTGCAGGGCGTTATGGACGCGGTAACCGTTGCGGTAGTCGGCATTGATCACAGACACATCTACGGGCAGCTCAGTGGCATGCTGTCGGTGGGGTGTACCTGCGCCGGTTGGTGGACGGACGGCGAACCCGATACGGTTGCGGGTTTTAGAAAGCGGTTTCCGTCAATCCCGCGGGTCAGCGATTACCGTACCTTACTCGACGACCCGACCATCGACCTCATACTCATCGCCGATATCCCGGCCCGTAGAGCATCACTTGCCATTGAAGCGATGCATGCCGGTAAAGACGTGATGACCGATAAACCCGGTTGCACTACGTTCGCACAACTGAGTCAATTACGCGAGACCGTCGCTACCACCGGTCGCATTTGGTCTATCGATTTTTCAGAACGTTTTGAAGTACCGGCGGTACAAAAAGCTGCTGAACTTGTCAGCGCCGGTGAGATAGGACAAGTCGTGCAGACCGTGGGTCTTGGGCCGCACCGGGCCAATCTGCACTTGCGGCCCGACTGGTTTTTTGACGAAGCGCACTATGGTGGCATTTTGTGTGATATTGCGTCGCACCAGATTGATCAATTTTTGTTTTTTACAGGGTCAGTTAACGCAGAGGTGGTCAGCAGTAGCGTTGGCAATTTTGCCAATCCTGATTATCCCGGCCTGCAGGACTTCGGAGACATCACGCTACGTAGTCCTCAAGGTAATGGTTATATCCGGGTAGATTGGTATACCCCGGATGCCTTACCTAATTGGGGGGATGGTCGGCTCACCATTCTCGGCACGCAGGGCTATATTGAATTACGTAAGTATGTGGATGTTGCCGGTCGTGACGGAACCGATCATGTCTATCTCGTCAACAGTACCCGGTGTGAATACATCGATGCCTCGGCCGTGCCGTTGCAGTATTTTGCGCAATTAAACGCAGACGTCCTGCAGCGAACCGACACCGCCATGTCACAATCACATTGTTTTATGGTTATGCAGCTGGCGTTGGAAGCGCAGCAACGGGCGACACGTACCGGGTTTTTGGCAAAGACGGATACACCCATCGATACACCATCCGATAACACAAAACCGGTCCAATGAATGCGCCGTCACCAGAGCCGTCACCAGTGTCGTCACCAGAGCCGTCACCAATGCCGCCATGGCGTGTTGCCATTGTGGGTGCAGGTATCGGTGCACAACATCTGGATGCGTACCTCGGGTTACCCGAGCAATTTCAGTTAACTTGCGTGTGTGATCTTGACGTCGATAGGGCACAGACACTGGCAAGGCGAGTCACCGGTTGTGCAGTCACTGAGTCCATTGATCATGTTCTGCATGACCCTGCCATTGATATCGTGGATATCTGTCTGCCGTCACACCTGCACGCAACGGTTGCGATCAGCGCGTTAAACGCAGACAAACATGTGATCTGCGAAAAACCGTTAGCCGGTACTGTGATCGAGGCCGATGCGCTGATCGACGTTGCCCGCCAGTCAAAGGGTGTACTGATGCCGGTTTTTCAGTACCGGTATGGTGTGGCCGCTGCGCAAATGCAGGCATTAAAAGACAATCACCTACTGGGTAAGGCGCAGGTTGCAACGCTGGAGACACACTGGAATCGTGGTGCCGACTATTACGCCAATGACTGGCGTGGCACCTGGGCGGGTGAATGCGGGGGCGTGCTGATAACCCATGCCATTCACAGCCATGATCTGTTGGCGCAATGGTTCGGTAAGATTACGGCAGTGTCAGCTACGGTGGACACACGGGTCAACCCGATAGAAACCGAAGACACAGCAGCGCTGATACTGCACACCGACAGCGGTGGTATTGCCACGTCATCCGTGACGTTGGGTGCGGCTACTGACACCACGCGTATCCGGTTGGTGTATGACAACATCACCATTGAGAGTGCCCGTAACCCGTACAAACCCTGCGCAGAACCCTGGACCTTCACAGCCAGAGATGCCACACAGCAAGCAACGATTGATCAAGTCGTTGGCGCGGCTACGGCCGGGTACGACCATGCATTGACCGGTTACGTCGGACAGTTCCATGCACTGGCGCAGCATCTGACACAGTATCTGGCAGGCCAACAGCAATCAACATCGCAGGTGGCAGACGCACAAAAGCCGACACAGTGGGTGACCGTTGCTGATGGTGTTGCGTCTATTGAATTGATCACCGCCGCCTATGAATCAGCGCGGACCGGCAGCACGGTCTCGTTACCTCTGGCGCGTCACCTGCCAATTTGCCATGACCTTGTGCCTGCTACTACGTTGACTGACGCGCTATGACCCTCAATAACGAGTTGCCAGTGACACATCGGTCCGAAAAAACAGTGCCGTCAGCTGCGTCGGTGTTGGCACAGTCAAAAGAACTACCGATCACCGATGATTATACCGGTGTGCTGCTGGCAAACCGGCCACTACTTGATCTGCGAGCGCCCACAGAATTTACCCGTGGAGCCTTTCCGGCCAGCGCCAATCTGCCCCTGTTGACCAACGCTGAACGTCATGAGGTGGGTCTGTGTTACCGACAACACGGACAAGAGGCTGCGATTAAACTCGGTGCACGGTTAGTTGACGGTGATACCCGGGTGCAGCGCATTGCGGCATGGAGTGACTATGCAACACAACACCCCGATGCAGTGATTTATTGTTTCCGTGGGGGCATGCGCTCGGCTATTGTTCAGCAATGGTTGCATGAGGCCGGGTGGACCTTGCCGCGTATAAAAGGGGGTTATAAGGCGCTGCGATGGCATTTAATTACTGAGCTCAATAAAACAATGACACCGACGCATCAGGCAGCGTTGCCTGGCATTATTGTGGGTGGCAGAACCGGTAGTGGTAAAACGGTTTTATTAAATCGGCTAAGCGGCTCTATAGACCTCGAAGGGCTAGCAGAACACCGTGGTTCCAGTTTTGGCGCGACCGTGATTGAACAACCCTCCAATATTAACTTCGAACATCGACTGGCTATTGCTTTACTGCACTACCGGCAGTCTGCTAACAACACCACGCAGCCTCCAGTGTATCTGGAAGATGAAGGACGCATGGTCGGGCGTGTGTGTATACCGCAAACCTTCCGGGATTTTATGCTGTCATTACCCTGTGTATTACTCGAAACTCCGTTGGATGAACGTATTGTTATCAGTCGCACTGCGTATGTCACAGAGTTGCTTGAGCAGTATCAGCAAGCCGAGACAGCGCCTGGCGAGGGGTTTAATGCGTTTGCCGATTATCATCGGTCAGCGTTGGGTCGAATCCGAAAACGGCTTGGTGGGCTGCAGTACCAACAGGCACTCAATCAGTTGGAGCAGGCGCTGCACAGTCACAGAGAACACGATGATGTCAGTGGTTATGATTCATTTATAGAGTTACTGTTAGTGGGTTACTACGATCCTATGTACGACTATCAGCTCTCCACCAAAAACCGACAGATACTCTTTCAGGGAAATGCAACA
>CALDUO010000176.1 GCA_937923745.1 uncultured Granulosicoccaceae bacterium
GTATGAAAGACAGCAAGGTTATTGCGGCTATCAACAAAGACGAAGAAGCCCCTATTTTTCAGGTGGCAGATTATGGTCTTGTCGCAGATCTGTTTGATGCACTTCCCGAGTTCAGTGCAGCACTCGACTCATAACCCGTTAACCGTTGGCATCCCGTACCGGGATGCCAATCAACGGGATGCCAAACATTCTGTGAATCGGCTGTGCGGCCATGGCTACCCACAGATACCGCGAGTGTGGCCCGCACCCGGGTTCGAGTCGTCGGGCCATGCACCGGGATACTCGCCAGGACATGCGCCAGGACATACACCGGGCCACGCACCGCAACAAGGCTCTCCACTTGCTCGCGCAGCACGTTACAACCTCAGGCGACCCGCAGCTCAACCTGGTTATCGTGTCATCGTCAAACCCGAAACACCACAAGCCTGTCATAATAACTCCACGACCGTAGGGCGAGGGGACGCACCTGTGGCCCATGCCCTGCCAACCAAAGGCGACCTGCTATGACTTATTCAGCTCCCGTAAAAGATATCGAATTTGCGTTAAATCATATGATTGATCTGGCCGGTATTGGTCAGCTCGAAGGATTTGAGGATGCCACACCAGAGCTGGTATCCGCTATTTTGGAAGAGTCAGCCAAATTTACCGCTGACGTGCTCGCGCCGTTACATCGCGTGGGTGACACCGAAGGGGCCAGTTGGACTGAAGAGGGGGTGACCACGGCACCAGGCTGGAAAGAAGCCTATCACCAGTTTTGTGAAAATGGTTGGGGCGCGTTGTCGTTTTCACCAGAATTTGGGGGTCAGGGATTACCCATGGTGGTTTCGTCAGCGGTACAGGAGATGTGGCATGCATCGAATATGGCGTTTGGTTTATGTCCGCTGTTGACGCAGGGTGCTGTCGATGCGATGGAGCATCATGCCTCTGAAGAACAAAAAGCCCTGTTTTTACCCAAGATGGTAGAAGGCGTATGGTCTGGCACCATGAATCTGACCGAGCCACAAGCCGGTACTGACCTTGCGGCAATACGCACACGTGCCGAGCCTGACGGTGATCACTACCGTATTAAAGGCCAAAAAATCTATATCACCTACGGTGATCATGATATGACCGAGAACATCATACACATGGTGTTGGCCAAATTGCCGGATGCACCAGAGGGCGTCAAAGGCATCTCGTTGTTTATCGTGCCGAAAGTGTTGGTCAATGACGATGGTTCGTTAGGTGAGCCCAACGATGTGAAATGTATTTCCATAGAGCACAAACTCGGCATACACGGCAGCCCAACCTGTGTGATGTCTTACGGCGATAACGACGGTGCCATCGGGTATCTGGTCGGTAAGCCACATCATGGCCTGATGTATATGTTTACGATGATGAATCAGGCGCGACATGCTGTGGGTGTAGAAGGCTACAGTATTGCAGAGGGTGCGTATCAGCACGCACTGGCCTATGCAAAAGACCGCAAACAAGGGCCCACATTATTAGGTGATGCCGGTGAAGAACACGGTATCGTGAATCACCCTGACGTTCGTCGCATGTTAATGCGTATGCGCTCCGGTGTTGAAGCCATGCGCGGGCTGTGCCTTGAATGTGCCGCAGCGTTTGATCGCGCAAAGCGACACCCTGATCCCGCAGTGCGCGAATTTAATCAACGACGGGGTGAGCTACTGACACCACTGGTCAAAGGCTGGTCAACCGAGTTTGGCGTTGAGCTGTGTTCATTGGGTGTTCAGATTCACGGTGGTATGGGTTTTGTCGAAGAGACCGGTGCCGCGCAATATTATCGTGATGCGCGCATTACTCCTATATACGAGGGCACAACGGGTATACAGGCGAACGACCTCGTGGGTCGCAAGACATTGCGTGACGGTGGTCAGGGTATGAATGAACTCATTCGCGATATACGCGAGACGCTTGATGAGTTAAAACAATCCAACCAGCAAGATTTACAATCCATTGGTGTTCGTCTCGAAGAGGCGGTTAACGCTGGTGAAGAGGCCGTCAAATGGGTACTTGAACAAAAAAATCCGGCCAAACCTGCTGCCGTTGGCGTGGAATACCTGATGCTCAGTGGTCAGCTAACCGGTGGCTGGATGCTGGCGCGTGGCGCGCTGGCTGCCAACCGATTGTTGAGTGATCCGTCTGCAGACCATGAGTACGCACAGGCACGAATAACGACAGCCCGTTTCTACAGCGAACATGTGTTGCCATCAGTCATGGCGTCACGTGCTGTCATGATCGAAGGATCAGACAGTACTATTTCGCTTGATGTCTCACAGCTTTAAAGGACACACAAACCCAATGTCTTACGAACATATTCTTGTTGATCAGCAGGGCGCGGTAACGCTCATCACCTTAAATCGACCCAAAGCCATGAATGCGCTGTCGAGTCCGTTGATGGCAGAGCTGACCACCGTGATTGATGCGTGTGAAGCTGATGATGCCGTCCGTTGCATTGTGATTACCGGTAGTGAAAAAGCGTTCGCTGCAGGGGCTGACATCAAAGAGATGGCTGACAAAACCTACGTGCAGGCGCAGAAAGAAAATTTCATTACGGCCGGGTGGGAACGTGTCAGCCGGTGCCGAAAGCCTGTGATTGCAGCGGTATCAGGTTATGCGCTTGGCGGTGGCTGTGAACTGGCGATGATGTGTGATTTTATTCTTGCCGCTGACACCGCAAAATTTGGGCAGCCCGAAATCACTATTGGCATCATCCCCGGTGCCGGTGGCACACAGCGTCTCACCCGACTCATCGGAAAATCAAAAGCGATGGAGCTGTGTTTGACGGGTCGTATGATGGACGCGGAAGAAGCCGAGCGCGCCGGATTGGTGGCTCGTATCGTACCGGCTGCCGACCTGCTCGATGAAGCGATGAAAACAGCGAACAAAATTGCATCGTTCTCAATGCCCTCACTGATTATGGCCAAAGATGCTGTTAACAGTGCGTTAAATACCACGCTGTCCGAAGGCATGATGGTTGAGCGTCGGCTGTTTCACTCGGCGTTTGCAACCAATGATCAAAAAGAGGGTATGGCGGCTTTTGCCGAAAAACGCAAAGCCGATTTCAGCGACACCTAGCAGTCGTAGGCAGGTGTAAAGAGTGAGCTCACCAGAGAGTCGATAGCGCGGTTGTCCTGTCAGGATGTCAGCGGTAGTGTGATCCTGAAATGACAGCCGCTTATCGATGGTATCAACTCGACGGCAGCATCGTGTTGTTCACAGATGGATTTGACAATCGACAAACCCAGTCCGAATCCGCCCGACTCACGGCTGCGACTCGAACCCACTCGATAAAACGGCTCAAAAATACGGGTGGCATGGGTGGTATCAATGCCCGGGCCATCATCGACTAGGTTGAGCTGTAAGTGAGATTCCTGTTGTCGGGTGTCAAGTGTGATGGTGGTGGCTGCATACCGTGCGGCGTTGGAAGCCAGATTGGTCAACGCACGAATCATCAGACGTCTGTCGATGGTAATCACCGGATTATCGGCCGGTTCTTTTACGCTGAATTCGACACCGTCGGGTAACGTAATGTGTTGATCGCGCATTTCCTGCAGTAGCTCGCCAAGCGTCAACGATTCCGGTTCAAGGATATTGTCGAGGCTTCGCAGTCGAGAGTAATGTAATGTTTCCCGAACCAGCGCATCGAGCTCACGCGCGGCTATGTTGGCTTCCTCAAACAGCGCTTGCTGTTCGTCGCCAGAGCGTTCCATCGCCATTTCATTTGCAAACTGAAGACGTGCCAGCGGGTTCCTGAATTCATGCGCGACACTTGCCAACAGGTCGCGATGGTCTTCGATAGCGGATTGCCTGGCGTGTTGTAGCTGCGTAATTTGCTCCTTGGCCGTCTGTAACGCATCAATCGCATTTTTGACCGGGTCGGTCTGTGTATCGACAGTGCTGGCAGAGGTGGTTTCGAGGACAGTGTCTTCCAACACGCGTAATCGTCTTTTGCCGAGTAATGCGGTCACCCATACCGTACACACCATCGCAGCGGCTATCAGCGCTAACTGTAACCAGTCGGCAGCGGGCACCCGTGAGTCGTCGTCGTAGTCGAGCCCCACTGACAGCACCAGGCTGTCATTCACCACAATATCGTAATAAACCAGTCTTTCTGGCTGAGCGTCGAGCACCGTGTCGGGTGTGGCGAGGGCATCAGGCGACAGCACGCTAATACTGGCGTCCTCTGATTGCTCCAGCGTTGTGATGTCTTCCAGTAGTGTATCGCTATCGGCAGTGTTGTAGCTGGCGGTCAGCGTGTCTTCGATATAAGAGAGAGTGTCATCGTGCTCAGAAATCCACGCATCGCGTTGCAGGTAGGTGTCTGCAAATAAAAAACCGATCAGCCAAGCAATGAAGCCAAACAGCAGACCGAACAGACTACCGATGATCAGTGTTTGTTTCATCGACCGGTCCCGAGCAGGTAACCCATACTTCTGACGGTCTTGAGATACTGTGGGTTAGACGGATTGTCGCCGAGTTTCTTACGGACGCGCGATACAATTAAATCAATTCGACGGTCATCGGGTGTCAGTGCCAGTCTGAAAAGCTGTTCATGCAGTGATTCGCGTGTCACTGAAGTCCCTGCCTGCTGCGCCAGTATCCAAATCAGGTCGAACTCGACCGTGGTCAAACGAATGGGTTGACTGTTGAGTGTGACTTCGCGATTGCCACTGTCCACGACCAGGTCGCCGAGTACGACATGTTGAGTGATGGTGTCGGCAGTTGTCTGCTGACGTCGGAGCAGGGTGCGGATGCGGGCGAGTAATAAACGCGGGCTCACCGGTTTGGTCATGTAGTCGTCAGCGCCAATTTCGAGACCGGTGATTTCTTCGGTAACCTCATCAAGCGCTGTGAGCATCAGGATTTTACCGGTATAGGAAGACCGCACTTCACGACAGACACTCAAGCCGTCGGTGCCGGGTAACATTAAGTCGAGTACCACAAGGTCGGGTGAGTGCTGCTGTATCCTTGTCACGGCCTCGTCGCCGTTATAACAGGTGTCGACTCGGTAGCCGTGGCGGCTCAGGTAGTCGGAGACCATCGCGCAGAGACGCTGATCGTCATCGACGACCAGCACGGATTGCGAATCACTGTTTGACATCTGCCTGACGTTTTCCGAGTGCGTGGAAGGTGTTGGTAATGGTGATTGCATTGCCCGGGCCAACGGCAGCTGGCGTTTTAAAACTGACGGTAAATTCAAACGGCAGTCGCCGGCAATGATCCTGACGGGTTCTTAGCAGTGTCACACTGGAGAATCCGTCGTCAGTGGTTTGGTGTTCCAGCACAAAATCGTCAATGTGTGTGCAGCCGTTTGATATCACCGTAAACTGCAGGTTGTCACCAGAGTGTGCAAACCCGGTAATGACTGCCGGCACAGGTGTGCCGGCAGCTCCGATGGCAACGGTACTGGACATAAGTGTTGTCAGTGTACTGATCAGTACCAAGGCTGCTGTTCGGATAGTTTTCATCGGCTACCTGCTGTGCTCGTGTGTGATGTGTGATCGTCGTCGGGCCCTGGTTTTAAGACCTGTTATAACACTGAGTGCAAGCAGCGGCCAAAGTGCCATCGCACCGCCAGCGCTCCCTCCGAAGGCGCTACCCCCGACACTGCTGGCAACAGCTATAATACTGTCGGCAGAGTCGTGATCGTTGACACCCAACGTTAGCGCACTGTCGGTAGCCTGCAGTCGAAAGTCATCGAGTTTCACTTTACCGGCGGTTGGCTCAGTAGCGTTAGATACAGTGACGGGCTTAAATTTCCACGTGACCCGTGCTTGGGCGGGTAGAGCCAGTTGAGCGTCTGCCCACTCGGTGTCGGTGGTCGCCAGTTCGTACAACGGTTCACCGTTCACTTCTATGATAGCGGTTGCGCCGGTCAACGAGTACTGAAAAGACAGCGTAGACGGTTGCTCATTGGTAAAGTCGCCAGAAAGGTAGAACGGCTCGTCTGCATTGATATCGGTTTCTATCGCAGAATCACCTGTTGCAGCAGTGTCGGTGCTACGCTGCCATGGATGAACATTGTCCGAGTCAAACTGTGCCCACGGAAAATCAATGGCATCACCAAAGCCTCTCATCGATTTGGCATTACCTCCGGCACCCTTTTGCAGCTGTTTTGTATAGCCGTTATGACTGACGTTGACGGTTATGAGTGATTTGAGTCGGCCTTGTGTAGACGGTGTCCACGCAACGTCAATAAAACAGCTTTCCCGGTGTTGTAAGGGTGCGTAGGTGCAGTCCTCATAGTCGACAGACAAAGCACCGTTCGCCGGTGTATCGGGCCGGAAGCCTATTGCGATATCGCTAACTGTAATTCGTTTGCGAGTCGGGTTAAATACTTCCAGTAGTGCGTAGCCAGTCTCGCCAACATCGACACGTCGAAATGAATCAATGCGTTTGAGTTTTACGCGTTTGAGGTAGCCAGGCGTCGTCGCTGTGGCCAGAGTTGCTGCAATTGGAGCCGCTGCAACGGGGGTTGCTGCAATGGGGGGCGCTGTACTATCGGGTTCTGCCGAGTCAACCGAGTCCTGCGGAACTGCTGGCGCAGCATTCTGCGGCGGTGTCACAACGGCAACAGGCGTGGTCGGGTCTTCCGGTTCGGCGGGGTTGTCGGGTTGCACGGCTGGCGTTATCGCAGCACGCTCAAGGAAGTCGCCAAAATGACTGACACGTGCATAGACACCCGGAAAGTCAGCGTCACCGCAATCCTGGCCAAAACTGACTACCCCCAATTGCACGGGTCCTGATGTGGTGCGTGCAATCAGTGGTCCGCCGCTATCGCCCTGGCAGGAATCTTTGCCGCCCTGCGGTGTTCCAGCGCAGATTTGACCAGCGTTCAGACTGTTGTCGTAAGCGCGGTCACAGCGGTTAAAGTCAGTGACAGACAGGTTGACCGAATGTAACTGTGACGGAAAACTGTTCCCGGTGGTAGAGCGATTCCCCCAACCGGCAACCGACACACTTTGGTTGGTCTGTTCGAGCAGGGCGTCTGCAGGCGTTGCCACCCTGATAGGTTTAACACGGGTGGGTTGGCTCAGTTTTAATAATGCAATATCGTTGTCTGAAGTGCGGCTGTTGTAGTTCGGGTGCATAATAATCCGAGACACACGAATACGCTCCGCACTATCTGTGGATTGC
Organism: uncultured Granulosicoccaceae bacterium; assembly: GCA_937923745.1. Lineage (GTDB taxonomy): Bacteria > Pseudomonadota > Gammaproteobacteria > Granulosicoccales > Granulosicoccaceae > CALDUO01. The sequence continues at coordinate 7,144 of CALDUO010000176.1, forward strand.
AGGTTGTCGGTATTGAGCAGCACGTCGAGTCTGGCAGCACGCTCATCTTCAACACAGTGCGCTGCAGTCAGTATCCAATTTGCGTTAATGACAGACGCGCCACAAAAAACCGTTGTTGCATCGTCGCCTGTATTCACGAGGCCTGCGATAAACGGGTATTGCGACAACATTGCCTTGTCTCCGCCGACAATACGCAGGTTGTCAGCAGTAACCTGTTGGGTAAGTGCAAGGCCTGCACACAGGGGTAATAACACGTGTTTTGACATTTTCATCTTCATCGGTTCTTCTGTTCAGGTGTAGATGAAGTATCGGTTTGGAGCACAGGCGAATACAGGCCGGTTTGTATACGGTTTTGTATCAAAATGTACAAAGCCCACTGTGGAGACGTCCACCACGGCACACAGGTGTAACCCCCAAGGCTATGCCGTTAACACAATGGATGTGTGTAACCCGTATGACAACCTCGTGACTCGTCGGAGCACACCACGCGTTTCCCTGTGGTGTTTCCCTGTCGTGTTTCCCGGCCCTGTCGTGTTTACCGGTCGGCGCCCGACTCCTCACGCGTGGGGATAAGGCGCCCGTACGGTAAGCGTGGGTATAAAGATTACGTTGTGACGTTGGTCAGGGTGGGGTACTGTCGCGGTGCGTGGCGATTCTGGTTAACTGTGTGCCAGTGTCGATATCAAAGTGCCGATATCGAAGTGCCAATATCGAAGTGCCACTATTGAAATGCCGACATTGAAATGCAGTTTGTATCCAAATTCAGTCGACAACAGACTACAATTAGTGTGGTTTTGTCGTGGCTGTCGCGACGTTGACGTATTACCGTACCCCGAAGTCGCTTTTTAGACGTCATCCCCTGTAAGCCTATTTCGGTAAGCCTACTTCAGGGAGGCCTACTTCGGGAAGTCACCCTTGATGTGGCGCCCGAAACGGCGCTGCAGGAACAAAAGCGCCAGGCCAAGGTCATAGTTGGCATACGGGTTGTGGTTGCATGCCGTCACCCGGTCAGCATCATTGAACGCGTTGTCAGAAGGTATCCCAATGAAAAGTAACCAACCTGTCAATCTTACCCTGTATCGTTGGGCTGGAAAGTGGGGACCATTCAGCGTAAAAATCTCCTGCGGCGAATGCGCTTTGACCCACGATGTCATTGATGACACGCTCGCTAATGAATTGGCCGGTATAGACGTTAACGTGGTCGTGAAAGACTGGCTTGATGTCTGGTGGGAGCCCCTGCCAAAAGGCGGTTGGCATGCGCCCATCGTGATGGTTGACGGTAAACTGGTGAGTCAGGGCGTTGCGCTGAACAGAGGCCTGCTGACTCAGGCTGTTATCGAAGCGAACAGTCATCGCGTGGCTGTCAAAGGAAATCATTTGTTTGGCAAAGACGGTTGTCCGCATTGTGTCAGAGCCAAAGAAAAACTCGAACGCGATGGTGTGCCTTACGAATATCACGATGTGGTCAAGGATGCAGCCGCAATGTATGAAATGATCAGCCGTGTCAAACCAATCATTGGCGAAAAAACCCCGGTAACGGTGCCCCAGATTTGGCTTGAGGGCGAGTACGTCGGAGGTGCCGATCAGCTGATCAACGAAACAACGCTGCCAGGTGCCAGCGCACAGACAGCATAATTGCCCTCACAACCCGGCCCGATCATCTCGGGCCAGTTCTACTCCTCTGGCCAGTCCTCCACCCTCCGGTCAGTCCCCCACCCTCCGGCATTTCCTTTCGGTATTTGCCGCTGGTATTCCCTCTGGCGTGACCTGTCGGGCCGAAAAATAGTCAGAGCCGACTATGCGGGCGATTCGCTGGCGAAGTAGCCAACTGATTGTCTGATATTTTGTCGGTATGTGTGTTTTGGGTGCCAGCAGCTGTGACGATCTGTCTTTCTGGATCATTCATTGCTTGTGAGAGGCTGTACTAGTCAACGGAATGGCTAAACCTATGCAGTATACTAATCGAAGTGCGATCACCCGATCCGCAGATTCATCCTACCAAGTACCCACTATTTCATCCCGCCTTGCGCATGATCTGCAAGCGCCATTACGAAGGATCAGTCAATTCTCCGTTATTCTAAGAGAAGACTATTGCGAATCTCTCGACGGTGATGGCAAACATTTTATCGATGTGATTGATCGATCGGTGGGTGAACTCTCGTCGCTGGTGGACGGATTGCTGGCCTGTTCCATGGCATCGAATGAATCCTTCCAGCGTGAGTCCATCGGACTCAATCAGCTAATTACTGAAATCACTGAGGAATTAAAGAGCGATATCGACTACTGTGCGGCACAGATTGACGTGCACAGACTACCCACAGTGTTTGGTGACCGCAATTTTGTATTTTCGCTGTTTTTCCAGTTGTTAAAGAACGCGATGATGTTCCGTCGGGAGGGTGTAAAGCCACGCATATGCGTTAAAGGTTTTTTTGATTATCAATCGCACTCGTTGATTGTTTCGGTTTCTGATAACGGCAGGGGCATTCCGGCAGCATTAAAATCATCGTTATTTAATGCGTTGGAAAAAGGAGACGCCAGTATTGGTGAGCAAGGTAATGGGCTCGGTTTGTATCTGGCGCGTGTTATTTGTGAAAGACACGGTTGGTCTATCGTGGTGAATGAGACGACAGAAGCTGCTACTGAACTGTTTGTTTTTATTCCGGCGGCCGGGGTTGATAAAAGTTTGCTATCCTTCCCAACAGCGGATGTTTCCTCTGGCTAGTTTGTTCATGATATATAGTTCATGACTTGCCGGTATTGATGATGGCACGCCAGTCTCCGTCAGTAGTATTTGTATAAGGAGAGGGGCGGTCATCTTGGAACCAACAGATCCTACAGACACGAATGACTCAACAATATTGAGTGAGTCGTCAAAGATTACCGACGACCTGTTTTGGGTGGGTATCGGTGCTTCTGCCGGTGGGTTGGAGGCACTGCGCGGCATGGTGCGCCCCCTTCCCGAAAACCTGAACGCAACTTATATTGTGGCCCAGCATATGGCGCCGCATCACAGAAGTCTGTTAACCGAAATCATTGGTCGCGAAACCTCACTACCCGTGGTCGATGTGACCGACAACCTTCTTCCGGTCGCCAATACCATCTACATTACGCCGCCGAACAGCAACGTGATTGTAAAGAATGGCACCATCAAGCTTACGGCACCGAGCGACCAGATAGCCGCTCCCAAACCCAGTGTCGATGTTTTTTTTACCAGCCTTGCAAAAGACCGTGGACGCAAAGCGATAGGGATTATTTTGTCTGGCACCGGCTCCGATGGCGCGCTGGGCATGAAGGCAATCCGTACGCACGACGGTATCACGATTGCTCAGGACGAGCATACCGCGAAGTATCCGGGCATGCCGCTCGCCTCTCAAGACAGTGGTGTTGTCGATATTGTGTTGTCACCGGAAGAACTCGGCAGTCAGTTTAAGTTGCTGCTGGCGTCTCCGCGTGATCTCGATGCGTTAAAGCCCGCACCCATTACGCGTGACGCAATATCAGATCTGAACCGGTTGCTGCTCAGGCAGAGTGGTGTCGATTTTAGTCACTATAAAACCGCGACGGTTCAGCGAAGAGTTGAGCGACGTATGGCGGTAGTGGCTGCAAAAAATCTGGATGATTACGTCAGTATTGCGCGAAATTCACCTGAAGAGGTTAATGCGCTTTTCAAAGATCTACTGATTACGGTCACATCATTTTTTCGGGATGCACCGGAATTTGATGCATTAAAAAATCGTATCAGCAGTCTCGTAGAGCAAAAAAAGGGTGCGGACATTCGGGTTTGGATTCCGGGTGTTGCCACGGGTGAGGAGGCTTACACCGTAGCGATGCTGTTTGCTGAAGCCTATGGTGGGCTCAAGGCGTTAACGTCAGCCAAATTTCAGATATTTGCGACAGACATTGATGCCGATGCCATTGATATGGCCAGGCGTGGTTTTTATCCGGAAACCTCATTGGTAGAGGTGCGGGATGACTACATTAATCAATACTTTGATCCGTCTCCGGGTGGGTATACGGTTCGTAAGCTGGTTCGGGAAAAAATTGTTTTCTCTCTGCATAACGTGGCGAAAGACCCGCCCTTTATGAATATAGACCTGATCAGTTGCCGAAATCTGCTGATCTATTTTCAGACAGAATTGCAATCATCCGTGTTCGAACGCTTCCATTACGCGCTGAACGATCATGGTTTATTGTTTCTCGGTAAGTCAGAGGCCATCGGGGCCTCCCTAAAACTGTTTCGACCGGCAGCGCCGGATAAACACATTTTTCTGCAAAGACCCGGTCAAAAGCGCGCCGCACTGACAACCAAAGAGCGTGGGCATGGTACAGCGCATTATCGCGCAGAAATCACACCCGATTCCCGGACCTTCGAGCAACTGGAGTCTGTCTCCAGCCAGCTCGAATCCCTGATAATATCACTGGGCCCCAATTCACTGTTATTGGGCAGCGATATGCAGATTTTAAAAGTGTATGGCGATATCAATCAGTTTGTCGGCATGTCTTCCAACAAAAAACTGGAGACAACCGTGATGTCGTTACTGCTGGAGCCGTGGTGTCAGGATGTGAGGGTGGCGGTGCCCGGTGTATTACGGCATATGCAGGTGTATGAGGGGCTCACGCGGACCAACCCCAAGAAAGGCAATGAGCACAGCAAGATCGTCATTTATCCCATTGAGGACAAAGTCAGAGCAGAAAAATATGCACTGGTGGTGTTTAGGGTCTGGGAAGAGGCTGATTCAACCGTTGATATCGAATCACTGGAAGCAGAGGCTACAGATGAAGCCAGCAGTCGCTGGCGTCAGACAATAAATGAGTTGAGTCAAGAGTTGCAGATCGCCAAAAACAATCTGCAAACCACCGTTGAAGAACTGGAAACATCGAACGAGGAGTTGCAGGCCGTCAACGAAGAACTGCAATCAAGTAATGAAGAATTGCAGTCAACCAATGAGGAGCTTGAGACATCCAACGAAGAGCTGCAATCAACCAATGAAGAGCTGTCTACGGTCAACGAAGAGCTTCAGGTGAATGCTCAGCAGCTTAATACCGTCAACCAAAGCCTTAGAAGTATTCTTGATAACGTTATTTCACCAATGCTGGTGCTGGATAAGGACATGTACATTGTTGATGCCAGTATGGCGGCAGAGGCGTGTTTTGGTATTCCGCAAGATATCGTGCAACCCCACATCAGCCGTTGTGTGTTGCCGCCGGGTTTTCCGGACGTCAACGCTTTGAGTCGTAAGGCGCTGCAGCAAGGCAACCGAATAAGTGAGCAAATCACGACAACTGAAGCGGATGCGACGTTAGTGGTTTCTCCCTATTTTACGGTGACCAATGAGCTGCAGGGTGCCATCGTACAATATAACGACAACACAGAGTTTCTACGGGATGCCAAGAACAGGCTGCAGTTAATTTACGATCACGTGCCAGTATTGCTTAACCTGAGAGACGCCAGCGGAAAAATAGTCTCTGCCAATAAAAAATTCTGCCAAGCGGTGGGCCGGGAGGAGGCAGAGGTCATTGGCAGCTCCGTCTATAGTCAGTTGCCTGCAGCTGTTGCCACACAACAGAAAAAAATAGACAAAAAAGTATTTGAAACCTGCGAACCTGATCTGTCACGCGTCATGAATTGGATAGAGAATGGAGAGCCGTATTCCTACCGCATCAGTCGCATTCCGTTTTTTGATCACAATACCAATCAGACCATGATGCTGGCGGTCACCGAAGACATCACGCAACAGCTCAATGCAAAGTTGCAGGAAGAAATTCTGACAACCAAGACTGAACAGGTTATTGCAGCGTCCAGAATGGGCACCTGGGATACTGACCTCGATACCGGCGAGTCATTTTGGTCGGATCGTATGAGAGAAATTCTCGGTGTCGGCGCTTCCATGATCGCCAGTCGTTCAGGCTATCACGACCTGTTGCACCCGGATGATCGTGCGAGGGTTGTAAGTGAAGTGCAGCGGTGTATAAAAACTGGCGATCCTATCTCGGTCGAGGCGCGAATTGTCATGGATGACGGGCGTATTCGTTGGGTGTCGTCACAGGGTAAAGCGCTCTTTGACAATGACCGTGCGGTGCGATTGGTTGGAGTCACAGCCGATATCACTTCGGTGATTGAGCAGTTAGAGGAGGTTGAGCTGAAAAACAAGCGGCTTAACTTATCCGAGACTTTCTCTGAAACGGGACATTGGACATTCATTGCAAATAACGATGAATCACTCTATTGGTCTGATGAAGTGTATCGCATACACGGTGTCGATAAATCTGAATTTGTGTTGAATATGAATTCAGCTCTGGCGTTTTATCATCCTGATGATATCGAGGAGGTGATGCGTGTCATTGATGAGGCAGTGACTAACGAGGCTCAGTTTCGCTTCACAGCGAGGTTGATCAATGCCAATAATGAGGTTCGTGTTGTTGAATCAATGGGACAGGTTGAACGTATTCGTAATGGTGATCAGGTGGTGTTCGGTGCGTTTCGTGACGTGACAGATTTTATTGAGCGAGAATCCATTCTAAACGCTGCGAAAGATGAGCTTATGAGATCCAATCATGAATTGAGTCGATTCTCTTATGTGTGTTCGCACGACATGAAAGAGCCAGTCAGGCTCATTAAATCAATGTCAGAATTGCTACAAGACCCAACGGTTGCGACAGACTCCGAAAAATCAGCAGAATTGCTCAGTCGTATCCACAAAAATACGACCAGACTGGGTGTGATCATAGACAGTTTGCTTGCCTACTCACGAGTCGATGCAAAAATAGAGTCGATCGACGTTAACCTGTCTGGCGTGATAGACGAAATACATGAAAACTACGAGCTGGTCATTGCTGACAAAGCAGCCACTATTTCAACGGGTGATTTGGTGTCAATACGAGGTGCGCGAGTCCATTTTCTGCAGTTGTTTCAGAATATTATAGGTAATGCACTGGTCTACGCTGACAGCAAACCCTTAAAGATACACATAGAGGCACGCGAGCAAGGTGATAGTCATTTTATTACGATTGAAGACAACGGTAAGGGCATAGCAGAAGACAAACGCGAATCAGTGTTTGATGTGTTTTCGCGGTTAGAGGTTGCGACTGAAAAAGAAGGTAGTGGACTGGGTCTTGCAATCTGTAAACGTATTGTGGAGCAGTACGAGGGCACTATCGTGTGTACACAGGGAGCACTGGGTGGTGCAAGGTTCGAAATCACACTGCCGATATCTCAGTGACAAACACCGGGTGGTGCATAACGGATGTGAGGAATGAGTGGTCATGGATGTAGTACAGATCAAGACATGTTATGTCATCGAAGATTCCGAAGACGAGATTTTTCTTACCCGGCTGTTGTTTGACCGGCAGAACGTCGCGCTGGAGATCCAGCACTTTTTTGAATTCGACACGTTTTATGCAACTGTTGTCAATTCTACCGAAGAGGATCTGCGGTCAAGCCTGACGATTGTTGATTTGAATTTAAAGGTGTCCAATGGCAACGAGGCAGTAGCCACACTGAAAAGCCTGAAAGATGGTACAGAACGTTTGGTGGGCATATGCTCTGGCTCCGAAGACCCCGCTGACAAAGCAGATGCGAAAGCGGCCGGAGCTGATTTTTTTGTATCAAAACCACTCAATCTTGACGCGATTACGCGGATTGCCTCTGCCATTGAAGCCTTAGAGGTGCGACAGGGCGATGCAGGGGAAACTTCACTATGGCGAAGGCTTGAGCGTTAACGTGACGTCAGTTGACGCGACGTCAGGCAGCCAACGCTGTATTGCCTGTATGCAGCGATATCACCTGTTTGCAGTCATTGCCAAAAAATGGCTTCTGTAGACAGGCCAGTGCACCTCCCGATTCCAACCGCCGCTTGTCTGAGTACGGCATACTGCACGACATCATAACTATGCCTGTGTTCGGGTGGTGCTCGGTTACATAACCCAGGAAGTCTTCGCCAGATAGTCCCTCGCGTAGCCGCATATCGCAAAAAACGATATCGGGATTCACCGAGTTGAGTAAGTCGGTGCCTGATGCAACAGAGTCTGCTGTGTATACGGTATGTCCGCAGCGCTCGATGATGCGCCTGAGCGCGTACAGAATATCCTTATCGTCGTCCACAACAGCAATTTTATAGGAGGGTGTGTTTACCATTGATCATCCTTGATCCAGCAAAGTGAGGTAAACCGGTGGTGTGTCTGTAACCACAGGCTTATTGTTATTCTCAAGTAATCGAACCGATCCCTGTTTTCTTTAACACTTTTGGGTGCATTGTTATCTATGCCGCTGGCTCTCCCGTAAACTGGGAATATGTGCACAGTTGGGCCCAGCTGACCATGAATTGCCCCCGTTAAACTGTGATCAATTGCCGGCCTATATGCCGCGCCAAAGCTATCTTACGTGCACGATGGACCTGGCTATGGGTTGGTCGAGCGGACCATCAAAATGCGATGGCCCGATAACACACAGGGGCGTACGTCTTTGGGTATTTACATATTGGGGTAGTTAGGTCCGCCACCACCCTCCGGGGTGACCCACGTGATGTTCTGGCTGGGGTCCTTGATGTCACAGGTTTTACAGTGCACGCAGTTTTGCGAATTAATCTGAAACTGCGATTCGCCGTCTTTTTCGACGACCTCATACACACCGGCCGGGCAGTAACGTTGTGCTGGCTCGGCCCAGGTCGGAAGGTTTACGCTGATGGGCACGGAAGGGTCGCTCAGCTTCAGGTGTACGGGCTGATTGTCTTCGTGATTGGTGCTCGACAGGAACACAGAGGACGCTTTATCGAACGTGAGTTTGCCATCTGGTTTGGGGTAATTAACCGGTGTGCAATCTGCGGCAGGTTTTAGCGTGGCGTAATCCGGCGTGTCATCCTTGAGGGTGATGGGTAACTTGCCACCGAATATGTTGACATCAACAAAATTAAACGCGCCACCCACGTAGGTGCCAAACTTGTGAATGGCAGGTCCGAAGTTACGTGTCGTCTGCAGCTCTTTATAAGCCCATGAATTTTCAAAGGCCTGGCTGTACTCCGCAGGTTCTGCGCCACCCTCATCACCGTTGGCTAATCTGGCAAAGAGCGTTTCAGCGGCGACCATGCCGCTTTTCATGGCGGTGTGTGTTCCTTTGATTTTCGCAAAATTCAGTGTGCCTGCATCACAACCGACAATCAGTGCGCCGGGCATCGTCATTTTTGGCAACGAATTAAAGCCGCCTTTTGCGATTGCCCGCGCGCCATAACTGACTCGTGTGCCGCCTTCCAGATACTGAGCAATATTGGGGTGTTGTTTAAACCGTTGAAATTCGTCGAAGGTGGACAGGTGAGGATTGCTGTAGCTCAGGTCTATGATGAGTCCGACCACGACCTGGTTGTTGTCGAGGTGATACAAAAAAGCACCACCGGTGGATTTGGTCTCACTGAGCGGCCACCCGGTACCATGCACGACCAGCCCCTGATGGTGTTTGGCAGGATCGATGTCCCACAATTCTTTGATGCCGATACCATAGTGTTGTGGTGACTTCCCGGCGTCCAGTGAAAAGTGACTGATCAGTTCTTTACCGAGATTACCGCGACACCCTTCGGCGAAGACCGTGTATTTCGCGTGCAATTCCATGCCGGGTTCGTAACCGTCTTTTTGTTCACCGCTGGCATCGAGGCCCATGTCGCCAGTGGCGACACCTTTGACGCTGCCGTCTTCGTTGTAGAGAATTTCAGCGGCCGCAAACCCCGGAAAGACCTCGACACCCAATGCCTCTGCCTGCTCACCCAGCCAACGAGTGACGTTACCGAGGCTGACAATGTAATTGCCCTTGTTGTGCATGGTTTTGGGTGCAAGGGCGTTGGGGACTTTTATCGCCTTGGTATCGTTGGTGTAAAAATAGATCTCGTCGGCGGTAACAGGGGTATTGAGTGGCGCGCCGCGTTCTTTCCAGTCAGGAAACAGCTCATTGAGCGCACTGGGTTCCAGCACAGCACCGGAAAGAATGTGTGCGCCAATTTCAGAGCCTTTCTCCAGCACCACAACACTGATTTCTGTCTCGTTTTCCTGCGCCAGTTGCATTAAGCGACAAGCCGTGGCCAGTCCGGAAGGACCACCACCGACAACGACGACATCAAATTCCATCGATTCACGTTCCACCGAGCACCCCATTCGTGTGTAAAAGAGTCAGTATAAAATAATCTGGGGGTCAGTCGGTCGTGTTTGGGGACGGTTATGATCAATAAATGAAGGCTTTCTCGCTAAAATAACCGTGATTGTCGCTTTTGATCTCAAAAACGGCGTCAAAGCCGCAGGCCAATAAGTGCTACCATCCGGCCCGAACCCTAGCTGGAGTGGCTCAGCCGTGAGAATGCCCAATTCCTGTCCTCCCAAGACAATCTGTAAAACCACCCTCAAGACAACCCGCACAACGCCCTGTCGCGCCCTGTGCAGCTTCGCGCTGATCGCGGCCGTTGTTGTAGCTGTGGCAGGGTGCAGCAGTACACCGCTGGTTACACCGAAAGAGCGGGTCACTATCAAAGCACTGCTAACGCCAACGATTGCCGGCACCTTAAGCGACAACGGAGCAGCGATGGCGCAAACCACAATGTATCTGGCGTTGGTTGAGAGTCGTCGTGATCGTTGTTTTGCGAAATCGACGTCAGCGGTCACAGATGCCGCCGGTCGATTTAACCTGCCGGGTATTGAGCCGAGCGGATCGGGATCATTGGTTCAGCGTTTTGAGGTGGAATGGCAGGTGTGTGCCGAGATTGGCGGGGAGGTGATACCGCTCTGGTACGACTATCATGCGGGTGTATTAACCGGTGATGCGGTGACCACGTTGGCGTGCGACTTAAGCCAGCCCGAGTCGACACGCTGTCAGGGTGAAGCTTACAGCGCTGTGTCAAGAGCCAACCCTTCCTGACCCGAATGCCTACCACTGAATACACGTTTTTTGCCAGTGTGCCCCGCAACCTGGAACGGCTCGCCGCGGCTGAGCTGAGTGCATTGGGTGCTGCTGATGTAAAGGCGGTGGCCTCTGGCGTGCAGTTTCGGGGTGCACTCTCCATGGGATACCGTGCGTGCCTGTGGTCGCGTGTTGCGAACCGGGTACTACTGCCGCTGCATTCCGCGCCAGCGCGTTCGCCCGAGCAGCTATACGAGGTCGTGCAGTCTATCGACTGGGCGCAGCATCTTGACGAGACACAAACAATTGCGGTTGATTTTTTCTGCGCCAAATCAGAGATCACCCATTCACACTATGGTGCCCTGAAGGTCAAGGACGCGATCGTCGACCAGTTTCGTGATCGCACCGGTGTGCGACCGTCGGTAGATCGTGAGCAGCCGGATATACGTGTCAACGTTTATCTGTTTCGAAATCGTGCGCGATTGTCCTTGGATCTCAGTGGTGAAAGTCTGCATCGGCGCGGTTACCGACCGTCCAGCGCAGCAGCGCCGCTCAAAGAAAATCTGGCTGCAGCGTTGCTGTTGGCCGCAAAGTGGGATGCAGCGAATGAAGGATTGTTTGACCCCATGTGCGGGTCTGGCACACTGCTGGTCGAGGCTGCCATGATTGCCGCAGACCGAGCGCCGTGTCTGACCCGAGATTACTTTGGCTTTCTGGGCTGGAAACAACACGATGCCGCGTCTTGGGATGCCCTGCTCAATGAGGCACGGCAACGTTTTGCCAGCGGCTTGCAGGTTATGCCGCCACTGCATGGGCAGGATAAATCAGCGCAGGCGATTCAGGCAGCACACGAGTCGGTGCGGTCGGCGGGCTTCTTAGAGCACATCACGCTGGCCATTGTGGATGTTCACGATGCTGATGTCAGGGGTTTACCGACGGCGCCGAGCGGCACCAACACTGTGGCCCAACACGCAACACAAAACCCGATACAAAACCCGATACAAAACCAGGCGCAAACACCGATACAAACCTTGGCGCAAACCCCGGGCAGCGGAGCACATTTAACCGACGCAGCAACCGGCAGCCCGAAAACCGGTCTCGTTATTTCCAATCCGCCCTATGGCATTCGCGTGGAAGAGCAGGCGACACTGGGTCCGCTGTATGGCGCACTTGGGCAAATGCTGCGGCGCAGTTTTGGCGGCTGGCGTGTGGCGTTGCTCTCCGGCACGCCAAAACTCCTGCACCGGACACGATTGAGCCTGGACACGGCACTCGACTTCGACAACGGTGGATTGCCGGTCAGACTCTCGATCGGCGAAGTACCGAGCGGCGCAGTCAATAAAGCGCAGTCGGACATTGGCCAAAGCGAGACACCCGCGCCAGACGCTGTGGGTGATACACCTCAATCGATTGCTGATACATCGCCATGGGCAGCTGCACAGCAACGTAAATCGCAGCATGCGGGTATCGCTGACGTGGCTGGTCCGGATGCCATGTTTGGTAATCGGGTGACCAAAAATCTGAAAAAATACAAAAGCTGGTGCAAGCGCGAGTCGATCCAGGCGTTTCGTGTGTACGACGCTGATATTCCTGAATTTGCAGTTGCTGTTGATATCTACGACAGCGATGAGCGGCACCTGGTGGTGCAGGAATATCGAGCGCCAGCGACGGTGGACGCCCTGCGAGCCGCCCAGCGGCTGGACGCGGTTGTCGCGACGTTGCCGACGGTGCTGAATACCTTACCCGAGAATGTGCATGTCAAAGTTCGACAACGTCAGAAAGGCACAGAGCAGTACGAGAAAGCCGGGGGCAGTGGGGTCGAACATATTGTGGAGGAGGCGGGTTGTCGGGTGCTGGTTAACTTTGACGACTATCTGGATACCGGTCTGTTTCTCGATCATCGAAAAGTACGCTGCTATATCCAGGACAACGCACGCGACAAGCGTTTTCTGAATCTGTTTGGGTACACTGGCGCGGCGACAGCACATGCAATTGTCGGTGGTGCCAGTCAGTCAGTGACCGTGGATATGTCGCGTACTTATCTGGCGTGGGCCGAGCGCAACATGGCGCTCAATATCAAAGACTCCGTGCCGCAGGCATCATCGGGCACCAAGGCTGCGACGCACCTGACACATCGTGCAGATTGTCTGGCGTGGCTTGCAGACCCGTTAACGGTTGGCGGACTCGATCCCGAGGCGCGATTTGACCTGATTCTGCTTGACCCGCCGACGTTCTCAAATTCCAACAGTATGTCGCAGGACTGGGATGTGCAGCGGGATCATGTTGACGTGATTGACCAAGCCATGCGATTGCTGGCCAACGATGGGTTGCTGATTTTTTCCAATAACTATCGTCGTTTTAAACTCAACAGTGACGCACTGTCGGCTTATGCGCTCGATGACCGAACCCGTTGGTCAATCGATCAGGATTTTCAGCGCAACACCCGCATTCATCAATGCTGGTTCATTCGGCACAAAGAGACTAAGGCCTGACCGAACTCAAGCTGACAGCTACCGCTGTGCAGGGTAACATGGGCTCCCTGCAGATTGTTTACCGACACCTAACATCGGAGTCCTTAGTGGCCGCATTTTTCGCTGATTACGCGCTGTTCTTTCTTAAAGTATTCACCTTTGTCATTGCTATTATCATCGTGGTGTTCGCGGTGGTCATGGCCTCAGGCAAAGGACGTTCGGGTAGGCCACAGGGAGAACTTGAGGTGCGCCATCTGAATGAGACGCTTGAGACGATGGGCGAGTCGCTGAAACAAACGCTGATGGAGCCCGTAGCGTTAAAAGAGTCGCTGAAAAAACAAAAAAGTGAAGAGAAAGCCAAACACAAGGCGGCCAAAAAAGCGGCTAAACTCGCAGCCAAGGCAGCCAAAAAACAACGTGGTGACGGTGAGACCGTCGTGGCGGAAGAACCCCGTAAAAAAGCGGTTTACGTGATTGACTTCGATGGCGATATTCGCGCCTCGGCGGTGTCATCGTTACGTCAGGAAATCACTGCCGTACTCACCAGCGCAACGCCGACAGACGAGGTTGTGGTGAAGGTTGAGAGTGGTGGTGGCATGGTCACGTCTTATGGTCTGGCAGCGTCGCAGCTTGACCGTCTTCGGGAGCAGAAAATACCGCTCACCATTTGTGTCGACAAAGTGGCCGCCAGCGGCGGATATATGATGGCGTGCGTAGCCGACAAAATACTGGCAGCACGGTTTGCGGTGGTCGGATCTATCGGCGTTGTTGCCCAGATACCCAACATTCATCGGTTGCTCAAGCAGTACAACATTGATGTTGAATTACTGACCGCCGGAAAATACAAACGCACTCTCACGGTGCTTGGCGAAAACACCGAAGAAGGCCGTCAGAAATTTATCGAAGACATCGAGAAGATTCACGAGCAGTTCAAAACCTATGTGCAGGAGCACCGGCCGCAGCTCGATATCGACACAGTCGCAACCGGCGAGGTGTGGTCAGGTGACGCTGCAGTGGAGGCCAACCTGATCGACAGTATCTGCACCAGCGACGAATACCTCGTTAACGCCTGCAAAGACGCCGACGTCTACGAGGTGCGCTACCGGGTAAAAAAACCGCTGATGGAAAAATTTGGTGTGGGTGCACAGGGTGTCATTGACGGCGTCTTGTTCCGTTGGTTCGACCGCCTGATGCGCAGCCGTTTCGATATCGGCTAGTCAAACCCCGGGACAAGTCCCGGGACAAGCCCTGGGACAAGCCCGGGACAGACCCTTGGCCATAGCCCAAACTCCTGCGCCTGTCTCAGGACCAAACCCTGGTGCCAGTAGTATCAGACCAACGCCTGCAGCTCAGGTGTTACTGATCTTTTTTTCCGGTGGGTCGCCACAGCTTACGCACTTTTAGGAACACTGTGTAGGCAGGTTCCAGCACCACCAGCGCCGGTTTACTGCTGACAATCTTGCCGAGCCATCGAAATCGCGGCAGCTGTTGCCACAAAAGCCCAAAAGCCGCCGCACCACTGACCAGCGTGCCATCTTTGTCACGAACGTGCATGCGGGCCAGCGCATCCTGCCGATTCAGTGTACCCCCGGTCGCAGCGTTCAGTGACGTCTCGTCGCAGCGTGATGCATCAACCCAATCGAGTGCACTGTCTGTTGCCTGTCGTTGCATCAGGCTTATTTCACGGCGACACACCGGACAGGCCCCGTCGTAGTAGACTTTGATAGGTTGCTCTGATCGCGCTGTCGTGTCTGAATGGGTTTGGGTCATGCCTCTGTGTACGCCCACTGTCTGGTTCTGGATGAAAGGCTAATGATGGCGAGTCTGTGGGACGCCACGCCGTTGTATCTGCCCTTTTTGAGTAATCAATTATGAGTAATCAATGGTAAGCAATTAATGGTGAGCAATTAGTGTTGAACAATCAGTAGTAAAAATCAGCGTGGAAACATCAGGTCTGCCAACCGAGGGCTGCATTGATGGTCGGGTGACCTTCAGAGCTCATCACCTCTCCTTGTCGAATTGACTCCCCGGGTTCTGTTACAGGACTTGACGACGATGCCGTATCCACCGCAGCCAGAGGGTGGCGCACAGGGTAGCGATGACCGCAGCGGCACACAGAACCAGTTTTGAACGTCTGTCCATCGTCCCGTCAATCATAACGGCATGTGTCACCGTGGTCCCGACCACCAACGCACCGACCATGTTGTGTACCAGACGCCACCGTGCAGGTTTTAAACGGCGTCTGACAACCGGTAGTGTCACGACACTCAGTACAACGATACCCCATAGCGCAATCACGCCGTACAGTGAGTAGGGGGTCGGGGAGACCAGCAGTAACGCATCGATCATATCCGGTGGGCTGGTCAAATACAGACCCACGATGTGCGCCAGCACAGACACGATCAGCAAGCCACCGGTAAATGCATGCCAGCTGCGCTGTTTGGTGAGGAGGGTGCCCGGAAAAAACCCGGCTGCCAGCAGGGGTTGCAACAGTAACAGGCAGAGCCCGAGAACGCCTGCAAGGCCACCGATGATATATACGGGCTCTCTTGCGGACAGCAACGGGCTCAGTGCCGCCAGTGTGAGCGGCACGAGTATCAGCAGCAGAACGACGGTACTAAAGACTGCACGCTTGGCAGTGATGAGTTTGGCCACCTGTCGCTGTTACGACAACGCCTGTGTGGTCTCAGGCGTTAGCGAGGACAAAATGCGCCGCGACACTTTTGTCGTTGGGGCTGCTCATGACAGGCCGCAAAAAGACGGTGTTGAACTCGTCGTCGTCATACGCCAAGTGCGCATGGGGTTGGCCAAAGTTGGGCACAATTTGAGTCATCTCGAGTCTGAACGTGCCATCAGCGGCTGTGAGTACACTGCCATGATTGCTTGGTTCGCGTTCGCCACCACGCTCGGTCGCCGCCCAAATCTGGATGCGCACACCGCCCAGTGGTTCGCCGGCACCGGCCCGACGCACGGTGCCATGTACAAAGAAGCCCTCGCCCAGATTGTCGACCAATGGTGCATTCGGCGAATAGTTGTTACTGCCACCACGCATGGAACGGGTGGGCTCGAGGCCACCTGCCCACGCCGGTGTGATCAGCCCTGTCTGTGTCGCAGCCAGCACGGTCGCCCCGACACCTGCATTGATCAGAAACTGGCGTCTGGTTGAGTCTGGTGCATACAAGTTGTTGTCGACAGCGTGGTCTCCGGTGTTTGCGCGGGTTCCGAACAAGCCCGGTGAACGGTCACGAGAATCAGTCATGCGTGTCTCTCCTGTTGTTGCAGTGCAGAGGTGTTGAAAACTATAACCTTGTACGACATTGGCTGCACTCTGGGGTTCAATAGGGCTCCATGCGGGGTTCGTGACAGATCGGGGCACACAGGCCTGACATCACAAGCCGTGAACGTGCACTGGTGACAACCAAAAAAGAGAGTCGTGTGAGAGAGGGGTCGTGGTGCGTTTGGGGCCAAAGCGTGCCCGCGCCACCAAGGGTTAACAGCGATCGGACGGATCACCTCTCCTGCGTGTCAGGAGAGGTGAGTCGGTTTACTGGATGATACTGAACTATTGCGGTGAGTTAACCCGTGTCATAAAAACGGGTGTATCAGCTGGCTTTTTTCAGCTCGGTGTTTTCGTTATCGTTGACGCGCTGCACGATGTCTTGCAGTGTCGCGTCGGCTTTGTCGTTGTCAATTTGACAGGTGCCTGCTGCAGAGTGACCACCGCCACCGTATTCGAGCATCAGTTCACCGACGTTGGTTTTGCACGAGCGATCAAAGATTGATTTGCCCATCGCAAAAACCGTGTTCTGTTGTTTCAGACCCCACAACTGGTGAATAGACAAGTTGCACTGCGGGTACAGCGCGTAAATCACAAAGCGGTTACCGGCGAAGATGGTGTCTTCGTTGCGCAGATCAAGCACGACCACGTTGCCGTATACCGTTGAGCAGCGCGCAATCTGGTCACGAAACCGTTCGTGGTGATCAAAATACAATTCTACCCGCTCTTTGATATCGGGCATCTGCAGAATCTCCTGGATCGAGTGGTCCTTGCAGTAATCAATCAGATCCATCATCAGTGCGTAGTTGGAAATTCTGAATTCGCGGAACCGTCCCAAGCCCGTGCGCGAATCCATCAGCATGTTCAGCAGCTCCCAATTGTCGGGGTTCAGTACTTCCTCACGTGAGTACTGCGCCGAATCGGCTTTGTCTACTGCCTCCATCATTTCATTCCACGAGGACGGAAAAGTATCTTCGCCACCGTAGTACTTCCAGACGATGCGGGCAGCCGACGGTGCCTCGGCGTCAATGATGTAATTGCTGATATCGCCGCTGTTTCTGACTTTCTCTGACAGATGGTGATCGAAGATCAAATGCGCGCCTTCGACGTACGGCAGATTGGTGGTAATGTCATTGGGGCCAATGTCGCACTTCCCGTCTTGCATGTCTTTTGGGTGTACAAACACAATGTCGTCGATGAGATCGAGATGTCGCAAAAGGACAGCGCAAACCAATCCATCAAAATCGCTACGGGTGACGAGGCGGTACTTTTGGGTCATGACAATTCCTATAGTTAACACTTTGTCGGTCGCGAGACGACCAACCGGGACAGCATCTGTGTGCATACCAAGAGGGTATCGGCCAGGTTGACGCGTGTTTAAGTGAAACGATGTGTGACCCTGTTAACGTTTTGCCAAAAACTTTGACACGATCTTCATCCGCGTCTTTTGCGCAGTTCGGTAAAGACGTCGAGATCGCTTGCTGTGATCATGTTGAGGTGCTGCCGAATAGCAGGGTCTGCGGCCCTGAAGAATGGATTGGTTAGCAGTTCTTCGGCGATGGTGCTTGGGACGGTAGGTTGGTTTTTCTCGCGAAGCGCTTCTGCATTACGGAGCCTGTCGATCAGGTTTTGATTGTTCGGGTCGACCTGAATCGCGAACGCACCATTTTCAAGCGTGTACTCGTGACTGCAATACACCACTGTTTCCGGCGGTAGCGCCATGAGTGTGTTCAGGCTGTTCCACATGACATCGGCGGTGCCCTCGAACAATTTGCCGCAGCCGAGTGTAAAAAGCGTATCACCGGCAAACAGCACGCCTTGCTCAGGCAGATAATAGTTAATCATGTCCAGCGTGTGCCCCGGTGTGTGCATGACTTGAACCGTGTGTCCGGCAAATTGCAGCTCGTCACCGTCATTCACGCGTTGATCGAGCCCCGCGATAGGCACCGATTCCGGAGCAGGGCCAATGACATGGCAGCCCGTGGCAGCCTTTAGCGCTTCGAGCCCACCGGTATGGTCGGCGTGATGATGGGTAATAAACAAGTGTGTCAGTGTCCAGCCGTGCTCAGCCAGTGCTGTCAGTGCAGCATCGGCATCACCGGCATCGACACAGGCCGTGTCGCCCGACTCGGCATCGTGTATCAGCACGCCGTAGTTATCAGACAGATAAGGGAACTGGAAAAACGAAAGTTGACTCACGGGTGACACTCCTGCGTAGGTATGGTGGCGGGTTACCAGGTACCGGTATTTTCCATTGAGCTCCATGGCTCGGCGACGGGTAGTGCGTCGCCTTCCTGAAGTAGTTCAATGGAAATGTTGTCAGGCGATTTAATGAATGCCATACGACCTTCGCGTGGTGGCCGGTTTATTGTGACACCAGCGTCCATCAATTTCTGGCAAGTGTCGTATATGTTGTCTACTTTAAACGCGAGGTGTCCGAAGTTACGCCCGTAATCGTACTCTTCCGGATCCCAGTTATAGGTCAGTTCGAGTTCGGGTGACGATGCAGATTTGGCGTTATCGACGTCTTTGGTCGCAGCAAGAAAAATAAGCGTGAATCTGCCATCTTCGTATTCGTTGCGGCGGGTTTCAACCATACCGAGTTTGTTACAGTAGAAGTCGAGTGATTCCTCGACGTTACTGACTCTGACCATCGTGTGTAGATAACGCATTGTACGCTTGCTCCTGAGAACGGTGTGTCATTGAATAGGGTGTTGAGAGTGTACCATGCAGACACGGTATTTGATGGCAACCGGCATTCAGGTATCACCCAATGCACGGGCGCGCTCGCGCAACAGATATTTTTGAATTTTACCGGTTGACGTCTTGGGCAGTTCGGTAAACACAATGGTTTTGGGACACTTGAAGTGCGCCATGTTATCGCGGCAGTAGTCGATCAGCTGTTGCTCAGTGACGTTAGCGCCGGTGTGCAGTGTCACAAATGCGCAGGGTGTTTCGCCCCATTTTTCGTCGGGTTTTGCAGTGACTGCTGCATCGAGCACATCGGGGTGGCTATACAGCATGCTTTCAATTTCAATGGACGATATATTCTCGCCGCCTGAAATAATAATGTCTTTTGATCGATCCAGAATACGAACATAACCATCGGGATCCATCACCGCAAGATCACCGCTATGAAACCAACCACCTTTAAACACAGCTTGATTGGCGGTTTCGTTGCGGTAATAACCTTTCATAACAATGTTGCCGCGAAACACGATCTCACCGAGCGTTTGGCCGTCGCGAGGCACGGGCAACAGGGTGTCAGGGTCAATAACATTGAGGTCTTCGAGCACCTGATAACGAACGCCTTGGCGCGCTTTCATGGTGGCTCGTTCGGTGTCAGGCAAATTGTCCCACTCTGACTTCCATGCGCACATGACTGCGGGTCCATAGGTCTCGGTCAACCCATAGACATGCGTAATATGAAAGCCAAGGCTTTCGATGCGAGACAGAATGCTGGGCGGAGGCGGGGCGGCCGCGGTCATCATGTTAACGGTATGGCGTAACGGTTTTACGTCTTCGGGTTTGGCGTTGACAATAAAATTCATCACGATAGGCGCGCCGCACAGATGCGTTACATCGTGCTCGTCGATGGCAGAATAAATCACCTCGGCGCTAACCTCTCGACTGCACACACTGGTACCGGCGACCGCTGCCAATGACCAGGGAAAACACCAGCCGTTACAATGAAACATGGGTAATGTCCACAGGTATACCGGGTGTGCAGGCATGGACCATCCCGTGATGTTGCTCAACGCGTTCATATAAGCACCACGGTGATGATAAACCACACCCTTCGGGTCGCCAGTAGTACCGGAGGTGTAGTTCAGTGAGATGGCATCCCACTCATCAGCCGGTAATGACCACTGAAAATTTGCATCACCTGTGCGTAAAAATGTTTCATAGTCAGTCTTGCCCAGCCGTTCGCCGCCGGTGACGGCAGGGTCGTCAATGTCGATAATGATGGGTGGACTCTTCAGCGTGCTGATGGCCTCATTGACTACCGCTGAGAATTCGCGGTCAGTGATCAGCACCAATGACTCTGCGTGGTCAAGGATGTACCGGATTGTGTGCGCATCCAGACGTGTGTTGATTGTATTGAGTGTCGCGCCAGTCATCGGTACCGCAAAGTGCGTTTCATAGAGAGCCGGCACATTGGGAGAGAGCACCGAGACAGTTTTGCCGGGTGCTGCACCGAGCGCTGCGAGTGCGGCGGCGAGGCGACGACACCGCTCCAGGGTTTGTGCCCATGTGTAACGCTGCTCCCGGTAGATGATGGAACAATAGTCGGGGTACACATCAGCTGCCCGTTGCAAAAAACTGAGTGGACTCAACGGTGTGTAGTTAGCCGTTTGTCGGTCAAGTCCTGTAGCATAATGATTGTGCATAACGTGTTGTCGCCGATGGTGTGTCGTGGCCAGTGTTGGTAAGGTCAGTGTATCGGTCCCGACCGCTTGGGAAAACCGTTTTGGCACACTGTTCCGAAAATAAGCAGCGAATAACCCGGATATAAACAAGCAGCCAAGCAGCCAAGCAGGTAGTGATACGGGCAGCTAACTGACCAGCTCTCCTGCCAACTAACCGGCCAACTAACCGGCCAACTCATAGGCCAGCTAACAGAAAAGACACATCAGCCAAATAGGTCAGCAACATCAGAGCGGAAAATGTAGCAGCAAAACCGACGTAAAATTTCTCCCTAAAAATTGCCGTAAAAAATCGGTTAGGCCAAACTCAATGAAACAAGCAGCCAGTCACCACCATCCGCAGCATGCGTCAGACGGGCACTGTCCGTCCTCAGCCCCCAAGCCACTGACGGGTGTGCGTGTGATTGAAATGGGACAACTGATAGCCGGACCTTTCGCCGGTCATATGCTGGCCTACTTTGGCGCTGAGGTTATTAAAATCGAGGCTCCGGGGAATGGTGATCCGTTACGTCACTGGCGTGCGCTTGACGACGATGGCACCTCCTTTTGGTGGCGCAGTATGGCGCGTAACAAAAAGTCGGTGACGGTCAATCTGAATGCGGTTGAGGGGCGCGAACTGGTGCGTGAACTGATCAATAACGCCGATGTATTGATCGAGAATTTCCGGCCCGGGAAAATGGAATCGTGGGAGCTGGGGCCCTCGTCGTTTCAACAGTCAAACCCCGCGCTTGTGTACACCCGTGTCTCAGGTTACGGGCAAGACGGTCCGTATCACACCAAACCGGGTTTTGCATCGGCCTGTGAGGCGATGGGTGGTTTTCGTTACGTCAATGGTTTCGCTGACCGTCCACCGGTGCGTCCTAATTTAAGCATGGGCGATACGCTGGCAGGCATGCACGCTGTTATCGGCACATTGCTGGCGCTCGTGCAGCGCAGCAAACCCGGTGGAGAGGGGCAGGTGGTCGATGTGTCTATATTGGAGTCAGTGTACGGCATGCTTGAATCTGTGGTGCCTGAATACTCGGGTGCCGGACTCATTCGCGAGCCGTCCGGTTCAACGCTGACCGGTATCGTGCCGACCAATACGTATCGGTGTGCAGATGGTCGTTACGTGGTCATCGGCGGTAATGGCGATTCTATTTTCAAACGCTTGATGACAACCGCTGGTCGTGACGACATGGCCAATAATCCGGCTTATGTAGATAATCCGGGTCGTGTTGCACACGAGGGTGACATTGACGAGGCGTTGACCGCGTGGACCCAAACGCTGCCATCGGATGTCATTCTACAAAAACTCGAAGACAGTGACGTGCCGTCAGCGCCTATTTACTCTGTTAAAGACATGTTTGAAGACCCGCATTTTGCTGAACGTGGACTGTTTGAAACCGTGCATACCGGTACACGCGAATTAACAGTGCCAACGGTTCACCCGCGACTCGACAGTACACCCGGCAGTACAGAGTGGGCAGGCCCGGAACTTGGGCAACATACGCATGAGGTATTGCAGTCACTCAACGGGATGACACCCGCACGACTCGCTCAGTTAGAACGCGATGGTGTCATAGGAACTTCGGCCCGCTAGCGATGTTTCCAGGTGGCGGTTTTTTTCTGAATAAAAGCGTCAATACCGGCAACGGTGTCATCGGCCATCATATTACAGGCCATAACTTCACCGGCGTAATCGTACGCACCTGATAAACCTTGCTCAAGCTGCCGGTAAAACATTTGTTTGCCGGTTCTTAATGCAACAGCAGACTTTTTTAACAGGTTTTGCGCCAGCTCGTTAGTGGCTTTATCCAAATCTTCTGCGGGCACGGCGCGGTTAATCAATCCCCAGTCTGCGGCTTGAGAGGCACTGATAAAATCGCCGGTGGCAAGCATCTCAAACGCCCGTTTACGCGACACATTACGCGACAGCGCTACCGCTGGTGTGCTGCAGAATAGCCCCACATTAATGCCCGAGACCGCAAACGTTGCGTTATCTGATGCGACAGCCAGATCGCAGGTACCGACCAGCTGGCAGCCTGCTGCGGTAGCCATCCCCTGTACTTTTGCAATCACCGGTTGTTGCATCGATGCGATGGTTTTCATTACGTTACCGCAGCGGGCAAATAGCGATCGGTAATAATCAAGGTCTGGTGTGCTTTCTTTGGGGTTACGCATTTCCTTGAGATCGTGGCCCGCACAGAACGCCCGGCCATTGGCAGCAAGAATTACCACGTGAATAGCATCGTTGTCCGCAATGTCGGTGAGTGTTTGTTGCAAGGATATTAACAATGCCTCGGACAGTGCGTTAAAACTGTTTGGCCTGTTCAATGTCACCGTTGCGAGGTGGCCTGTGGTCTCGATGGTCAGAAGAGGTTCCTGCGAATCCATAGAATAGTACGCCATATGTAGAGAGGGTTGGAGCCGGTAATACGATGTGTTGGCCCGGTAGCACCACAATGTAGCGAGTGTCTCGTTGCAGTGCAACTGCCGTTGACGGGCCTGACATAGCAGAAAAATGCCGGCTCAATCGGTCATGCCGATCGGCGGTAGGGTCTCGTGCTGATCGCGACCGGGAAGGCCTGATAATGATCTTCCACGGTGCATGGCTGATAACGCGCCACCTGACGCGCCAGTGTTGATTCGGTACAATAGGCCTATCCCCACACACCTGCAGACCGTGAAAGAAAGCCGCATAACCATCGCAGAGTTTGATCGTATCGCCGCAGAGAAACTGCCCTTTGTCAAAATGATGGGGCTGCAGCTGGAGTCGGTAGATCACGGTCGAGTGGTGATGCGCGCACGCTATAGTGACGCATTTCTACGCCCCGGTGGTACAGTGTCCGGGCCGGTGATGATGACGCTGGCTGATGCTGCGATGTATGCTCTGGTGCTGTCGCACATTGGCCCGGTCGAGCTTGCCGTCACCACGCAGTTGTCTATTAATTTTTTGCGTAAACCTGCACCGGGGGATATTGTTGCAGAGGCTTCTTTGTTAAAACTTGGCAAACGATTGGCCGTTGGTGAGGTCAGTTTGTACTCTGGTGATGAGCTGAACGACGACCATTGTGTTGCACATGTGACCACCACGTATTCCATACCGCCCGAGCGCTAATCAGCTCTGCCCGGTG